>NZ_QHCT01000001.1:986250-1315000 GCF_003545885.1 Leptospira stimsonii
GTAGATAAGATTAAATACTGATCTTAATTCCCCAAAAAATTCTTTCCAAAAACCGGTCGAAGGGCTTCCTTCCGCCGGTTTTTTTATTTTAGAATAGGACTCAATAGGAAAAGAAAGGAAGGCCAGAATAATCCTTCTGAGATGTTTTTTGCAAAGGAGAAGTTATGAATATTAAAATATTCTAAAATTCTTATTAAAATTCAAGATGATCGGAAAGCCAAGAGTCGATGGACCAAGATCCTCCTCCGAAAAGAACCAGGGCGATTCCCATACAGACTGCGAGGATATGATATTCGAAACCTTCTCCTCCTTGATTTCCAAACCAATTCATAAAGAAACCGATCTCCCGATGAGTCCAGCCTGCTACGGCTAAGGTGCAGGTGATCCCAAAGGCCGCAAGACGCGTAAATAATCCAAGAATCAATGCGATGGATCCGAAAAATTCGGCAATGATCGCCAAGAAGGCAAGAGCCGCAGGAAATTCAGCAGTATTTACGAAAAAATCCATGGAGGCTTCGAAGCCTACGCCGCCAAACCATCCGAAGAGTTTTTGCGCTCCATGGGGAAATATACAAATTGCCAATCCGATTCGGAGAAAAAGGGGCGAGAAGGAATCTCGAGTGGAAAAAAAAGAGAGCATTGTGGTTTATTCTCCGAATTCCAACCTTTTTGTTTCTTGGAAGAAAGAAAGGAAATCACAAATTGAAGATCGAATCCGTGTGATTTTTGAGCGGAGTTCCGACCTTGGTCTGAATCGGTTCTTGGATTCCACCTTTGAATCCGAATCTCTCGAAAAAATTTTTCTAAGAATAGGAGTTCCTATATTCAAATCCTTTTTCGGAAAACGAACTCGTTTCAGGATGCGGGACTTCACAAAATGACATCTTTCTTCGAGCGGACTTTTTGTTCTTTTTATGGGAGTTCCTACGTTCCAAGCTCCGAGGCAGATCCAAGACTATGTCTCATACAAAGAGGAGGTCAGAATTTCAAGATAGGAGTTCCTACTTTTCGAGGTTTGACAGAAATGCGCTTCTTTTCGGTTCCGAACTCTTAGAAACAATCCGGACTTACTCCGAGAATTTTCCTCCGGAGTTCCGACCTTTCCCTCTTTCGGTGAAATCCCAGGATTCCAACCTAAAAGCGGTTGTCGAAACGACCTAATCCGAAAAATCTGGCATAAGATTATTTGGCGGGAAACCTATGTCTGAAGAAACACAAGAAAAGAAAAACAAAAAGATCAACAAGATGACTGTAGCCGAGATCAATGCGGCAATCCAAACTTCCAAAGAGAAGATGAACGGAAATTCCAGCAAATACATCCTGCACTTGAATGCAAGATTGGAAGAACTCGCAGTGAAAGGTAAGAAATAATTTTATTCCTTTTTCCGGTCCGTCGACGATCGACGGATTCCGGTTCTGCTTCCTTTTTTCTACCTTTCTAAATCTCTCGATCCTTGCTCCAATTCATCGACATAAAACACCAGTATGCGTCCTCGGTTCTTTTTGAGGGATTCTCTTGGCATATCAAGCCGGGAGCGCGTGTCTGTCTTGTCGGTCCGAACGGGTCCGGTAAATCCACTCTCTTTAGAATTGCGGAAGGAAAATTCGTCCCCGACGACGGGACCGTATCCAAATCTAAGAATACGGAAATTTCCGTCTTCCAACAGCTTCCCGATTTCGATCCGGAAGCATCGGTGATTGATACTGCGTTAGGTAAACACAAACACTATCGGGAATATTCCGAACGTCTCAAAGAGATCAATCACAAGTTCGAGATCATCTCTCACGATTCTCCGGAGTTTTCTTCTCTTCTCGACGAACAGAGTTCTCTGGAAGAATACGCGTTTACGTACGGAGTTCACGAGTTGGAGTCGAAGGCGCGCAAGGTTTTGGGTGGACTTGGATTTTCCAACGAACAAATGGCGATGAAGGTGAAAGAGTTTTCACCCGGATATCAACACCGTCTTGGTCTTTCTATTACTCTTCTCAATCCGGGCAACTTACTCCTGTTAGATGAGCCGACCAATCACTTGGACAACGAGTCTAAGGAATGGCTCGCGGATTATCTCAACTCAACCGGACAATCCTTTGTCTTAGTCACACACGATCCAGAATTCTTAAATTCCACCTGCGATACGATCGCGGAACTTTCTCCTTCCGGGGTGATCGAATTTCGAGGAACCTTAGAAGAATACTTCGAACACAAGAACGAACTTCAGGAAAAACTCCAAACTCAATTCGAAAAGGAAGAATCTTATCTCAAGAAAAGAATGGAATGGATCGATCGCTTCCGCGCTCAGGCTACAAAAGCGAGACAAGTTCAATCCGCGCTCAAAAAACTCGAAAAACGAGATCGTGTCGAAGCTCCTCAGGAATCGTTTTGGAATTCCAAATCGGATTATAAATTCAACTTTATCTCCTCCGGTAGAATCACAGCAAGAATCGAAGACGGCGCATTCTCTTATTCCGGTAAGCCGCCTTTTATATTCAGCGACGCAAATCTTGAAATATCCGCAGGCGACAAGATCGCCGTCGTCGGTCCGAACGGGGCGGGAAAGTCAACGTTCCTCCGTTGTTTATTAGAAATTCATAAACTAACATCCGGCAAAATTTACTACGGACCGAAGACGAAGATCGGTTATTTTTCGCAAAATCATCATGAAGAATTGGATCCTTCCAAAAATCTTCTTCAGACCGTAATGACGACGTATCCCGATCTTTCTGAACAACAAGCGCGCAGTTTGCTCGGATATTTTTCCTTTTCGGATGACAGCGTTTATAAACAAACTGCGCTTCTTTCCGGTGGAGAACAAAGTCGGCTTCGTTTGGCGCTTCTTGTGAGACATCCAGCCAATTCGATTTTCTTGGACGAACCGACCAACCACTTGGATTTGGTTGTTCGAGACAACCTCAGACGAGCTCTGATGGCTTACGAAGGTTCTCTTCTCATCATCTCTCACGATCCGGAATTCTTAAAGGATCTCTGCAATCGAACCATCTCCGTCGATAAGGGTCAAATTCGAGATTATAACTGCACCTTCTCCGATTACCTCAAATACAATCTGAAAGAAACGGTCACTTCCAATTCTCAGAATGGAAATGCTTCTTCTCTCAAAAAAGAAGAACCTTCTCAAACGCGTTCCAAGAAGAATGCGGATAAGAATCGTGTGAAAAAAATCCAAAAAGATCTGGAACAGATCGAAGCGAAAATAGAACTTTTAGAAAAGTCCAAGAAGAATTTGGAAGAAGTTTTGGCTGATCCCGGTTTTTTTAAGAATCGAAGTTATCAGCTGGAATTGGATAATTTAAACGAGACAAAAAATGAAATCGCACGTTTGACTCAAGATTGGGAATCTCTTCAATTAGAGCTGGAAGAGCTTTCCGGATCAGTCTAATGAAAGACTTCCGTCCGCTGAATCTTTTTAGAAACCTCGGTCATTTTTGATTCAATTTTATCTTTGCGAACTAAGGAACCATTTTCAATGACACCGAAAGAATTAAAAACAAGATTAGATCTGAGAAAGGATGGGAAAGATTCCTTTTATCTTCTCGACGTAAGAAATCCGAACGAAGTGGAAATCAGCACGATCGAAGGAACCGATCTTCTGATTCCGGTCGGCGAACTTTCCGGGCGTCTTTCTGAAATCAATCCTTGGAAAGAATCCGGAAAAGAAGTGATCGTTTATTGTCGTTCCGGTGGACGCTCCGCTATGGCATGCGGGATTTTGAAACAATCCGGTTTTGCAAAGGTGCATAACGTGGAAGGTGGAATTCTTCTCTATTCGGACGAAGTCGATTCCTCTCTTGCAAAATATTAATACCTGGTTTTCTATTCTGTACGAGCCGTCGGAATTGCGATCCGGCTCTTTTTTCGTATTCTTGAAATATTCGAAAAAAGGTTTTTAGAGATGCTTTTTTGACTTCTGAAAAGTCGGGTCATCTTTACCCGATTATTCGGAATAGAAGTTTCGGATAACGTCGATCGTTGCTCCTCCCCATTGCGTTATTTTTTACAACGTGTTCTCTTGACTCGGAGTATTTTCAATCTTTTCAAATACATCTTTGAATGGCTTTGGATTGAATACGAACGAGGTCCTGAGTGGATTGGACTCTCTTCAGTAAAAATCATTTTCATTTCGATGCGGAAGCGATTGACGCGGAGTCAATAAATTGCGATTTGAATCGATTCGTATTTTTTTTTGAGGGAACGTTTTGCAATTTATTGACTGGAGCGGAAAGCGCGGTCCTGCAATTCGGCTAATATCGAATGGAACGGAACAACTTCAGGATCCGCCCAAAGGATTTGTCACTTTGCAATGTCTCAGCTTTTGAATTATTGAAATAGGATTCTGGAAAAAGAATTCTTAGATCATTCGCCTAAGAGAATTTTTCGGAAGTAGAGAAAACCTTCCGCCAATGGATCGTCCTTTCCGCCGCGTCTTCTCTTGAGCATATTCGTAAGATCTAATACCATCAGACCGTACATCCAAGCCCACATCATTCTCGCGAGAGCGGGATATTCCTTTTTGGAAAGTTTGAATTCATGGCTCACGCATCCGTTTCGGATCGTTTCTAAGAATACTCGATAACTGGTCGGCAAACTCGGGAACGCTTTTCTGTGCATGTGCCCGTGAACGGTGTTGAACATCACCTTGTGTAGTTCTTTGTTGTTCAGGGAAAAATCCCAATACGCTCGTGCGATTCCGGCGAGTTTCTCAAAAGAATTTTTTCCGTTCCTCTGGGCGTTTCTCAAAAGTTGTGTGAGTTCCGTTTCCCCTTTGGCGATGAGAACTTGGATGATTTCTTCTTGGCTCTTAAAATGTGAGTAAGGGCTCGCAACACTACAGTCCAATTTTTCGGCGATCTTTCTCATCGAAAGACCGTCGATTCCTTCTTCCAAGAGAATCTCCATCGCAACTTGGACGATGTTCTCCCGATTGAGGCTGTTTCTGGATCTTCTTTTGTGTCGAACTGCAGTTGTCATTTTGGATTCTAACTCGATCAAGCCGCTTTGGAAACCGGAACCCTTCCTTGAGTCGTCCAAACGTCTCGTTTAATATGTATGATCCCAACTTTATGCAACCCCTTCATGATCTGAAAGCAAAAATCGACTTCCCACCATTTATATGCGAAGTTGGGAGAGGTTGGATGTCCGTGGTGATTGTTCTGATACAATTCTCCCATCGTCAAAAAGTCGATCGGAAGCATATTCTTCGACTCATCCTGGGTTTTAAAATGATTCTTATACCCGTATTTATGTCCTCCCCAGTTCACGATCGCGCCGTGAATCGGTCCCATGAGCCAGTGGATCGGGAGAAGAAGATACCAACCCCATTGTCCATCTGGCACGAAGGCCATATAGTAGAATGCATAGAGAGAACCGAATCCGATCCGGAACCACCAGTTCTGACCGAGCATATCGATCGCTTTCCATCGAGGAATGAAATCACGGGTGAATTCCGATTTTGGAGCCACACGATCATACGCGAAATCGTCGTAGATATGTTTCGTTTTGATCATCATCTCGAATGGATTTTTAGAATGATGGGGAGAATGTGGATCTTCTTCCGTATCGCTGTAAGAATGGTGCATTCTGTGTAAAACGGCGTATCCATACGGATTCAGATAAGAAGGACCTTGAAGAACCATTGTCAGAAGATGAAATGTTTTTTCCCAGAAACGGTTCATGGTAAACATCGCGTGAGCCGCGTATCTGTGTAGGAAGAAGGTTTGGACAAAAACCGAACCGTACCAATGTGCAAAAAATAAAATTAAAATAGGGACCATTTGGGGCCTCCTCTGTTTTTTCTCTTCAACGAACATTGTTCGTTACCGCCAGAATAAGCGAACGTTGTTAATTAAGTAAAGAGAAAAACGAAAAGAATTCCTACTTTCCAAAAATGGGTTTTTTTGAGGATTTGGATCAAAACGAGTAAAATGGGCAAATCACCTGGTTTCGGGGGCTTTTTTCTATTTTTTTAGGTGGCATCGGTGGTAGCAAAGAAAGCAAAAAAAGCGGTCAAAAAGAAATCGGTAGGAACTCCTTCCTCAAAATCCGGGAAAAAAGCGGTTTCCGCTTCCAAGACTGGAAAAACTCCTTCGAGTCGCGTTAAACTCAATGAAACGCTCCCTACGGGTCGCGTTTCAGGTCGGAACTCCGTTGGCGTTTCTGGATCGAACGGGAAAAAAAATCCTTCGATAGAATCTCGTAAGTCTGATTCTTCTTCCATTTCAACAAAAGGAAAACATTTCCCCGCGCCTTGGGATTTGAAAGGAGAAGGTTTTCTCTTTCCTCTTTGGGCGAAAAAAGATTACAACCGTGAAATGGGATTCTTCTCCGGAGAAGATTCCAGACAATATTCCGGCGGTTTGGGTTCTTTGATGCTCGTGAACTATGAAACGAGTGACGTAGGACCTTATTACGAACTTCTTTATATTCCAGGGAATTTCAACTACAAGGATCAATCTTACAAAAGGATCACGAGAATCTTTGTCTCAAGCCAGAAATCCGTAGAAGAAGGAATTCTCAACTGGGCGATTCCCAAAGAAAGAGCCGACTTCACTTGGATCCGCGAGGGAAATCTTACAAAGGTCTCCGCTTTTCGAAACGGAAAAGAATTCTTCCGAGTCACGATCGCGACCAAAGGTTTTTCCTTTCCCGTTTCCACAAAAATTCTTCCTTATACACTTTTACAAAAATCTCCCGATGGTTATCTGAGCACTCAGTTTATCGGAAAGGGGAAAGGAAGAATCGCGACGATCCGCGAAATCTGGAGCGACGAGGCCGTGTTTCCGGACGCGATCAAGGGTGGAATTTTTAAAACCGGAATTCATTCCGATCCGTTCGAATTGGTCTTCCCGGTCGCAGACAAGGTCGACTAACGTTTTTTTTGGGAATTCGAAGAAACATTCAATCATTAGAATATTAGAGTTATTAGGAGTAATCATGGAAGAAGCAGTCATCCTGGACGGGATCAGAACCCCGTTCGGTAATTTTGGAGGAACTCTCAAGGACCTCAGTGCGGTGGATTTGGGAGTTTTGGCTTCTAAGGCAATTCTCGAAAAAACGGGAGTTTCTCCGGATGCGATCGGAGAATCCATTTTTGGAAACGTAATTCCTACGGGGAAAGAAGCGATCTATCTCGCGCGTCATATCGGTTTGAAAACCGGTCTTCCTCTGGGAGTTCCCGCTTTGACTTTAAATCGTCTCTGCGGCTCCGGAATGGAAGCGATCATCCAAGCCGCTAAAAAGATTTACCTGGGTGATGCGGATGCGGTTCTCGCAGGCGGTGTGGAATCGATGACTAACGCTCCTTACGTCGTGCGTAACGCTCGCTGGGGAGTTCGTTACGGTTCTGCGGAATTCGAAGACACTCTGGAACAAGGTCTTACCGATCAGTATGTAGGTCTGATCATGGGTCAAACAGCCGAGAACCTCGCGGACCAATATAAAATTTCCAGACAAGAACAAGACGAATGGGCGGCGATCTCACAAACTCGCGCTGAAAAAGCGACTTTAGAAGGAAGACTCAAAGACGAAATTCTTCCCGTAACTGTGGGCGGCAAAAAACCGATCACATTGGATAAAGATGAATTTATCAAAGGAGCCTCTGGCGTTGAAAAACTTTCAACTCTGAAAGCCGTGTTTCGTGAAGGTGGAACCGTGACCGCAGGGAACGCATCCGGTTTAAACGACGGTGGTGCGGCCACGATCGTAACTTCCGCTTCTTACGCACAAAAGATCGGTAAAAAACCTCTCGCGATCATCCGCGGTTATGGCCACGCGGGTTGTGACCCTGCAAAGATGGGAATCGGTCCTGCAATTGCGATTCCTGCGGCTCTGAAAAAAGCGGGCTTAAAACTTTCCGACATGAGTCTTGTAGAAGTCAACGAAGCCTTTGCCGCGCAGTATCTTGCAGTTCAAAAAGAATTGGGCCTCAATCCTGAAATCACAAACGTAAACGGTGGTGCCGTTGCGATCGGGCATCCGCTTGGAGCTTCCGGTGCCAGAGTTACGATCACCCTTGCTTACGAACTTAAGAGAAGAAAGGCGAAGTATGGCATCGCTTCTCTATGTATCGGCGGTGGTCAAGGAATCGCGCTCGTTTTGGAAAATCCGGAAGTATAAAAACTTTTTGATTTGATCGTTTGAAAAGCCCGGATTCATCCGGGCTTTTTTATCTTATAATAATATAGATAAGGTGATAATCTTTTTATGAAACGAATTCTTCTATTTTTGTTCCTGATCGGCTTTGATGTTCTTGCGGTGGATTGGGAATTTTCATCTACAAACATCGTAATTGAAAATAATAAGAAAATGATTTTGTCCGGTAGGGTAAAGGGACCTGAATGTAAGAAACTTAGAATCGTCGCGAAGGCCCAAAATGAAAGTGGAGAAAAAAGAACCCTGATCGGTATTGTCGAAGCACTTGAAAATGAAGGGAGTCGATTGTTTACTATCGCGGAGTCTATCTACTCAAAACGAATCGAAAACTGGACCTTGTTAGAAATATCCGCAAGGTGTCAATCAAAGTGATTTTAAGCTGTATATTAATATTTTAGAATCTATTTCTTTAAAACTATGAATCAACGATTTCAGCTCTGGTCAAATCTTCACTTTCTACTTTTGTTCTCACCGGAGTTGCGATCTTTCTTCTTCTGTGGATTGCGAGAAAAGATTCTTCCGGAAACGTAAGTAAAAAAATAGGCCAGACGTTGGCTTGGGTCTTGATTTTAAATTATATCGTTTACGTAATCTATCGAATCGATTCTGGTCATTGGGAAATACGTTACGATCTTCCGATGGAATTCTGCAATTGGGCGATGATTGTGACTTCGATCGCGCTCCTGACTCACAATCGAACGTTTGCAGAACTCTCTTACTTCTGGGTGATGAGCGGTTCCATCAACGGTGTAATAACTCCGGATCTTCAGGTGACGTTTCCGCACCTTTATTTTTTTATTTTCTTCATCGCGCATTCGGGACTTGTGATCGCTTCGCTTTATATCGTCTTTGGTCTGAGATTAGAGCCGCGACCCTGGGCCGTTCTTAGGACATTCTTATATTCTCAGATATTTTTTATTTCCGCGTTTGTGATCGATTTTCTTTTGGATGGAAACTACGGATATATGATGTCCAAGCCTACTGCCGGTTCCGCGTTGGATTTTCTGAGCGACTGGCCTTATTATCTGATCCAGATGCAACTGATCGGTCTGTGTTTTTTCTTTCTTCTTTATCTTCCGTTTTATTTTAAGAATCGAAAAATTAAATTTTCTGAATATTAGGATAAGGCCGTTTTCTTTTTTTATAACGACTTGAGACGAATGATTTTTTTCTTATTGAGACTTGCTTTTCCGGAGGCAAAGGAAAGCGTTTTTCTTAATTGTTCTTTCAGTCGGTACGTTTATTTCGAATATTCGCCGTCTTCTTCAATTCCTCAGATCGAAGTTTGAGAAACGAAAGAAAAAGAATCTGGGTTGTGGCGATGGAAAAAACGGAATCAAAAGGAAATCATTTTCCGATCCGTTTGAATCGTTCGGGCTCGTTGAGGTTTTTTAAGATTGAAAGATCGGGAACGGAAGAGAAGTCGATTTGTTCTATAAGAAATTCGAAAGATGAAAATGGGATTCTTCTTTTTTCCGATAAAAAAATGGATCCTACTTTAGATCCGTTTATTCGTAGGAAAACGGTTCTCCGAATTCTTCAGAGTTTTTTTCTCCATTGATTTTTCCAACGGATAGAAAACGAAATTGCAAAACCCGCTCCCATTGTTTTGATTCGCGCCGGTCGTATTCGATTTTACTCAAAAAAATTTAGAATTTTTTATCAAAGAGGGCAAGTCGAGCTTCAAGGAGAATGGGCAGATTCTTTGGAAAGCGTGATCGCGGGAGTTCCCACACTTTATTTCGATTAGAGCTAGAAATTCTTTGTAATAGTTCCTACATTTTTAAAACGAAAGGGTTTCGGACGTCCCTGTTCGACTTTTTTTATTGGGCTTTAAAAACGATTGGATTCCATTCGGAGAAGGTGTTAGAGTTCCTACACGGAATCTTGTTGGAAAAAGGAGACACCTTCTCACAAACAAAAAACGTATTTGAATTTGCTTTCGATCCTTCTTTCAAGAATCCGCTTTGGTTTTCGTTTTCGTACCTTCTTGACGGTAAAGGATTCTCTTCGAATCCTGCATTACAGAGCTCTTAATTCCAGGTTCCAATACCGATTTCGAGGCTGTACCGGTTTTCCGGCTATCGGCGATTCAGGCGGGATGCCAGGAACCATCGGACGAGTTCAAATTCGACCAAGGTGTGCTATTAAAATGGAATTTGCCCTTTCCAGCGAACAGAAAGAATTACGTGATCTCGCGAGAAAATTCGCGAAAGAAGAAATGCGTCCTCGCGCGGAACATCACGATCATACGGGAGAATATCCCATGGAAGTCCTCAAAAAGGCCTGGGAAATCGGCCTTATGAACATCCATATTGAACCTCAGTTCAACGGTTCTGGAATGGCGGAATTAGACGACGTTATCATTGGAGAAGAATTATTCTGGGGATGTTCCGCAATGGCGACGGCCATTCTCGCGAACAACCTCGCCCTCGCACCGGTTCTCCTCGGCGCGAGCGATAAGATCAAAAAAGAATTCGTTCAGCCTATGACGGAAGAATTCAAACTCGCGGCTTATGCGGTCACCGAACCGGGCGCCGGATCGGACGTCGCGGCGATTCGTACTTCCGCAAAAAAAGTCGGAGACGAATACATCATCAACGGATCTAAGATGTGGATCACAAACGCGGGTTACGCCGATTGGTTTTTTGTTCTCACAAAGACGGATCCTTCTGCGGGACATAAGGGCATCACCGGCTTTATCGTCGATGCGAAATCTCCCGGAATCATCATGGGGAAAAAAGAGATCAACATGGGTCAGAAATGTTCTGATACTCGTGGAATCACTTTCGAAGACGTGAAAGTTCCCGCTTGGCAGATGGTCGGTCGTGAAGGGGAAGGTTTTAAGATCGCGATGGGCGCGTTCGATCACACTCGTCCCGGAGTTGCGATCGGTGCAGTCGGAGTTGCGCGTGCCGCGATGGAGCACGCGATTCAATATGCGAACACTCGTAACACTTTCGGACGTCCTATCATGGACAACCAAGGGATTTCCTTTATGATCGCAGAGATGGCGCGCGATATCGAAGCGGGTCGTCTTCTTTGTTACCAAGCCGCATGGATGATCGACAATAAATTTAGAAATACATACCAAGCCTCGATCGCGAAGATGTTTTGCGCCGATATGTGTATGCGAGTCTGTACCGATGCGGTTCAGGTTCTCGGCGGGTACGGTTTTAATACGGAATATCCCGTCGAAAAACTAATGCGCGACGCAAAGATCTTCCAAATCTACGAAGGAACTTCTCAAATTCAAAGAATGATCGTTTCCCGTTTTCTCGCGGATGGAAAGGGAATCGAGGGACCGAATTTCTGAAAGACTTCTCTCTTACATTCGAAGAGTTTTCCAAACTCGCGGAACGGGGAAATTTAATCCCGGTCTTCAAACAGATCTTTCTGGATATGGAGACCCCGGTTTCTCTATTCGCAAAATGGGGTTGCGAATCTTCGAAAAATTCCTTCCTCCTTGAATCGGTGGAAGGAGGAGAAAAATTGGGAAGGAATTCCTTTTTAGGAAAATCACCTTCTCGTCTTTTGCAAGGGAAGAACGGACTCTTTTATATTTCCATCGGCAACGAACCGGAAACGGAAATCATCACATACGATCCTTTGGTTCTCCTGGAGAATTTACTCGGAGACGACGTCTATGTTCAAGATTATCGTCTTCCTCCTTTTGCGGGAGGCGCCGTAGGATTCTTATCCTTTTCCGCGGTTCGTTACTACGAATCGATTCCGGATACAAAACCCGACGACGAGAATGCACCCGATTGTTATTTTGCGATCTACGACGAACTTCTCGTAGTCGATCATATCGATCATGTTTTAAGAATCGTTGTCAACGCGAGAATCGGGGAACACTCCAGTCTTAAGGAATGTTACGATGCCGTGTTGAAAAAAATCGACACGATCGAGGACGAAATCAGAAACGGAATCGTTCCTGACGAAATCAAAAAACCGAAAACGGTTTCCGGAACTCTTCAATTAAATCCGAATATTCCGGATGAAGAATATAAGAAGAACGTGGAGCGCGCCAAGGAATATATCAAAGCCGGAGATATTTTTCAAGTTGTCCCTTCTCGTAAGGTTCAGTTTAAACCGGAAGTTTCTCCGTTTCAAATCTATCGCGGTTTACGGACCGTAAACCCAAGCCCTTATATGTATTACCTCCGTCTCGGAGAAATCACGATCGTGGGCAGTTCTCCAGAAATCATGGTTCGTTATGCGGGGAATCAGACCTTTCTTCGTCCGATTGCGGGAACTCGTCCGCGTGGAAAGAATGCGAACGAAGATAAATTTTTAGAAGACAACCTTCTTTCCGATCCGAAAGAAATCGCGGAACACATTATGCTCGTGGATCTCGGACGAAACGACCTCGGCCGTGTATGTAAACCGGGAAGCGTTCGTGTCAGCGATTTTAAAGTGATCGAAAAATATTCCCACGTTATGCACATCGTAAGTCAGTGTTCGGGGGAATTGGACGAGGAAAAAACGGTTTACGATCTGATCCGCGCTACGCTACCGGCGGGAACCGTTTCCGGAGCCCCTAAGATCCGCGCCATGGAAATCATCGACGAACTGGAAACCACGAGACGTGCGATCTATTCGGGCGCGCTCGGTTATATTTCCTTTTCCGGAGAAAGCGACCTCGCGATCATCATTCGTACGATCGTTTTTTACGGAGACAACGCGTTTCTCCAAGCGGGAGGCGGTGTCGTTTACGATTCCGTCGCCGAGTTGGAATTGGAAGAAACGAAAAACAAAATGGCCGCTCTCTTAAAAGCGGTCGAGTTCGCCAGAAACGGACTCAAAGGAGAATGGAAATAATGCTTCTCCTGATCGATAATTACGATTCATTCACATACAATCTCTATCAGTATTTTTGCCAGATCGGAAACAACGTGGAAGTGTTTCGTAACGATAGAATTTCGTTAAACGAAATCAACGAACTCGCACCCAAGGGAATCATTCTTTCTCCGGGTCCGGGACGTCCCGAAGATTCAAAGGTTTGTCTCGATGTGATCCGTGAACTCGGAGGCAAGGTTCCCATTTTCGGAGTTTGTCTCGGACACCAAGCGATCGGTCTTGTTCACGGAGGAAAGATCGTTTCCGCTCCTTCGATCATGCACGGAAAGGTTTCTCTCATCGAACACGATGGACGAGATATCTATAAAGGAATTCCTTCTCCTTTTGTGGCGACTCGTTATCATTCTCTTGTCATTCAACCGGAAAGTATGCCGGCGGAATTGGAAGTGGCTTCGAAAACTCCGGATGGGGTGATCATGGGAGTTCGTCACAAAACAAAAAAACATCTCTACGGAGTTCAGTTTCATCCGGAATCCATTATGACCAGCGCGGGTTTGGATCTGGTCAGAAATTTTTCCTCAATCGTTCAGGAGTTATGAAGCTTTTTTTCAGGCTTTTGTCTTACTCCGTACATTACAAGTATCGATTCTCTTTGGGAATCGTATTTGCGCTTTTGACGGCGATCCTCAACGCCGTTTCACTCACCGCATTCATTCCTCTTTTTGATTCTTTGGGCAACGACAAACAAACCCGTTTTCAGTTGCAACTAACGTTGCCGGAACAAAGAATCCTTCTCAAAGAGAAGGTTTTTGGAGATGAGTCTCTTGACGGGTTGGAAAGGACTAAACTCCTTTTGATCGACGTAAAGGAATGGATCAACGGAAGAACCAAAGGCCTCGAACCGAAGGAAGTCGTTTGGGCGATTTGTATCATCGTGATGCCGCTCTATCTTTTGAAGTTGATCACGTATCTTTTATCCGTTTTCTGTATCGCAACGGCCGGATACAAAGCAGTTCGGGACATTCGACAAGAATTGTTCGAGAAGAATCAACTTCTTCCTCTCACTTACTTCTTCAAAGAAAAAACCGGGATGATGATGAGTAGAATCATCAACGACGTGGAAGTCGTGGCCGCCGTGATCTCGAGCAACTTCCGCGACGCGACGATCAACTTCTTTTACGTGATCACTCACTTAATGGTTTTATTATATTTAAATACGGAACTGCTCATAGTCGCCTGTCTCACTGTGCCAGTGATCATTCTTCCCGTAACTTTGTTTACGAGAAAGATCACGAAGTCCACGATGCGTTCCCAGGAAAAAATGGCGGACCTCAACGCAAACATCCAAGAGATGATTTCCGGAATCAAGGTGATCCGAGTTTTTAACACGGAAAGTTACGAACAAGGAAAATTCGGGAAAATCAATCACAACGTTTATCGAAGAAACTTCAAAGGTCAATTTTATCTTCAGATCGCGCCCTCTCTTGTCGAGTTGACCTCCTCGATCGTAGTTCTCGGTTTTTTTGCCGCGGGTGCGAGTCTCATCTACAACGGAAGATTCACTCAGGGAGAATTTATGGCGTTTCTCCTAACGTTGCTTTTTCTCTTGAGGCCGTTGACTCAGCTTTCGCAGATGGTCGGAAAGATCACGCAGGCGATCGCTTCCGGAAAACGAATTTTCGAAATCATCGATTTGGAGACGGAAGACCACAGCGAAGAAAGTAAAATTTCCGCGCCACCTCTCGCAACGAGCATCGAATTTAAAAGTCTATTCTTCTCCTATCCCGGAACAAACACGGCAGTTCTCAAAGACATCAATCTCAAGGTGAAAAAGGGTGAAACGATCGCGCTTATCGGAGCGAGCGGTTGTGGAAAGTCTACACTCATGGACTTACTTCCGCGCTTCTTTGATCCGACCTCGGGTTCGATCGAATTCGACGGAACCGATATTCGAGATATCAGTCTCGGGGATCTTCGAAAAAAGATCGGGATCGTAACTCAGGATATATTTTTATTCCACGGATCCGTTGCGGATAATATCGCCTATGGAAAACCGGGAGCGACTCGCAAAGACGTGATCCGCGCGGCACGACTTGCACACGCCCACGACTTTATCAAAAAGATGGACAACGGATACGATAGCATTCTTGGAGTTCGGGGTCTCAATCTTTCCGGCGGTCAGAGACAAAGACTCGTGATCGCTCGAGCGCTATTACGCGACCCCGAAATTATGATCTTGGACGAAGCCACTTCCGCGTTGGACGTGGAATCGGAACGTCTTGTAAGCGATGCACTTCGACGTTTGTATGCGAATCGTACAACGTTTGTGATCGCGCATAGGCTTTCCACGATCAAAGACATTCCGAGAATCATCGTGATGGATAACGGAAAGATCGTGGAAGAAGGGGATCACAATTCTCTCTATGAACAAAACGGAATCTATCGAAAACTTTCGGACAATCAATTTGCGGCGAATAACGGAGTGTTACCATGAAAAAGATCGTTTTGATCGTAGACGATAACGACCGCTATGCGAACAATCTCAAGGTTTGGTTTGAAAAAAACGGATTTGAAACCGTTCGCGCTGTGGATGCGGCGCAAGGTTGGGAAATCTATTCTCAGGATAAGAATCGATTTCATACGATCGTGACGGATATCACGATGGAAACCCAGACTTCGGGTCTTTGGATGATTCGCAAGATTCACAAGGATGGTTATCAGGGAAACAAAATCATCGCTACCACGGGTTTTGATTTTCCGGGAGTTATGTTTCTTTCCAGTTCGATTCTTCCCGGATTTGCGGGAATCGGATGGATGGTCCCGAAGGTTCCTCTGAAGGAAGGAAACGTGGTTTTCCTTCCTACTTTGTTGAAAAAGAAAATTCCTTACGAATCAATTCTCTGAAGGAGAACCGCTTTCCGGCGTTTGATCCGCGTTAGACGGACTTGCGGGGTCGGTCTCTTCCATATCGGAAGCCGGAGTAAACGTAGTCGGTTTCCGTTTGTATCTTTTCCCTTTTTTCTCTCTCGGAGAAGCAAGGATCGTTCTCATTTTCAGAAAAGGACCGAATACCCAGGACTGAACCGTTTCATAGTAACTTTCCGGATTTTTAGATTCTAAAAGAAGTAAGTAGTAATGATCTTCCACGAATTTATCGCCAACTTTTTGGATAAATCGACGATCGCTTTTCTTTAGGATCTTTCCTACTTCGCCTAACGTTAGATTACGAAGTCTGCGGGAAGTTGGATACGGATTCTCCTGTGCGTAACCGCCTTCCACTTGTACCGTTCCGAATTGAGAGAACGCTTTACGAAGATAGAGTTGCGCCAAAATTCTCTGATTCAATTCCTCCGAAGTGGAGTTTTCCAATATCCGAATAAAGGAGAACGTTCCGTAGAGGCTTGTGTTTTGTCCGATCGCTTCCACGATATTCTTCACTAATTCGGGCTTTGTTTCCAAGGTTTGTTCTAAAATTTTTAAAGAAGCTCTCGTTTTATGAATTCCCAGCGCTTCGATCGCGGTTTTTTGCAAGTCCGGATCTTCCGAATCCAGATACGTTTTGAATAATTTGAGGTCGTCGTTCACTTGAAACGCCGCCAGACCCAAAAGCGAAGCTTTTACGATTTCGGTTCTCGTGGAACGGATTCCTTGGCGGATGAGTGCGTCCCTAGCGGAAGGATCCTTTGTTTTTCCCATTCCTCTCCAAGAAGAGAACTGAATATCCGGATCGTTCGACTTGATTCCCCTAAAAAAATAATCCAGAGAAGAGGGGGAGCCAATATCGGCTAACGCCTTATAGGCGGCTTGTCTTACCGCTTCTCCGTCTCTTTCGATCACGTGGTGGAGAGTTTTTACGCCGCCTCGCCCCATTCTTCCTAACGCTAAAACGGCGGCCGCACGAACTCTCGGAATCGGATGAGTAAGGGCCATACGATCCAGTGTTTTATACCGCTTTTCCGCTTCCGCGCGAAATACGATCAGAATCCCTTTTTTGAGAGAAAGATCATAGTCGATTTCCTGTCTTTCTTTCGGCGTAAGGTCCTTTCTTTTTCTTCTTTCGTAAGAGGAAACTCCGTCGGATTCTTCCGTAAGATTTCTGGGATCGTCCACATTCAGACCGCTGGATGAATTTCCATCGGACGATTCTCCGGTTCCTGTCGCCGATTCCTCCGGTGCATCCACCGTTTTCGGAAGTTTGGATTCTTCTTGAAGTCGATTTCCGGAATCCGCATTTACTACGGAACTCAAAATGCCGAATACGAGAACCAAGAGAAAATACTTTTTAAGTTTAGAATATAAGGACATCGGTTACCTTTGAATGGTCAAATTTTTGCTAAGATGCTATTTATAAGTTCGTCCGATTTTTCAGCTTTTTCCTGTTTTTTTCCGTGACAAGCATGATTTCCTTTAACCGGAATGCTTGACGGAAGACGAGGAACCTGCTAAGTTTTAGCCATAGGGAGAATTTCTTTATTAGCAAGCTCAGCGGTAATCTCAACGGCCTCAAATCCAACCAAATTCAAAGACTGAAAAAAATTTCCGAGAAAAGAATCCGGGAAGATGTAATCATTAGTCAAGAAATTTCACGCACTCTCTGCGAATTATCATTAGAAATCGGCAAACAAATCGGAATTCTGATCGATCGATCCGGTTACGTTACGCACGTGTTAGTCGGATCCGATACTTCGATTGAAATTCCCTTTTTGGATCGTCTTCGGACTTCCGAGGCGAGGTTGCGTGGTCTTCGGCTGGTTCACACTCATTTGAAAGGAGAACCGCTCAACCAAGAAGATTTAACCGACTTGGCGCTTTTACGTTTGGATTACATTACCGCGGTAACGATCGATTCTTCCGGAAATCCGAACGGTTATTTCTCCGCACACTTCAATCCGGAATCGGAGGAAGAACTCTGGACCGTCCTTCCGAAACAATATCCCGGACAACTCAAGGAAGGGATTCACGAAGAAATTTTGGAGATCGAATCTCAGCTTTCCCGTTTTAGAAAAAATCTCAAAGACGCGCAAAAAGAAAACCGAGCGTTTTTGGTTGGAGTTTATCCGGAGCGAAACATCGGAAGACATCCTTCTCTTTCCATGGAAGAATTGAAAGAACTCTGTAGAACCGCTGAAGTGCACGTCGTCGATACGTTTATTCAGAAAAAGAATCGTTTGGATCCGTCCACCGTTTTGGGAAAAGGAAAACTGGAAGAAATCATTTTAAAGGCGATTCAAAAACACGTAGAACTTCTCGTCTTCGACCTCGAACTCACACCTTCTCAGGCGAAAAAAATTTCGGATATCGCGGATATCAAAGTGATCGATCGTACCCAACTCATTCTCGATATCTTTGCCAGAAACGCGAAGAGCAGAGACGGTAAACTACAAGTCGAACTCGCACAGCTCAAATATCTCAAAGGAAGACTCACCGAACTCGACGATAACATGTCGAGACTCACCGGTGGAATCGGAGGAAGAGGGCCGGGAGAAACCAAACTCGAAATCGGAAAACGAAGAGTGGAAGAAAGAATCACGAGACTCGAAGTCGAACTCAAATCCCTCAAAAAGAGAAGGGAAATCAATCGACGTCAGAGAAAGAAAAACGAACTTCCCGTGGTCGGCATCGTGGGTTATACGAACGCCGGAAAATCGACGTTACTCAATGCTTTGACGAACAGCGAAGTTCTCTCCGAAAACAAATTGTTTGCGACTCTGGATCCGACGACGAGAAGAATCCGGTTCCCCGAAGAAAGGGAAATCATCATTTCGGATACGGTCGGGTTTATTCACGATCTTCCACCCGAGTTGTCCAATGCGTTCAAAGCCACTCTAGAAGAATTGGGCGATTCCGATCTTCTCGTGCACGTTGTCGATATTTCCAATCCGGATTACAAACTGCAGATGGAAGCCGTGGAAAAAATCTTAGAAGAATTAGATCTTTCTCATATACCGATGATTCAGGTTTTTAACAAGATCGATAATCTGGAAAAATTCAAAAATCTCGCTTTGCAAGAAGGATATTCCAGCGAATTCAAAAAGACTACAAAGAATTCTCTGAATCACGGGCCCGGCTTGGAAGCGATCGCGGACTTAAAGGAAGATTTAGGAATCGATTTTCATGCGGACACTGTTTTGGTATCCGCTTATCAAGGATGGGGTTTAAAAACGCTTTTGGATCTTTTGGAAGAACGAATCTACGAAAAAGCTTTTTTAGCTTCTTCTACGGAGTTGTAAATTTCGACTTTTTTCGGAAGTTCCATCAAACGAATTACGTTTTCGAGGAAATGATTGAGTCCTCCGATCACGATTTTTCCGGAATGTTGATCCACGGTTTTGATCAAGGTCAAAATCGTTGCGACTCCCACGCTGTTGATGTATTCCAGACCGGAAAGGTCTAAAATGATATTATAGACTTCTTCTTCGAAGATAAAGTGTATCTTACGGGAAATCTCGAAAGAATTGGAGTTGGTCACCTTACCGTTGAATACAACGAGCAACACTTCCTTATTTGGAAGACTGGATTTGGTCGTCTCAATATACAATGAATCGAATTCTACTCTCGCCATGAAAATTCCTATTTTATCGCTCCGGATAAAGTTTCCCTTCTCTATATTTCAGTCGGACTTTCTCGCTTGTTTGAAGCTCATCGACTCGATACTTCCCTCTCAACACAATTTCGATTCTTCCTCTTTGGGGAATCGAACCTTCGTATTCCAGATACTCCCTTCTATGAGAACGTTTTTTTTCAAATTCTACAACGCAACCATTTAGAAAAGCATTCAGATTCTCTTGGGAAGAACCGAAAGTCAGGAGTTCTTGTTCCTCGCCGGGATCCAGGAATAAGTCCAGATGTCCCCCATTCTCCTCAAAATGCAAAGACAAAGTGAAATCTTTCCATCGCATCCGCCGAATTTTTAGAGTTTATCCTCTAATCGAATCGCAACCGAAGCGTGGCGGATCAAAGAAAGGCTATCGATGATCTTCAATGATTTCTTTATATTCTCTTCGGTTGCCGGATGTGTTATAACAACAACTTCGACGGGTTCTTTTTCCACTTCGTTTTGCCTTACTGAAGAGATAGAGACTCCGTGATCTCCCAAAACTTTCGAAATTTCAGAAAGAACCCCCGGAAGATCGACGGTCGTAAATCGCAGATAATATCTTACCAAAGAGCCGTTGGCCTCGGAGACGCTGGCCGGTGGAAATAAATTCTTCTCCGGAGCCAAACCTTTGTTTCTTCTCGCTCCGTAATAGAGAATATCGGAAACAACCGAGGAAGCGGTCGGTAAGGACCCGGCTCCCTTTCCAACGAACATTCCAGGACCCGCATAAGCGGTCTGATAATAGATCGCGTTCATCTCGTTCATGATATTCGCGAACGGATGTTTTACGGGAATCATCACCGGTTGCACTCTTGCTTCCAATTGATCCGCAATCTTTCGAACCAATCCTAGGAGTTTGATTCTATAACCGAGTTCGCCGGCAAATTGAATATCCAACCCACTAATCTTTGTTATACCTTCGATTTGAACGCTCTGTAAAGGAATTTTTTGCGAGAACGCTAAACTTCCTAATATGCTAATTTTATGCGCGGTATCGATTCCTTCCACGTCAAAGGTTGGATCTTTTTCCGCAAAGCCGAGTTCTTGTGCGATCTGAAGAGCTTCGGAATAATCCAGATGTTCCAATTCCATCTTGGAGAGAATGAAATTCGTAGTTCCGTTTAAGATTCCATAAAGAGAAAGGAAAGAATCGGAGCCGAGTCCCGTCTTGATGGAACGAATGACCGGAATCGCTCCGGCGACGGAAGCTTCCATACCGATTTCCAATCCTCTTTCCTGAGCGAGAGAGAAAAGTTCGTCTCCTCTTTGAGAAAGAAGCGCTTTGTTTGCGGTGATTACAGTTTTTCCGTTCTTCAAAGCCTCGCTCACGATCGTATAAGCGACATCGGTTCCGCCAACGAGTTCTAAGACCAAATCGATCTCGGGATCGGAAACGATTTTTTTAAAGTCGGATTCTAATTTGCAATTGGGAAAATTGAGTAATTCTTTTTTGATTTTATCGGGAGTTCGGGTTGAGACCGAGGTGAGAATCAGATCTAGGCCGTATTTCTCGCGATATGCGGCGCTTTCATTTTTGAGAATCTCGAGAACCCCTGATCCTACGGTCCCCGCTCCAATCAATCCGATTCGAATGCGTTCCATGGATTACCATCTTCGAAATTTGCAGGGAAGATTCACTCCATTTTCATGGGAAAAGCGAACGTTCCGGGAAGGATTGAAATTTTAATTTACAACATTTCATTTCTCTGGTACGAATCAAAGATAAGTTTTTAAATCCAAAAACACAGGTCCAAATGGCAAACAAAAGAAGGCCTCCCAGAAAGAAACATAATTCAAACCAGAAAGGTTCGGGAGGGAATGAGAAGAATCGGGAAAACGCAGATTCCAACCGAGGCGGTAATGAGTCCAGAGAAGGGAATCGAAGACATTCTCATCAACAACGCCAGCAACAAGGAAAGAATTTTCAGAGAAACCAAGAGTTCCATCGAAAGAGCCAAGAAATGGCGATGGAAAAAAATCCTCCGAAAGTAAGAGCCCCGAGAGAAGGGGGACGATACTTAGCGGGTGCGATCCTAACTGGAAGCATCGTACTTTTAGGAATCTTTAGTTATTTCATTTGCGAGAATTATCACACAAAAACTCCCGTCTACGGTAAACGAGGTTGGGATGACTCCTTCCAAAAATCCGTAACCTGGGCGGAAGCAAAGGAAATCTGCGATGAAAGGTCGAAACGTTTGCCGGGCAAAGATCAACTTAAGAATTTTAGCAAAAGAGCGGATTCTAAGTTGAGAAACGCCGGAGTCTTTTGGTCTTCCAGTCCTGAAGGAGATTCCGGTTATTACTATTCCGTAAATTTCAAAGATGGAACGGACACAAGTAGCCTTGGAACGATGAAGTATAACGTGATTTGCGTAAAGTAAAACGATCGTAAGAATCCGGAAGAGGGGAGAATGATCTCTTCTCTTTCGGATAAAAGAATCTGCATTCCACTCAACGTTCTAAATTTCGAAAACCCTCCTTTCGAAAAACAAATCCAAAAAAAGAATCCAGTAAGACAGGAAGCCTCGATGATCAAAAAAATATCCGGAAGAATCGTAACGCACGAACAGGATTTCCACGGAACGGTGGAATGGGATTCTTCCACCGGATTGATCCGATCGGTTCTTGTGGGTTTGGAATTGGATGTTCCCGAGGAAAAGAGAAAGGACGAGGCATGGTTTGATCCGGATGAAATTGTGATCTTTCCCGGATTCGGAGATATTCACATTCATGCAAGGGAAGATGAGAGTGGAAAACATACTTACAAAGAGGATTTTCTCTCCGCGAGCGCGGCCGCGATCAACGGAGGAGTGATTCATG
This sequence comes from Leptospira stimsonii, assembly GCF_003545885.1. Taxonomy (NCBI): domain Bacteria; kingdom Pseudomonadati; phylum Spirochaetota; class Leptospiria; order Leptospirales; family Leptospiraceae; genus Leptospira; species Leptospira stimsonii. The sequence continues at coordinate 1,008,636 of NZ_QHCT01000001.1, forward strand.
TCGCCGATATGCCGAACAATCCGATTCCTCCCGTCGATGAAGAAAGTTATTCCAAAAAAAGAAAACTCGCGGATAAATCTCCGATTCACATAACGTTGTACGCAGGGATCGGGCCGGATACAAGACCGCTAAAATATTCCGTTCCTTATAAAGTGTTTATGGGTCCGAGCATCGGAGAATTGTTCTTTCATAACAATCAGGCCTTGGAAGAAACGATTCGAAATTACGAAGGCGAGAATATAAGTTTTCATTGTGAAGATCCTGAAATTTTGGAAAAACATCAGGATGAATCTTTGCACGAAGATAGACGCCCGCCGGAAGCGGAAACGATGGCGACCGACTTTGCTTTGTATTTGATCGAAAAATACAATCTCCGAGGAAAACTCTGTCATTATTCTACCGGAGACGGTCTGGAAAAAATCAAAACTGCAAAAAAGAAAGGTTTGAAGCTCACTTGTGAAGTGACTCCCACACATTTATTTTTCGACAAATCGATGTTAAACGACGAAAATCGGAAATGGTTTCAGATGAATCCACCTCTCCGCGGAAAAGAAGATAGGGAAAGAATGTTGCAAGGTGTAAAGGAAGGCTGGATCGATTATTTGGCGACCGACCACGCTCCTCACAGTGTCGAAGAAAAACAAAAAGGGACCAGCGGAATTTCTCAGTTGGATACATATTCACTTTTTGTAACGTGGATGATTTTAGAAGCCGGGATCGATTTAAAAACGATCGCAAGAATTTGTGCTAAGAATCCCGGAGAATTCGTGAACGAATATTTACCTGAAAAATACGGAAAAGGTTTTGGAAAAATCGAAAGCGGTTATGCCGCGAACTTTACGATCTTGAATTTGAAAAAACCGAAAACCTTTCGAAAAGAAGAGATCAAAAGTAAGTCTGGATGGTCTCCATTTGAAAACTTTACCTTTCCCGGATCGATCGAAGCGGTCTATTTTATGGGGAAATTGATACGATAAATCGAAGATTGTAATTCTGTCGTACTTCCGACGGGATTCTAGAAAAAGATTTTTTCTTGTTCGAAGGCAATTTTTGTGATAAAGATCGATTTCGCAATTGGTTCCCGCGGGCCCACCTCCTCCACCCATTCAGGGTGGGGGCGCGCAGGATTAACTGTGGATCGTCGTACTTCCCACGGGGTTTATCGGACGCTTTTTCTCTTTATAGAAGTGCGAAATTTTTAGCTCCAATGACGATGAAGCATTGCCTTTTGAAAACCGAATTTCTCGTAGATTCCCTTTCCCATTTTAGTTGCATGTAATATAATAATATGTGAATGTTCTTTTCTAAGTTCTTCTAAGATACTTTCTACCAAAATGGAGGCGTATCCAAATCCTCTTTTTCGTGAATCGGTCGTAATCGAATACAGCCCGAAGGAAGTTCCGTTAAAAAAAGTCATCCCCGTTGCGACCATAGTCTGACCTAAAAAGCCGCCGAAGATACGGAAAGCGCTCTGATTCAGCAGTTTTAGATACAGGTTTTCACGATCATTCGATTCAAAGGAGGCGTTCACGATTTGAAGCCATATTTTTAGTTCGTCGGCGGTTTCTATTTTTCTAATAATTAAATCACTATCTAAATCATTTTTTTTGAATGGAATCGGATCTCCCGTTAAATACATTCCCAATTGTTCCTCATAACCTTTGTATCCGAGTTTTTTAAGATTTTTTTCATGGGTTCTCGAAGTCAAAAAGTCTAAGACATCCGAACGATAACCTTGTTTTCTCAGTTCGAGGATCTCTTCTTCAAGGGAAATCGGAGAAAGAGATTCTTTCAATACGATCCTTGTAAGCCAATCCGAATCCGCATTGGAATAAAAAACGAAATTTGTACGATCTAAAATCGGAGATCCGGTAAGTTCGGAAAGAACTCTGTGTAGATCCGTATAATTTTTTGTAATTTCATGCACGTCCGGATTCATTCTTATTTACGAAGCGGAAAGAATTTTTTTCTTCCAGTGATGAGCGTTCTTTCTTCCTTCTTCGAGCGCTTCCTTTCCATGTTTGAGTTGATTCGCGTCGATATAAGGTGTTACAGTCTCGATTCTTAAAATTTTCTTTTTATGATGTTTAGCTAACATCTCTTTCAATTCTCTTGTCTCATTTTCTATAATCTGAACGGAAGAATGGAAAGCGCGAAGCATCGCCTTTTCCGAATGTCCCTTTTTTGTTCTCACGCTGTGAACTACGATTTTACGAATGGATTTGTCTAGAATCAATTCTTTGATCGGTTCCTGGTCAGCAACACCTCCGTCGATAAATTCTTCCTCGCCTAACTTTTGTATTTCGAATAGAAATGGAAAGGTCATCGACGCGAGAATTTGGTCGATCAGATCTCCTTTGGTTTTGAGTTCTCGGATTTGTTTCGTAATATTTGAAACGGAAACTCCCATCGGAATGGGAAGGTCTTCGATTTTTTTATGACCTAAATAGGGTTTTAATAAGTCCCTAATTTTTTTACCGGAAAGGATACCCGAATAATTTTTAAGACCTTTTCGGATCGGTTTGACAAAATTCGTTAAGAGATTCCCTTCCCAAAAATCCTTTTTCTTTAAACTTAGAATCAAGTTCGTCATTTCTTCGGCAGGAACTCCGGCGGCGACCAAGGATCCGATCAGTGCTCCCGAACTACATCCGGTAATCTTAGAAGGATGAAATCCGATTTCGGACAAACCCTTCGCAAAACCGGCGTGTGCATAAAAACCGAAAAAGGCGGAATTAAAAGTTAGAGCCGTGAATTTTTGTTTAACGTGTATTTGAATCATATTATATTATTAGAATGTTTATTTAATCGGGAATAATTTCTCCTAACACCCAGTTGAAGTAGTCACGATTCCCTTCCAATAACGGAAGACTTACCACGCAAGGGATCGAGTAGCTGTGTAAGGATTTTACTCTGAGAGTCAATTCCGTCATTAATTCGCTTTTTGTTTTTAATATAAGAATCGACTCATTGTCTACGACCAACTTTTCTTCCCAATGATAGACGGACTTTATTTTCGGGAGAATGTTTGCACAGGCGGCCAATCTTTCTTCTACAAGAGTCTTTCCGATCTTGAGAGCTTCTTTTTCATTCTTCGCGGTAATGTAGACGAGCCTAAGTTCCATAGAATTCTATTTTTATTTTTCGTCAGAATTCTACTTTTTTTCAGAGAGTTTTTTGGTCTTTTCTCATGTTTTACGGAATTCTTACGAAACTATAAGTATGAAGGAACTATTCGAAATTTTCAATCTCGGAATCGTCGGCAAGAAATTCCTTCTTCGTTCTCATTCCCCTATTCTTCTTTTCCTTTTGATGATTCTAACTCCCCTTTCTTCGGAAGAATCGGAGAAAATCCTCTTTCTCTGGAAGCTCGTTCCCGGTGAAACCGTAGAGCTGAACGAATATCATAGAGTTCAGTTGGTAAGTCAGGGAAGGAAAATCAGAAGGGAGGATAAGAATCGAATCCTTTTAGAAACGTTATCTTGCGAAAAACAATCTTGTCTTTTGGACGGATTCTTTGATACTTACAGTCGTTTTCCCGAAGTGGATCCAGCGTTTCGAAAAGATAAGACGTATAAGAGTCAATTTCAAATCACTGAGATCGGGCAATACAAAGTCCCTCAAGAATTCAGTATGCCGAATCTTCGATCGCTTCCAAGTTTTTCGGATAAGCCTGTTGCAATCGGAGAAGAATGGACACAACCCGCGACGGAAAGTTTTCAATTTCCGGGTGGAAGAGTAATGATCACGGTTCTCGCAAAGTATAAGTATCACGGTCTCGATCAGTGGCAGTTCCAAAAACTTTCAGGCACGGCCGATCGTATAGAATACAATTATACTCTTTATTATGATTCTCAAATGGGCCAGGAAGGAGTTCCGCTTAAAATTTACGGATTCGCTAGAGGAATGGTTTACTTTGATCGTAACCTGGGGCTTCCACAATACAAAAGAGTTCAACTCGCTTACACTTTCGTTTATCAAAACGGATTGGCTCAAGAGATGTCTTTCGATATTCACGGAATTTATCGAAAGGATGTGAAGCTTACGGATAACGATAAGGATAAGTTCGCTGAAGAGATCAGAAACATTCTCCGCGGCGAACTTCCTACCGGAATCGAACAAGGAAAGGAATCGGCTAAGAATCCAAAACGCCCGCACGGTCGCGAAAGTTTAAATTGGCCGGAAGAGGAAGAGAATCACGCTCGTCCTCAAAATGAAAAGCCCTCCGGACCTCCGGTCGAAATTCGAAGAACGGAAGAGGGAATTGCAATTTCTTTGAACTCCGTTTTGTTCGACTACAACAGTTCCGAACTTAAGGACGAGGCAAAACAGGAATTAGAAAAGATCGCTTCCGTATTAAAAAAATACGGTGATCGTGAAATTCGAATCAGCGGACATACTGATAATTCAGGCGGAGAAGAATACAACCGCAAACTTTCCAGAGAAAGAGCTCTCTCCGTATTAAAAGAACTCAGAGACAAACAGAAACTCGAAGAAAAAAGAATGTCCTACGAAGGCTACGGAAAGAGTAAACCTATCGCCGATAATACGACAACTCAAGGTAGACAAAAAAATCGCCGCGTGGACATCACTATCGTTATGGAATGAATTTTCTCTTTGCTATTATTCAAGAAGTGGAAAAATGAAGTTTGAACGCCAGCTAACAAAAAGGATACGAATTGCGGATTTTAGTAAATTATTTATCGAATTAATTCCGAAAGCGGAGTTTTAAAATTCTCCTAAGTTCGGGCCTATTAGTTCTTGCAAAATCTGAATTAAAGGTTATCTAAGACGCTTTGGTGGAAACAAAGCGTGAATAACGGTCTTACAAAAAGAAAAGTATTCCTACATTACCGATTTCTCTTATCAATTTTGTTATTCGCATCGACCGAGCTTTTTGCGTTTCCAACGGTTCTTACAAAAGACTGGAAGCTTTCCGTCGGCAGGAACGTAGGCATTTCGGAACAAGATCCAATCTGGATAAAATTGGACTCACTTCCGATCCCAAAAGAACTTCTTCGTAGTTTTACTTTTCCTGAGAATTCCGTTCATACCGTAACTCTTCTTAAAAAGATCGAAGTTTCCAACGCGGAAATTGAGGAACTCAATACGGACGGTATTTCGGTCCATCTACCTCTTTTAACGAATGTCTACGAAGTTTTCTTTAACGGAAATAAGGTGGGAGAAGGGGGACTCATTGCGGGTGGAAGAATTATAAAAAACGGATTTAGGAGACACGTGATCTTGAACATTCCGGAGGATCGGATACGCCCCGGAAGCAATGAGATCAGAGTTGTGCTTTCTGCAGATCCCGGCGAGGAGTTAGATGCGTATGCGAGCTTTGATTCTACCCCGTCGCTTTTAGACCTTCAGTCTCGAAACGCCGCGATTCTTTCGGAGCGTTCGACTCTGATGCTTTTATTTCTCTATCTTTTCGTCGGCTTTTATCATTTTCTTTTTTATTTCAAACGTCCTCAAGAAAAATACAATCTTTTCTTCGGGCTTTTCTCTATTCTACTTTCTGCATATATTTATCTTCGAAGCAATTCGGTTTACGAGCTGAACTTGGACCCTTTTTTGCAGATGAAGCTTGAATATATGATCGTCTTCAACATACCCACATTCTTTTTATTGTTTTTGGATTCCTTTTTTGAATCGAAGATCAGTTCTGTTTCTCGGTTTTATCAATATTTTGCGATGGCTCTCACGTCCCTGATCCCGTTCTCAAGTAGGATCGTCTGCGTAATTCTTCTTCAGATCTGGCAGTTCTCAATTTTTGTATTCGTATTTTATTCTCTATTTATCATGTTTCGAGCTTTGATTCGAAAAAACCAGGATTCGGTTCGTCTTTTTGCCGGTTTTATCATTCTGATCGTTTCCGCTGTGGCAGATTTGATCGGTTCCATGCAACTTATTCCTATGTTAGAAAATTATGGACTTCTAAAATACGGATTCTTTACATTCGAACTTGGCATCGTTTTTATTTTGGCGAATCGTTTTTTAAGAGTTCACAATGAAGTGGAAGAATTGAATCGGGATCTCGATCAGAAGGTAAAGGAAAGAACGGGACAGTTACAGGATACACTTAGTCAAATTCAAGAATTGAAAGTTCAACAGGACGGAGATTATTTTCTCACTTCTCTTTTATTGGATCCGTTAAATCGACATCATGTCCGGAACGACTATCTCATTTTGGAAGGTTATAGTCGTCAGAAAAAACATTTCGAGTTTAAGCAGTGGAAAAAGGAAATCGGCGGAGATATCATTATAGCCGACGAGATGATTTTAAAGGATCGAAAGTATCTAGTCTTTGTAAACGGAGATGCGATGGGAAAATCCATCCAAGGTGCGGGAGGCGCCTTGGTTTTAGGGGTCGTATTTCGCTCGTTCTTATCCAGAACGAAGAGCGTTTCTTCCTATAAATCAAAGCCGCCCGAAGTCTGGCTCAAAGATTGTTTTTCCGAACTTCAGAATATATTCGAATCTTTCGACGGTTCCATGCTTGTTTCTGTTGTCCTCGGTTTGGTGGATTTAGAATCGGGAATCCTCTACTTTTTAAACGCGGAACATCCGTGGACTGTTCTTTACCGAGACGGTGTCGCCTCGTTTATCGAAGATAAATTAGAACTTCGTAAAATAGGAATCACTGGTTTAGAAAGTAAGATGAAGGTTAAAACGTTTTTTTTGGAAAAAGGAGATTCTATTTTTATCGGGTCCGACGGGAGAGACGATTTATTATTGGGTATTGATTCCGACGGAACCAGATTGATAAACGAAGACGAATCACAATTTTTAAAGCGGATCGAAGAATCGAGAGGAGATTTAGGACTTCTTGTGCAATCCTTACGAAATTTCGGAGAACTCACGGACGATTTGAGTGTGCTTAAATTCTCCTATTTGAAAGAACCGTTCCGATTTCAATCCTCTGGTAATTTGAATTCGGAAACGTTTCCGGACGAATCTTATTTCAAGTATTTGGAAACGGAAAATTGGGAGCAGGCGGTTTCTTATCTTGAAAATTTAAAGAGAAAAAACGCCGACGATCGTTTGCCTCCCGCTTTTAAGAAAGAATTAGCGAAAGTATATTATAAAACTGAAAAATACGAGGAAGCCTTGGTGATTTTCGAAGAACTCATTTCCGAGTTTCCGGAAGACATTGAAAATATGTTCTTAGCTTCCTTGATATACAAAAGGTTCAATCGATATCGTCAGGCAGTGGAACTCGGAGAAAGGGTAATGCTCCGGGAACCGGAATTTCTTAACAACGTTGCTCACCTCGCCGAATCTTATCTTTTCATCCATAAACGGGAAACAACGATTCAGCTTTTAGAAAAAGTGGATAAACTGGATCCGGCCAATTCTCATGCAAAAAGGATAAGAATTCAACTTAGTCGACCTGTCCCGGATCATAGAAACGGTTAAAAAAGATTGTCGCTTAACAACTTGCTTACGTCGATCTGATTGCTCATATGTTGGATCGTATTCGTCGTAGCACAGAGTTCAATCCCGGACTTCATCAATTCTTCGTAAGCGTCATCGGCGAAAATTCCGTGAACGCCGATGCAAATCGCCGGTTTCATTCCCGCTACCTTTAGATGACCGATCGTTTCGAGTAAGGTTTTTCCCGTTGATATGATGTCGTCTATCAATACGGGCGTACAGTCCCTGTATTTTTCCAAATGAGGAACGCTTACTTCCACGTCTCGATCCCCCCTTCTTATTTTTTCAAGGACCGTATAAGGAGACTTGGAAAGTTCGGCGACTTCCTTTACCCATTGGCTACTTTCCGCATCCGGCCCGATTAAAGCGGGGTTATTAATTTCTTTTTGAATATAATCGGCTATGAGAGAAGTTGCATGGAGCGACTTGGCTGAGATAGTGTAGACTTCCTTCAAGTCTTTGATCCTATGAAGGTGAGGATCAATAGTAAGCAAGGAATCCGCGTATTTAGAGATCAAATTAGCGAAATACTTGGCGGTAATACCTTCCCCGCTTTGAAATACTTTGTCCTGTCTCATATAACAAAGATAAGGCGCTATGAGGTGGATTTTTGCGGCGCCTAAAGATTTTGCGGTCTCGCAAAAAAAGATCAACGAAAGAATTTTAGAATCCGGTTGATTAAGGGAGCATATTATATGAACTTCCGAACCATTGACGTCTTCAAGGATTCTGCAATGAGATTCTCCATCGGGATAATTTCCAAATTGAACTTCGCCGATCCCGATGCCGGAAAGGAGCGAAACTGATTTAGCCAAGGAATCGTTTTCAGGAAAAGAAAATAAAAGTTGTTTCATATCGGTAATTTAAAGTATCGTAATGATGTCTTTTTGCGTTTTTAAATAGTCGGCGGCGTATTCCAATTCTCCGCTGGACTCTGCGTGAATGGTATAGAGTAATTCTCCATTTTCTACTTTCTTTCCGATCGGTGAAAGGAAATGAACTCCTGCCGAAGGGGAACTCGGAGCACCCGCGAGTCTCGCAATTTTGGCGATTCTTCGATTGTCAATTTCGCTTATCACGCCGGCCCTCTCAGAGCGAACTTCTATATGAAACTCCGCTTTCTTAGGTTGTTTGAACTCGCCCTGCGCGTTACAAATCGCTTCGAACTTGTTCCAAGCTTTACCGGATTCTAAAATTTCCCTTGCGAGTTGAAGTCCGTTTTGTCTTTTAAATAAATCAGAAAATTCTAATATAGATCCTGCCATAAAAAGAGCTCTTTCTTTTAAATCTTGAGGAGCTTCTGTTTCATTTTTGAGAACGGAAATACAATCTTGGATTTCGAGTGAAGGACCGATTCCCCTTCCGATCGGTTGAGATCCGTCGGATATAATCACTCTTACTTTTAACCCGACCGACTTGCCGACAACAGTGAAATAGTATTTTAATTTTTCAGCATCTTCTTCTGTACGGATCTTCGCCGTTTTTCCAACGGGGATGTCGATCACGACGTGCGTCGATCCGGCCGCCGCCTTTTTGGAAAGAACGGAAGCAATCATTTGTCCGACGCTATCAACCTCCAACGCGCGTTCCACACGAATGAGAATATCGTCTGCGGGACTTAAACCGATCGATCCTCCCCAAGCGATACATCCTCCTTCCTGTTCGACTACGGATTTCATCTTGTTCAAAGTAAGATTTACCGTCGTCACCGTTTCCATTGTATCCGCCGTCCCGGCAGGGGAAGTAATCGCCCTGGAAGAAGTTTTTGGGATCGTAAGTCCCGCCGCGGCGACAATCGAAACAACGATCGGCGTCGTCCTGTTACCGGGAAGGCCGCCTACGCAGTGTTTGTCGACCACCACTCTGCTATTCCATTTCAGAATGGAGCCGGCGTTAATCATCGCTTTAGTGAGAGATTTGATTTCTTCGAGATTCAGATGATCTCCGGAACAGGCCGTTATAAACGAAGCGATTTCGATATTCGAATATTTTTCATCCTTAATATCCTGAATGATTCTGTGAAACGCCGCTTCGTTCAAACGATTCTCGTACATCTTGGAGCGAACGTCGTGCATCGATTGAACCGGTTGTAAATGTGCGAGTCGCACTTCGTCTCCTTCTTTCGCTTTGACCGCTTTCCAAGCGCTTTCCGAAAGTCCGACTTCCCCTTTTTGGAGAATCTTATTTTCGATGATATTTAAAGAGGCGATGATCGTTTTGTTTCCGACCGTAACTTCGATACGATTGAGAGCGACAAAACCTTCCGATTTACAAGCCGGACAATCTCTTCTTAAAAAGACGACATATTCCTGATTTGTATCTATTCCTAAATTTTTGAGATAAAGAGTTTCAGTCCTTTGTTGCATCCTATAATTCCAACTCTATGATATCGAATAAATTGGGCACGTTGCATTTCCAATTGAAATGATCAGCTAACTTCACTCTCAGCGCGTCGGACGCGCCTTTTTCTCCGTGAACGATAAAGGTTTCTATCGGTTTGTTTTCCAATGCGCTCAACCAATCTATGATTTCAATTTGATCGGCGTGAGAAGAAAGGCCTTCTATCAACTGAACCTGCGCCTTAACTTTGTAGAATTTGCCGTAGATTTTAATTTCATGATTTCCTTCTTGTAGTTGTCTTCCTCTCGTACCTGCGGCTTGAAAACCGCACAATAGAACCGTGGAATTCGAATCTTCCAAATAATTTTGAAGATAGGTAAGAACCCGTCCGCCGGTCGCCATTCCGCTTCCTGCGATCACGATTTTAGGAGAACGATCTTCGGCGAATTGTTGTGTTTCTTTCATCGACTCCGTTTTACGAAAGGAATCCCAAATTTGGGAACATTCAACTGGAGAAAGTTTGTGCCATTTCGTATGTGTTTGAAACACTTCGAAAACGTTTCTTCCCATCGGACTATCCATGATCATTGGAACGTCCGGAATTTTAGATTCGGATTTTAATTTCCAAAGAAGATACATCAGACTTTGCGCTCTTTCTACGGCAAAGCTCGGCATGATCACGGTTCCTTTTCTTTCCAGAGTTTCGTTTAATATTTTTGTTAATTGCTCTTCCGGATTTTTAGGATGAATTCTGTTGCCGTAAGTACTTTCGATAAAAAGATAATCCGCTTTTTTAGGTTTGTGTGGAGGATACAAAAGAAAGTCTTCCGGTCTTCCGATGTCTCCCGAAAAAACGAATAACTTCCCGAAAATCTCCATCTCGATGAAGGTGGCACCGAGAATGTGTCCGTTGTATTGAAATCTAGCACGAACACCTTCACCCAAATCCTTCCAATGATCCAATTCGGAAGAATGAAGATAGGTAAGAGAAGCCGTTGCCTCTTTAAGATCGTATAAAGGAACTGCAGGTTTGTGCTTTGAATAACCGCCTCTATTGGCTCGGTCAGCTTCTTCCTCTTGAATTTTACCGGAATCTTTTAAAATAATTTCCGTGATTTCAAGAGTGGGAGCGCTCCCGAGAATTTTACCGCGAAACCCTTGTTTGACGAGTCTCGGGATATAACCTGTATGATCGAGGTGACCATGTGAGAGTAGAACCCAGTCGATTTCGGATGCATTTACGGGAAGTGTGCTCCAATTTAGAAGTCTGAGTTCTTTGAGGCCCTGGAAAAGTCCGCAGTCGACGAGGATTTTGGTTTTGCCTGTGTCGATCAGATACTTGGAACCGGTGACTGTTCCGGAAGCGCCTAAGAAATGAATTTGAACGGGTGAACTCATTTCTTAAGGAACGCTTGCGAAAAGGAAAAAAACAATCAGAATATTTTTACATCAGCTTGATATAAATCATCGAGCTGATAAGAATTTTCCCAACCCATGTTTCTTTCCAACATCTTCCAAAACGTTTCCTTTTTGAACGCAGAGAATTCCGTTTACGAAAACAGCATCGACCGCTTTATCGTTTCGTCTAACTAAACGAACGATCCCACCTAATTCTTCCAGAGGAGCTTCGTGAATTTCTTCCACGGAGTTATCCAGACCTTCCGGGTTTATGATTACGATATCGGCGCGAGAACCTTTTTGGAGACGTCCGGCGTCGATTCCAAACCAATCCGCAATTTCACCGGTCAATCTCCAGATCGCTTTTTCCAAAGTTAAGAACGGTTTACCTTCTCGTATCGCATCGTTCACGAGTCTTAACATACGAAGAGGAAAGTTGTAATGAGCCATCCCGCGAAGATGCGCGCCTGCATCAGAAAATCCAATGAGGACGTCCGGGTGACTGATGATGAATTTCAAAGGCCCCGGTCTATCGTTCGCGATGACGGTGTACCAACGAATATCATTTCCATATTCCGCGCAGAGATTGAGAAACGTATCAACGACGTGTTCTTTTCTTTGTTTCGAGATTTGATAAAACGTTTTACCAATCAGAGAAGAATCCGGACATTCCACAACGGTTGCCTGATTGAAGTCGCGGTGAAAAACTCTCGGAAGAAAAAAATTGGTCCATTGTTTTCGAAACCACTTTCGATAACCTTTATCGAGAAGTAATTTCTTTCGTTCTACGAGATCTGCGAGGTGTATCGCGGCCGTCCCCGCTCCGAATTCTTCAAAGACGACAACGTCGACTCCGTCCGCATAAAGGTCGAAAATTTCAGGCAATGCCTGAAAGCGAAAGTCGGCGCCTAAGAATCGATTGATCAGGCGCGCAAGACCGGCGACGAGAAGATAAAGAGTTCGATTCGATCTCGGATCCATCAAAGAAATGATCGTCGTTTTTAATTTTTTACGAAAGACCCCGATACTTTCCCAGAAAAATAAAAGGACATTAACCTTGGTGGAAACGTTAGGCACACCTTGAAAGATTTTTCCATTCTTTCTAAGAATCTGATTAAAACTTCTGAATTCAGACCAAGATGCAAACGTAGAGGGAAGGGGTTTGCTTCGAAAACGGGTTCCATCCATTTTATCCCAGCGAAGCGTATTGATCGAAAGACCAAGATATCCCGCATCGATTCCTTCTTGAAGAAGGGCTTTCATCCGATTCATTTCTTCTTGAGTCGGTTTAACGTTTTTACTCAAAGACCTTTCTAGACCCATAACATAAGCGCGAATTGAAGAATGGCCAACAAAGGAAGTTACATTCGGTCCAAGGGGTAATTGGTTTAAATGATCCGTGTATTCTTTCAGAGTATTCCAAGTTTTTTTCTTTTGTAAAAGTGGAAGCACTTGGTCTCTGGGAATCGCCTCAACTCGGGAGAACATATCCGCCAAATCCTCAGGAGTGCCCAGAGCGAGACTCAACGAACAACTTCCGAGCGTGACGGTCGTAACCCCGTGCCGAAGCGATTCCGAAAGAGAAGGCGCCGCTTCGATTTCCGCGTCATAATGTGTGTGAAAATCGATAAAACCCGGAGTGACCCAATGTCCTCGCGCTTCGCAAACCTTTTCCGAAGCCTCTTCGTTCAAAGGAGAATCGCTGATCTCAATCAGCTTTCCATCCCGAATTCCGAGGTGCCGGATGGCAGGAGGAGCCCCCGTTCCGTCGAAAAAAAGGCCGTTTTTTATAATCCAATCATAGGTCTTCATTCTTAAAAATAAACTCCCCAAAGGCGTACGTTAGATGCGCTTTTCCAGTGGATCGGAAGCGTTCCTGAGTTTTAGTCAAACATTTTAATTTTGTGGAATTCTATAGTTAAGTATAAAATTGAAATAATATATCATTTGTTATGGATAGAATCGCTTAAATTAAGGAATTGAGCCATTCTATCGCTTGATTTTGAAAGTGTGAAAATTATAAAACGACTCAAACGCGTAAAATTAAATGAACTAATGTTCATTATATAAAAGTTATATTTTTTATGCGAATGCTCTTGACAGAGATTTGCCAGGGTTTAATCTCCTACTTCGGTGTATCAAACACTACAAGCGAAGAAGACCAAAAGCGAAAACTAAATAATAGAAAAATAATAGTGAAGAGAATTGAGGTAATTGAAATGCGCAAATTAAGCTTATTGATCCTAATGAGTTTCCTTTTAACGGGTTCTTTAATGGCATCCGGCGGCGGGTCTTCTTCTAAGCCGTTAACCGGTTCGTATCCGATCGTACTTTCCCACGGTTTATTCGGTTGGGGAACTGATTCCAGTGGAGTCATCAATATCGTAAATTATTGGGGTGGAATGGACACTTACTTGAGAAATCAAGGCGCAAGTGTTTATGCTCCTACTAAAACGGCGGCTCAGTCCAACGAGACAAGAGGCGCGGAATTAAGAGACAAAATCAACGTCTATATGGCCGCTAACGGATTTAGTAAAGTCCACGTTCTCGGTCACTCACAAGGTGGTTTGGATAGCCGTTACATGATTTCCAACTTGGGCATGTCCGGAAAAATTTCCACTCTGACCACATTGAACTCTCCACACAGAGGAAGTCCAATTGCTGACATCGTAAGCGCAGTGATTCCAAGCTGGGCGAAACCTTTCGTTTCTGCAGTTCTTGGAGTTGTAGTTCAGTTGGTTTACGGCGGCGGACAACAAGACGCGATCAAGGCTTTGAACTCTCTGACTACCAGTGGAATGGCGACCTTCAACGGTTATACTCCTGATAAATCAGGTGTGAAATACTATTCTTACGGTTCAACCATCACTGTTCCTGATCTAATCCAACACCCACTGATGGGAATTCTTTATCCAGCATGCTGGGCGGGTGGAGTTTTTAACGGACAAGGTGGGGCAAACGACGGACTCGTTCCTGCGACTTCTCAGAAATGGGGAACTTGGAAGGGAGGACCTTCTTATGGAATCCTCACTACTGGTATCGATCACCTCGAGGCTTCCAATACACTCCTTTCTGGTCAAACTTGGTATGACGTAGAAGGATATTACCTCGCAATGGCTTCCAACGCCAAAGCGAATCAATAGTTTCCTAAAATTCCAGTAACCGTGCAAGATAGGATTCCGCGTTTCGACGCGGAGTCCTTTTTTTTTAATTTTTCTCCGAATTTTACCGACTAACCATCAATAGTTGTAGAATAAAAATCCTAGTTTCGATTCAATACCATTCCCTATGAAACCTTCGTTCGCAATTTTAGGTTCCGGAAGCATCGGTACTTACCTCGGTTGTAAATTGCTGGCCGCAGGCAATTCAGTGACTCTTTACGGTCGCGAAAGAATTCAGAATGAATTGAAAACTTTTGGAGCAAAGATCACAGATTTTTCAGGCAATGAGATCCTTCTTCCTCCCGGTTCGATTCCGTTTACGACTTCTCTACAAGGTGTTGCGGATGCCGATGTTTTCTTGGTTACGGTCAAGTCCAAGGACACAAAGGATATAGCACAAGAACTCGGCGGGATCCTTGAGAAGAGACAAAAGAAACATTCTCTTTCGAATGCGCTTCCCATCGTAATCAGCTTTCAAAACGGAGTGAGAAACGCAGAGGTTTTGAAAGAAGGTTTAAAAAATCTTCCGGTGGAAGTGTTGGCGGGAATGGTTCCCTTTAACGTCGTTTCCAAGGGAAACGGCCACTTTCATAAAGGAACGAGCGGTAATCTTGTGGTCGAAAATTCTCGTTCCGGTCGTGTCATTGTGTCCGTTTTAAATCGAGCCGGCCTTTCGGCTAACACGCATAAAAATATCGTCGGCGTTCTCTGGGGAAAACTCATCTTTAACTTAAATAATTCTTTGAATGCGCTTTCAGGGCTCACCCTAAAAACCGAAATTTCAAAACCGGGATATCGTAAGATTCTCTCGAAGCTCATGAAGGAATCTCTGGAAATCCTGAGACTTGCTGAAATTCAACCGGTGCGTTCCGGAAAGATGATTCCTGGTTTGGCGCCCTTCATATTAACTCTTCCCGATTTTCTTTTTTTTAGAATCGCTTCCGGAATGGTGAAGATTGATCCGGAGGCGCGTTCTTCTATGTGGGAGGATTTGGTGAAAAAACGACCGACCGAGATCGATTCTCTCAATGGAGAAGTGATCAAATTGGCCGACGTGATGGGACATCCTGCACCTCTCAATCGTGAGGTAGTCCGATTGATTAAGGATGCGGAGACAAATCCGAAGATTCTGAACTTGAGTGCGGAAGAACTCGCGCAAAAAATGAAAATTACATTGGATTAGCTTTTTAGAATATTCCAAATTGATTTATTTCTTACCGCTTCTTTACGGACATATTTTTCTTCCCATTCTTTAAGACTAAGTCCTTCTTTTGCCGCCTGTTTTTCGCGAAATCCGTTTAGCAACGATTTTGTGATCGGATATCCCGCAAATGCGGAAGGAATTCCTATTAAAAACCCTCCCAGGAACATCGGCGCGCCCATGTCGTTTATCAAAAATGAACTCCAGTATTTTAAACCTTCGTATAATTCCATCGAACTGGAATGATTGATCACTTCTAAGATACGATCAAAACTCATAAAAGCTATATTCCAACCGAGAATGTTGTAGGCGAAAGCGCCTGTGACATAGAAGACGTAATAGAAAAATGGAAGCGTGACCGGATTCGTAATCCAAATCATAGCGATTGCGATCGGCATATAAAAACGGATTCCTACGATTCTAAGAAGAATCCAAGTGATTAGTCCAAGATACATTTGAATTCCGATCAGAGGAGTGAGAGACCAAAAAAGTCCGATCGAGGTTCCTAAGCAGACTTCCTTTACCGGCGCGTGTGATTGTTGAAAGGGAAGGATGATCTGTTGGTGTATGAGTCTATAAACTGCTTTTATCATGATCGAAATCAAAGATCAGCTTTGATTCTTTCCTTTGTATAAGTTTGTAAAGCGTTCAGATATTCTTTATGGAGGGGAAAAATCTCGATCGCCTTTTTGATTTCTTCTTCAGCTTTGACTGGATCTTTTCTCTTTTCAAAATAAAATTTAGATAACAAAAAGTGGGATTCCGATTTCAGAGCCTTGCCTCGGAAAGCTTTGGTAACTCCTTTTTCCAAGGAGGCGATCGCGCCTTCCGAATTTCCTTCCATGATAAGACAAAGACTAAATCCGTAATACGCGTCTCCTTTATCGGAAAGGGAAATTGAGTTTTGAAATTCGCTCAGACTTTGTTTCCTCAGATTTTGTCTAAGATAAAGACTTCCTAAATTCTCATGAAGAATCGCTTCGTGATCGGGTCCCTTTTCCTTTGCGATCAAGAGCGCTTCTTGAAAGGTTTTTTCTGCCTCTTTGTATTCTTTATTGGATTCGAAGACGAGTCCTAACCCGCGTTTGCAATCCAAGGATTTCGGATCCAAGGAAAGACACTTGATAAAATCTTTCTGCGCGCCGTCCTGATTTTTTTGGAGATAACGAATCCAACCTCGAACGTAGAGAAGCTCCGCGGTGTCCCCTTTTTGTTTTAAGGTTTCTTCTGCCTTTTGAAGCGCTTCGACGAGATTGTCTTTTTCGGTGAGGTCTCGAATTTCTAAAATCGAAATCGAATCCTTTTTATTGCAGTTCGAAAACAAGAAGAATAATAAAGTTGTAATAAACGAAAAATGTAGGAAAATTCTAAAGTTTGAAATTATTTTTTTCATATGTGTAATAAAACCCTTTCCTCAGGAACCGTATCCTTACCGGTGAATCATTTGAATCTTACGGAAAATCCGTCGTAACAACGACAAAGTTCTCCGTGAAAGTGGCGCGCCCCACCCTGTTTTGGGTGGTGGGGTGGGGGGTGGAAAGCACCGGGTGACTTTTCTCTATCATAAAATCATTATTTTGCAAATACAAAGTATCCCTTTGTCGGAACTCCCACAAAGATTCTTATTTGGATCGCGTTGTTTTCAAATCAATTCCTGCCTGGAAAAAAGGGAAAACAAGCACGGACCTTCTTTTTAAACTTTGCAAAAAATTTCGATCTTTCTTTCGCCTTCCCAGAAAGGATCCAATAACGTTCGATAAACGCAATCCGGAAAGAAGAGCAAAACATCTTTTTTCAAAGAATCTTCGATCATTCCGATTTTAAAACGAAATCAGAGCTGACTTTCTAAAAAACTTGCGACCAATTCCGCGGATTTTTTTCCCTCTTCGATACATTCTTTCGCCCGATGGAATTCCATAAGACCTATGTTTCTGAGTCTCGGTGCGATGATTAGATCCGGAGGATCTCCTGCCATTCTGCTTCGTGTGATTCTAATCTGCATAACGTTGATGCTCTTCGACATCACTTCGATCATTCCCGGCTTTTCATCCTTTTCCTTTTGGAGATTCTCATCCAAATCCTTTCCCCAGAAACGGGACATGAAAGATTTTCGATTGTTTTCCTTTTCAATCCCTTCCTCCGGAGAATCCTTCCGATCCAGAAGATCTTGATTGAGATCGACTGCGATTACGAATTCCGCGCCCATCGCCTTACAAAGAGAAACAGGTACGGGGTTTACAAGTCCTCCGTCGACTAACCAACGTTCTTCTCTTTTTACGGGGGAAAAAATTCCGGGGAGGGAAATGGAAGCGCGAACCGCTTGTGGAACAGAACCATCTCGTAGCCAAATCTCGGCTCCGTTGTCTATGTCCGTAGCAACGGCTCCGAATTTTTTTTCTAAGTGCTCAAAGTTGAGATCTTTGAATTCTTTTTCAAAAAAGTCGAAGAGTTTCTTTCCGCTAATCAAACCACCTCCGAAAGAAATGTCCATAAATCCTAAAATATCTTTCCATTCCAAGGTTTGGACCCATTCTTCCAGTCGATCCAGCTTTCCCGCGGCGTAGAAGGCTCCTACGATGGATCCGATGGAAGTCCCGCAGATGATATCCGGTTTCCAACCGTAGGATTCCAAGACTCGTATAACGCCGATATGCGACCATCCCCGTGCCGAACCGCTTCCCAGGGCCAGGCCGACGATTCTTTTTTTATCCTTTTTCAATGGGTTTCCCTCTTTTTTTATTTAAGATTCTTTGAAAAAACGAAAAAGATCCAGTCATATGGAAATTTTTTACCTTTAATATTCCGTCAGTTGTTATATGCAATTGACGACCATCAATTGAATTTCAACTTTAATTCGGAACGGATCTAAATTCGAGATGCAATTTTCAAAAATATTTTTTTTCCTAATTGGTCCGTTCGCTTTGATCATCCTGGTAATGATTTCCTCTCCTTGGCAGGCCGGAGACGGACTTAAGGCCTATCAAGGTAAGATCGATTTGAGAGGAATCCAAGATCCGAATTTCGGAATGACCAAACTGAATGGAGAATGGGAATTCAATTGGCTTCAAGAACCGGACGATCACATCGAAAATCTCTCCAAAGGATACATCAGCGTTCCCGGTTCCTGGACGAATGAAAGTAAAAATCATCAAGCGTTTCCTAAATTCGGCTATGCCACCTATCGACTCAGAGTGTTTCTTCCCGAAGTCTGGAAACACAAGATACTTTCCGTTTCTCTAGGAAGTGTGTCGTCTGCCTATCGCGTTAAGATAAACGGGGAGGTCATCGGTGAGGGTGGTACGCCGGGATTGACCGCGGAAACTACGGTTCCAAGAATCGAACCGAGGGATTTTTTATTTGCCGCTAACAACGGCGAAGCTCAGATCGAAATTTTTATCTCCAACTTTACCTCGACGATCCCCGGAATTCTTCTTCCCGTGTCGATCGGCCCGGCCGATTCTGCGAGCGTTTCGAGGGCGATCACGCTTTTCTTCGATATCTTTTCGTTCAGTAGTCTTCTGATCATGGGGATCTATCATATCTTCCAGTATCTTTATCTAAGAAGTAGCGTATCTCCGTTGTATTTCGGAATGTATAGTTTGGTGATTTGCCTCAGAACTTCCCTAATCAATTCAAAAATCATTATGCTCTTCTTTCCGGAAGTTCCCTGGTCCTGGATCAATAAGATCAATCACTTGACGTTATCCGTAAGTGTTCCGTTTTTCCTTTTGTTTTTCAGTTCGGTTTTCGCGCCTTACGTCAACCGAAAGTTCATCAACGCGGGAGTGATCTTCTCGATCATTTTTTCGATCGTGACTTTATTCGGGGATATGCAATTCAACAATCAGAATATTTCTATCTATCATTACTTTATTCTAATCATCATATTCTATCTTTTTTATACGATTCTAAAGATCGATTTCGAGAAAGAAAGAAATTATACTTATATCCTTTACGGTTCTGGAATATTGTTTATCGCCGTGTTAGTGGATCTTTTTTACGCCCGTGTTTTGAAAACCGGAAGTATTCAAACTTCGCACTACGCCTTGGTGTTTTTCGTTTTTCTTCAGTCGCTTTTGTTGGCGTCTGAGCGATCTCGCAAGTTTGCGGAAACAAGGGAATTGGCTCTCAACCTAAGAACTTCGAACTTAGAATTGTTCGAAATGAAGGAACAACTCGTTCAAAAGATCGAAGATCGAACCAGAGTTCTCAACGACAACATCATCCAGATCAATCGAGAATTGGAGATCGCGCAAAACGTTCAAAGGAAGATTCTAACGCCTCTGGATCGAACGATTTCGGGAATTCGATTTTTCTACGAGTACATGCCTCTGGAAAAAGTGGGCGGCGACTTTTTAGACGTTTCCGAAATTCTTCCCGGAAGAATTCGAGTGATGATCGCGGACGCAGTAGGACACGGCGTCCAGGCCTCTTTGATGACGATGGCCTTAAAGACGGAATACGAAGAACTTAAGAATCTGGAGAATCCGGCCCAGATTCTGAAAGAATTGAACTTTCGCTTTTTGAAAAAATTCGATTCTTTGGAAAGTATTTTCCCATGTTTGATCGGCGATATCGACATTGAAAAAGAAGAATTCACTTACGCGTCTGCGGGTCATCCGGATCAAATCTTACAGATGCCGAACGAGTTTCCATCTTTGATTCATAAGACCGGTCCGATCCTGGGTTTGTTTGAATCGCTCGAAATCGCTTCGAAGACGATTCCGTTTCCGACCGGATCGCGTCTTTTGTTGTTCTCCGACGGACTTATCGAAAATCGTATGAAGGATTCCTTAAATACCAAACAATACAATATGGAATTGATTACGAAATGTCTTCACGAAGGAAGAGAGAATAGTCTGAATACTTTGATTCAAGAGATCATAAAAATCGAGGAATTGACGAGAGGAGACAATCCACGTTACGACGATATCACC
This sequence comes from Leptospira stimsonii, assembly GCF_003545885.1. Lineage (NCBI taxonomy): Bacteria > Pseudomonadati > Spirochaetota > Leptospiria > Leptospirales > Leptospiraceae > Leptospira > Leptospira stimsonii. The sequence continues at coordinate 1,029,113 of NZ_QHCT01000001.1, forward strand.
GTCATAGCCGTGGAATCGTATCCAACGAAAAAAGGTTAAGCGACAACCACGAGTTCACCGGAGCATTTTACTTCCCCGGAATCGTCGGCCGCTTCTAACGAAACCGTAATCAACTTTTCGCCGTTTTCTTCCTTCTTTCTTTTTACCTTTCCGGTACAAGTAAGCTTTTGACCGGGTTTGGTCATATTCTTAAATGTAACTCCGAATTCGCGGATTTGTTTCTGATCCGCCCAAGAAGTACAGAGTCTTCCGAGTTGGGCCATCACATACATACCGTGTGCGATGGTTCCGTCCAAGCCGGTCTTGCGCGCGAAGTCGGGATCATTGTGAATCGGATTAAAATCTCCGGATGCTCCCGCATACCGTACGAGATTCGCGTGTGTGATCACGTCCGTTTTGAGAGGAGGAAGTTCGTATCCGACTTCAATTTTATCAAAATCAATCTTACTCATATCAAGCCTCCGGTTTTCTGATGAAAATCGACATTTCCGCTTCTACAAGAGATTCGCCTTTCGCGTTTCGAATCGTAGTTTTGAAAGTCATCGTATCCATCTTTCCGACAGTAACGTTTATACATTCACCTTGAGAAGAGATTCTTCCGGGAAGAATGGGTTTGAGATACGTATATTTTTCTTTGAGGTGAAGAACCCGAGACGTATCCACTCCCATGTTTTCCATATCTTGCCAAATCTTTGGATAACCCCAGAACTGAATCACGGTTGCAAAGGTAGGAGGAGCAGGGATGTCTTCGTATCCCGCTTTCTTAGCGGCTTCTAAATCGAGATGGATCGGGTTGGTTTCCCCGATCGCCTGACAGAACTCGCGGATCTTTCCTTTCTCTACGTCGAATTCGTAGCGATCCAGCTTGGTTCCGATCAGGTCTTTGGATATTCCTTTTACTGACATATAAAGTTCCTGAGAATTGTTTTTAAAAAAGGGCTTTCGACCGGATTCAATGTTACCAGAAAAGAAGAATCCGGTCGATGATTTTTTTAGGAAAAAACAGAACAAACGTTCTGTCTGTTAGCTGGAATGTGCATCAAACCATTTTTTGAGATCGGAAAGAACCTTGGTTCTATCCTCTAAACGTTCGTTCATCGTTTCGTGATAAAGACCGTCGTAAATTTTCAAAGTCTTATCGGAAGAACCTACCACTTCAAAGAAAGCCTCGCTTCCGGTGTAAATCGCGATTGCATCTTCTTTTCCGTGAAAGATGTAAATCGGGATTTTGATTTTTCCTGCGTTTCCGAGAATCGGGGCTTCCGAGTTGAGAAGCATGTTCCCCAGATAACTCGAAGCCATTCCGTGAACCAGCGGATCTTTTTTATAGGCTTCCACCACGGCTTTGTCGCGGCTCAACGCGTTCACATCTAAACCCGTTGGCAAAGTGAGATTCGGCAAGATTTCGGAAATGAAAGGTGCGATTCCCTTTTTGATCATTAGGCTGAAATCCATCTTTGCTCGAATGGGAAGAGCAGAGACGATCAATGCGTTGAGATTTCCTTGATTGGTTCCTTCTTCCGCATAAAGGGTAACGATCGCGGCTCCCATAGAATGACCCAAAAGAGTCACCTTAGGAACCTTCTCTTTTTCCTTTGCGATCGAGATGAGTTTGTCCAAGTCGGTAAGAAAGTCCGAGAAAGAATCGATGGCGCCTCTTTTTCCTTCGGATCTTCCGTGTCCTCGCGAATCGATTAAGTAAAGGGCGGTTCCGGTTCCGGCCAGAGCCTCTACTAAAAATTCATAACGACCGCTGTGTTCTCCGATTCCGTGCTGAACGACGAGAACCCGATTTCCCTTTCTCCCTTCCTTGGGTTGATAGGTGCGGTAAAAAATTTTTGACCCTCCGCTTCCTGCGAAAGTATCATCCTGTAGATTGTAAGAATTACTCCATGACATAGCGAAACGTGTTTTAAACGGAAACGATCCTTTGCAAAGAGAAAAAAATTTCATTTGTTAAAAATTCTCGGTTTCAAGGGGGTTCTTTTCAGTTGTCGATAAGGTGGAAGCGATTTTTCTGGATTCATGTTCTCATACCGAACGTTCGTTGATAGAAGCGGATTCTTGAATCACTTGATTCTTATGTTGTTTCTTCTGCTTCATTGTAACCGAATCGAGGAAACCGAAAAGAATGTTGTAAAAGAGGATCTTACCAGACTTCTGAAAAGTTCCGAATTTGTCTGTTCCGGAGACACAAATAAGGAGATAGAAAAATTTCGTTCCCATTGGAAAAAGAATCCCGGACGTTATTCCGGACTCGATCCCAGAGACCGATGGAAGAATGTTCAGCTAACACTGTATGTCGATGAGACACTTTTTATTAACGAATCTCAAGATTCCTTATTTATTCCGTCCGGAGAAGAATGTTCCTTAACGATCAAAGAATCCTCAGGTCAAAACGGACTTCTTTTCGAATTTTATGCTACTATCCTTTCGCAAGGTTTTGGGGAATCCGATAATGGAGAATTGAAAATCTTTTCCAGTGAAAAGGAAATTTATTCCCACACATTTAAGAATCAAAAAGAAGAATGGAAAAAGTTTTCACTTCCGTTGAACGAAATAAATTTAAACGGACATTCGCATTTTAGAATCCGCTGGAATTCAGGGAACGGATCGGCTCTTTTTTTAGGCTCTCCCGTGATTTTGAAAAAGGAGAAAACGAAACGAAAAAATGTGATCTTAATCGTGATCGACGCGCTCCGGCAGGATGCGTTGTCCTCCGGCGGATCGCTGTTTCCAACGACTCCCGTTTTGGATTCCTTCTCCAAAGACTCGATCGTCTTTAGAAACACGATCGCAAACGGAAATTGGACGAAACCCTCCATGCTTTCCTTTTTTACTTCCGAAGTGGCGTCTAACTTAGGTTTGGGCAACGCCTGGTTTTACACTTCAAGTCAACAGCGAAAGATATTTTATTCAAAAAAGCCGCTCACCCTTCCAAACGCTTTTCGAGGACAGGGCTACTTTACCGAAAGTATAATGAATAACGTTTTTCTAATGGATTACACTTCTGTCGGAGTCGATTTAGGTTTTCACAAGATTCAACAAGTGGGAAAAGATACCTTGGATACGGAAGAACTCGTTTCCAGGACGGAGACTTTTTTTCGGGAACATAGAGACGATTTGTTCTTTTTGCATTTGAACCTAAACACTCCTCACTGGGGGTATCGCCCTCCGACCAGATTCTTACAAGAATTGAAGGAGAAATCCGATCCTTCCTTGTGGAAAAGTTTGGATGAATACCAACAGAAATATTTGGGAGAGGTCCGTTATACGGATTTTCTCCTAGGAAGAATTTTCGAAGAACTCAAAAAACAGGGATTATTTGAAAACACCTGGATCGTCGTTACGAGCGATCACGGAGAGATGTTAGAGAAGTCGCATTATTATCATCATCATTTCATCACGGAAACCGTCTACGCGCACGGAGAAACCCATTACGAAAAGGAAATTCGAGTTCCTTGGATCATTCATCCGCCGAAGGATTTTCAAAATCAAATTCAAAAAAGAGATTTTGCGGAACAGGTCTCTCTCCTATCTTTACTGCCGACATTGCTGAGTCTAAATGGAATCGATTATGAAGCGGAAAAGTTGAAAGGAAACGATTACTCAAATCGGATTTTCGGAAAAGAAGGACCCGATTTCGAGCCGGTCATTTATACGGAAGGGAGATACTCAGAATCCATTCAGACACCGAAATTTAAATATTTGCGAAGATATCCCGGTTACGATACCGTTCGAAGGACCAGAGAAGGTATTCCGCATAAAATGCCGGAAGAGTTGTATGATCTAAAAAATGATCCGAAAGAACTCACAAATATCGCTGAAACGAATTTGGAATTGTTAATCGACGCTCGAAAAATACTAAAAGAAAACCAACTCGATAAGAATGTGTTTACACTTCGACTTCCCAGATGTGAAAAAGATTGTGAACGTGAGATTCGTTTTTTCTCAAAGGCTGGAATCTACCGTGCGGATTTTACCGCAGACTCGAAAGTTATCAGTGAAGATTCGAAAAATTTAAATCTTTTTCTTCCGAAAGAATCGAATCGTTTCGAGCAAACTCTTTCGATCAAAACCGTAGATGTTTCTCCTATCTTTCGACTTCAGATCTTAAGGGACGGTAAGAAAGAGGATTATAGAGTGGGGCGATGGGGAATTCGATCCAGCGTTGCAGATTCGATTCTCGCGATGGAGCCTGATAACGTTTCCTTAGGAAGAATTCCCTATCGTTATTTTTCTTCCGAAATTCCGTTTCTGTATTATCATACCGGGTTTTCGGGTGGACGCGAATCTGCGGAAGAGGCGGCCATGGGTGAGGAAGTTCGAAAGATTTTGGAAAGCTGGGGTTATATTCACCAATAAAAGGTATGAAAACCTTTTTAACCTGGCACTCTGAAAAAGTTGAACTGATAGAGTACAATATTAAATTTTATTTATATTATTTTGCATGCAATCCTTGAATCAGGTTGAATGTTCAAATTGATATAGGAAGCTCGTTTTTCACTCATGGGATTTCTCATTCGACTTGGAACTTCCTGCGGAATTGCCCGGATTTTTTGAAAGATCTTCTTTGCGTAGGAGCTCCTATCAGAATCGAATTGCAGTAGGTCTGCTCGTAAATCGAAAGGTCTTAAAGAAACATAATTTGTAGGAACTGCAACAACTTACAACGAACGCACTGATCGTCCTAAACCTTTCATTTTGGATATTCTTACCAAAATTCTAAATGTAGGAACTCCTATCAGAATCGAATTGCAAAAGGTCTGCTTCGTAAACCGAAAGGTCTTAAAGAAACATAATTTGTAGGAACTGCAACGACTTACAACGAACGCACTGATCGTCCTAAACTTTTCATTTTGGATATTCTTACCAAAATTCTAAATGTAGGAACTCCTATCGGAATCGAATCGCAGAAAGTCTGCTCATAAACCGAAAGGTCTCAAAGAAACATAATTTGTAGGAACTGCAACGACTTACGACGAACGCGCCGATCGTCCTAAACCTTTCATTTTGGATATTCTTACCAAAATTCTAAATGTAGGAACTCCTATCAGAATCGAATCGCAGAAAGTCTGCTCATAAACCGAAAGGCCTCAAAGGTAATTCATCTGCGCAAACTCGATCGTTGCTTAAAGCTATCTGGACAATACCCTTTTTTTCTGCTTTTTAAAGATATTTGCGAAAGGGGGAAGTAAAATTGATTCCTATTTTTAATAATTTGATTTGACTAATCAAAGTAAATGTTTCTACTCTGGATTTATGCCTTCGGATTTTGTAAGTCAGGTTTTGGAATTCTATCCGAGGATTTTTTTCGCCTGTCATACAAGACACGTTGAGGATCCGAAGACAAAGCAGATTTTGACTGCAAACCAGGCGAGCATTTTGGATCACTTGGATGGTGACGACCCAGTTAGTCTATTCGATTTGGCACTCCATATGGGAGTGACTCCTTCTACGATGTCGATCACGGTCTCCCGTCTGGAAGTTATGGGTTATATCGTAAAAGAGAAAAATCCGAAAGACGGAAGAGGGACGCTCATTCGTTTAACAAAAAAGGGAGAAAGGATTAAGAGTAAAAAGTCCGTTCTGGATCCGAATCTGGTCAGAAATTTACTTAAAAGATTGAGTAAGGAAGAACAAGAAGCCGCTGTAAAAGGTTTGGGTTTGCTCGCTTTTGCCGCAGAGCTAGAAATGAAGAATAAAAGTCTTTCTCGATCCTGGTCCAAAAAGAAATGAAACAGCATATGATAGAAAATAATATGCAAGTAAAAGAATATTCAGGAGTGAAGATCTATGGTTTATACGATTCTTATTTACGTATTCGTTTTTGTAGTTCTCTTGGCGGGAGGTATCTACGGAATAGGAGCTAACCTTCCGATCGAACATTCCTCTTCTCTAGAACGAGTGTTTAAAACGACACCGGACCGAATTTATTCTCTCATTCGGAATTTTAAAGAATATCCTTCTTGGAGACCGAATCTAAAAAAAATTGAAGAAATTTCCTCCTCGTCTTGGAAAGAAACAGATTCTCATAACGACATTATGACCTATTCTTTCGTTCAAGATCACAAAAACGAACTCGTAGAATCTAAGATTCTAGATGAAGATAAGCCGTTCGGAGGTTCCTGGACTTTCGAATTAAGTTCCCTTCCGAACGGAACCAGACTCAAGATCACAGAAAACGGAAAGGTTTTTTCGCCGGTCTTTCGATTCTTTTCCAAATATGTTTTCGGACATACAGCGACCATTCGAACGTATTTGGAATTTATGGAAAAAGAAATTCAGAGAGGAGAGAATTAATCGTGGCTGGTTATTCCGGTAAGCCCCTGGGAGATAAACTCGGTTTAAAATCGGGAATGAAAGTGTATTTCAAAGGTTTGCCGGACGACGTCCGGAACGAACTCGAAAGTTATTTAACGAAAGTAGAAACATCGAATTCGCTCAAGGGTTCATTCGATTATTTGCATGTATTCACGAAAGAAGCAAAAGACCTTCAGAATCAGTTTTCTAAACTGGTCGACCATCTTGCCGATAAGGGAATGATTTGGATTTCCTGGCCGAAAGGTTCTTCAAAGATCGCGACAGACGTTACCGAAAATGTTGTCCGTGAAATCGGTCTAAAACTCGGAATTGTGGATGTCAAAGTTTGTGCGGTTTCGGAGATCTGGTCCGGACTTAAGTTCTATAAAAGAAAAACTTAGGGATTCCACGGAAATCTTGGAATGTAGGAACTCCAATAAGAATTGGGGAAACAAAAACTTGTACTAAAACCCAAGAATGTGGGAACTCCCGCTTTTTCAATCCACGGAAATCATCTTTCGTAATGTCAATGAAAACGATTTAAAAGTTCCTCTATCCCTGTAAGAGCTCTTCCTTTTTTTCGGATTTGGAAATAGGTTCCGATATTCCATCAAGATCTCTTATTAGTTTTCACTAAGAATTCTTCAGAAAACCATACCCTCGGTTGCTTCCTGAATTCCTTGGACATCTTGGAACAAAGGGGATGGTTTAAACCGGAGACATGGGTTACACTTTTAAAACGATTGTTATTTTTTTCCTGCGGTCCATTTCGACACCGCTTCTTTCCTTGGATCGAAGCGGTAGGAACGGGAAACGCCCTGCGTTTTATATGAGAATGGGTCCCATCCGGAACAAACCCGGTCCGCGTATAAGCGGAGCACTTGGGCGCTCGAGAAACGAATATCGTTTTACTGATAGTTTGTTTCGTGAGTTAAGACCGGTCTTCTTCTCTCTTTGTTGGCTTTCATCGCTTCCATCAAATTTTGAACCATACTCGGCTGTTCTTTGAAGAGATTCGCGAGTTGTTTTGGAGCGGCTTTCGCCGCTTCGTATGCTTCTCTGTTGAGAGATCTTTTTGTCTCTTGAGTCGCTGAAGCGGGAACTCGATTGAGAACATTAATTTTACTCAGAGATTTTTTTCTCAGCTCTTCTAAGGACGCGCCTATGTCGGTTAACAATCCATTCTGAACCGCTTCTGCAGGTTTGTAGAGAGCTCCTTCCAGAGCCGCTTCCGCCGCCGCGGAAGGCAACATCGTCTGTCTCATCCGTATCACTAGTGAAGACGATAGAGGAAGTCCGACTAAAGGTTCTGCGAATCCGATTCTTCCCTTTCCATCTACCATATAACGATAGTCACAGGTATAAGCAATAATCGCTCCCCCACCCACTGCGTTCCCTCCGACTTCCGAGATCAACGGTTTTGGAAAGCTGATTAAGGAAGCAAACATATCAAATACACCCGTCATAATCTTTCCTATTTCTTCTTGATTCGAATTTAGAATCGCATCCGGATCCAAACCTACGCAAAAATCTCCGTCTGGTCCCGCGATAATACCTGCTCTGATATCTTGATCCAAAGTAAATTCTCTTAAGATGGAACCCAACTCCTGCATGAGCGGAAGAGTAAGTGTCATTGGACCATCGGGTACTAATTTCAAAACTCCAATCTTAGAATCTTTTGCAGTGATGATTTCTTTCGCTAATTTCATAAGAGTCCTCTTTGATTTATTCTTATTTCTTTTTATAATTCTATCTCATTCCAAAATTCGATTTTGATAGTTTTGGATCAAACTTAATTTTAGAGAATGGAGAATTAATTGATTTGGAATCAGAACCATTAGGCAAGAGGGGCATCCTTTGTCGATCGGATCTTATGGCTTTACGGTTCAAGAGGGAGTTCTATGACGAATTTTGTACCAACTCCTTCCTGGCTTTCCATTCGAATTTTTCCTTTATGTAGTTCTACGATTACTTTTACGATCGACATCCCTAAGCCCGTCGTTTCCTCTCCTTTGAGTCCTTGACGTTTTGCTCTTGTAAATTGTTCAAAAATGACCGGTTGCAAACCTTCAGGAATCCCGATTCCTGAATCTTCTACTTCGATGATCGCTTTTTTATTTTTCGTAAAGGATCGTATTAGAATTTCTCCGCCTTCTTTCGTGAACTTCAATGAATTTGAAATTAAATTTTCCAACACTCTCTGAAATTTGATCGATTCAAGCTGAACGTGGATCGGATCGTCTCCGAGGTTCGTATACAATTTGATTTTATTCTTTTCGGCTTCCGTCGCGTTTTGTTTGATTAACGTTTCGATGAGGTAATTGAGATTTGTCTTCTCCAATTTTAAGCGATAGTTCTCATTCTCCATCTCTGCGATCTGTAGAAGTTCCTGAATAATATGAAGCGACTTGCTTCCGGCGCGGAGCATCCTATTCAATAATTCTATATTCTTCTGATTTGTTTCCTGGTCTTTCATCAACTCGGTGAGACTTAAAATTCCGCTGATAGGATTTTTGAGATCGTGTGCCACCGCCGCGAGAAGACGATCCTTGCTCTTGATTCGATTGATCGCCTTCTGCTCATGGATTTTTCTTTCCGTGATATCTCTTATATAAACCGTTGCTCCGGAAACCGTCTCTTCTCCGAACGGAAGGGGGACGTTTTTGATTTCGAAGGTCCGAGGGAATTCGTTCTCTAAACTTTTTCGATTGGAGGAAGGAAAATTGCTGAAAATCGGATATGTTAGAATTTCATAATAATACAAAAGACCTTCTTGTGTTTTTATTTCCAATTCCTTATGAATCGACTTTCCTAAAAAAGTTTCATCATAGATTTCCTTCCAATAGTCCTTTGATTCGGAACTGAATTCTTTTAGAATATTCGTTCCCGCTTTGATGTCGAGGCCGTACAGATTTTTTATGGAATTGTAAAACGTATGATTCATCACTAGGATCTTGTAGTTTCTATCCACGGAAAGTATGGAATCCTTCGCGTTCTCTACCAATATTCTTAGATTGGCCTCCGATCGAGCCAGCTTCTCCGCCATGGACATTCTATCCGTGATGTCTTTGCAAAATACGGCTACTCCGGTAATCTCATCTTCTTTTGAGATGGGATTGAACGATAATTCCAGAATCCTTCCGTCGATCTCCTGATCGTAAACGAATTGTTCGTTTTGAAATGCCCTTTCAAATAACTTTCGGAATAGGTTTTTGAGTTCCGTGTTGGGCGCGATTTCTTCCAAGGTCATTCCGGTTTGAATTTCCAACCCGGAAAGTCTTTCATAACGCATTCTCATCGCTTCGTTAAAATAAGTTAGTCTATAATTTTTGTCCAAAGACCAAATGGGATCGTTCGTATTTCCGATAATCGAATGGATCGTCGATCGAATTTTGTCCATTTCACTTTGTAGTTCTTTTTCCCGAGTGATATCCCTCGTGATCCCTTCAAATCGATCCGGTTCACCCTTTTCGTCCGAAACTACCCAAGAGCGATCGCAAACATGAATGATCTCCCCGTCCTTTTTGATGACTCGATACTCGACTTCCACAAAAGGGCTTCCCGAGTTGAGTGCTTGTATTTTCTTTTCTATGATTTGCCGGTCTTCCGGATGGGCCATTTTTGCCCAGAGCTCATGGTCTTTTGTAAATTCTTCCGGTTCAACTCCGTATATCTTTCGAGCGGCTTCGCTTACGAACAGTGGTTCATTTCTTTTGACGTCGGCGGACCAAATCAGATCGTCGATCGTTCCCAGGATTTTTTTTAAAAGATCGTCTTTTTCTTTTACGCTGGTTTCCGCGCTAACTTCCTTTGTCTTATCGGTGCCTACTCCGAGATATCCTTGGAATTGATTTTGTATATCGATGACAGGATAGATTTTCCATTCCACGTTTAGGAGTTTTCCATCCGAATTCCGTATCTGATAAGAATGGGACTCGGGCTCTAAAGTATTCTTAATGTTCTTTAAAATTTCGTAAATCCTGTTCCGAACCGGTTCGGGAAGAAAGTGAATCCACTGAATTGTATAGAGTTGTTGTTTCGTTTTTCCGAAAGTATTACAGCAACTTTGATTGATATAAGTGAGAGTTGTATCCGGAAGAAATTTACAGATCAATAAAGGAAGATGATCTAATACCTCTGAAGATTCGGGAGAATAAACGTTCCCGATGATAGTTTGGTTTTTTGGATTCAATTCTAAAATCCCTTACCTTACGAAGTCTTCTTTCATTGGACGAAGAAGTTCCCGCCCTGTCCATTGGATTTATATTCTAACACGAAAATGTGCTTTCGGGTATGAACATATATCGCCCTCTTTGTCATACTTGACATCTTGTTTCGCGTTTACGATTCGATTGTTATCGTTAAGAAAATAGAATCCTGCTTTTGATTTTAAAAATCCAAAGATTCGTCCGTCCGGTTTTTTACATTTCGAATTTGGAAAGAAGATCTTTCATTTTTGTGATAGGCATTTCGATGGACGAGATCGTAATTCTTTTTGTTTATTGCTTTTCCGAGTCGGACCGTTTTTTCCGATAAGGCGACGCAATGCAAGTAAATGGGTCGCAACGATCCTATTGTCCACAATCGTTCTGTTAAGAATATGCGAATCGGCGAATCGCCATTTAAATAGTTTGTATTGCCATCGTGCAAAGGCGCGGATCGAGGTTTTTGTTTCTTAAATCACATCAATCCTTTAAATTCAAATTGACCGATTTCTTTTTTTGAATCGTGCTTGTAGGCAACCGGATTGGAATTCAAAGATTACGTTTAGTTTTTCCGGTGAAAATTCTCGCAAAAGCGTATAAAGCATCATGTGGAAAAGTAAGATTTACTGGATTCTAATTACATTCATTTTTTGGAATGATTCTCTCTTTGCGGATATTATCTACTTGAAAGACGGTAGAGTCCTTTTCGTTAAAGTGATCAATCAGGACATGGATAAGGTCACTGTCTCCAACGAGAGGGAAACTTGGGATATAGAAAAGAAAAAGGTTTCTCGGATTTCGTTTAACGAAGACGAAGAGGTCTATGTTCGAAATCAATTGCGAGAAAAAGAAAAGATGCTCGTAGAAATCGATTCGCTGAAAAAATCCCTTTCCGAGCGGGAAATCCAAGAATCTCTAAAAAAGGAAGAAGTGGAAAAGAATCAGGAACTTGCAAGAGCTTCTCTTTGGAGAAGCGCGCTTCTTCCCGGTTGGGGGCAATTTCATAGAAAGGATTCCGAAAGAGGTTATTTTTTCTCCGTTTCTGCAGGGCTTACGTTTCTTTATTGGATGCAAGCGGATTCGAAATTTAAAAAGGAAACGCAGGATTTGAGTGAAGCGAATCGATTGTCCATCCTGTCCGGGACGAGCGGAAACCCGACTCTGATCGCGGGTGCCTTTTTAAACGCGAATGAAATACGAAACCAAAGATACCAAGCTGGAATTCATGCATCTTCCGCTTTCGTCCTTTTTTTGACGATCTATACGTTCAATTTAATCGATGCGTGGTTGTACGGGAGACCTTGGAATTTTTTCGGAAAAGCTCCGGAAGAAAAGAAAGAATCGATTGAAATCAATGTGAAACCCGATTCTTCACAGACACCCACAAGTCCGGTCTTACCTCAGGATTCTCCCGAGAGAAATAACGTTCCTATGTTACCGCAAGCCGGCCTTTCAGGAATTAGTCAAAGTCGCTGGGATCTCAGTTGGAGAATCCGTTTTTAGCGGATTCTCCATTCGATTTTTTGAATGTTATTTCTTCGGCTTTTTGGAAGCGGCTTTTTTCGGAAAAGATTCTTCTTGAGCCAGAAGTAATTCTTTTTCGTAAGCCATCTGACCGTTGGAAGGATGCGACGCCGGATGAACCAAGGAAGCGTTCATGTCGTAATCCGGACGGAATTTGGATTCGATCCATTCTCTAAAACGGTCGATAAATCCGAAGATCGATGGAACGACGACGAGAGTAACCACGGTGGAAAGAATCAATCCTCCGATGATCGCAATCCCCATCGCGGTTCTTGATTTCGCGGCTTCCCCGAATCCCAATGCGATCGGAACGGTTCCCATGATCATTGCAAGAGAAGTCATCAAGATCGGCCTGAGTCGAACAAGTCCGGCTTGGTAGATCGCTTCGTCCCTTGACAATCCTTCGTCTCTCATCGCCTGCATCGCATAATCCACGAGAAGAATCGAGTTTTTCGCAACGAGTCCCATAAGAAGAATCAAACCGATCATCGAGAAGAGGTTGAGCATTTCATTCGTAAGAGCAAGTGCGAAGAAAGCTCCCGAGATCGCCGGTGGAATCGCAAAAAGAATCGTGACCGGTGTGATAAACGATTCGTATAACGACGCAAGTACGAGATAGATAAATACCAACGCTAATCCGAACGCTAAAACGATATTCGCCAACAATTCCTTAAAGTCTTCGGATTGACCTTGGAAGTTGTAACGGATTCCGGGAGGTGGAGGAAGTTCCTTTTTAATAATTTCGTCCGCCATCCGAGTCGCGTCTTGTACGGCTCCTCCCGGAGCTAAGTTCGCGTTGACGACAATCGTTCTCGCGCGGTCGATACGGTTGATTCGAGAAGGACCGGCGGTCTCTTTTCCCGTACTAATCGCGGAAAGGGGAATCAACTTGTTTGCGATATTCGGAACCTTCGTTTGTCCGTAAGCCATCCGCAGGTTTCTCTGATCCGGCTGAAGTCTCATTCTTACTTCGTACTCGATCCCTTTATCATAGAACTTGCTGACCTCGTCTCCGGCGATTTGATAACGAAGTTCGGAACCGGCCACACCGGGAAGAACTCCGACCAACTGCATTCTCATGTTATCCAAATGGATTTGGTATTCCGGTTTTCCGGCTCTGTAATCCGTATCCAAGTCGGCGAGATCGGAGATCGACTTCAATCTCTGCACAACCTTTTTGGAATATACTTCCATCTCCGCCAAGTTCTCGCCTTTGATTACGAGTTGGAACGGATATTGGATCCCGCCTCCAACCGCGCTATAATCGGAAACCGCAGGCCTCGCGTAAGTGAAGGCTTTGAGGATTTCTCGAATATCGTCTTTGACTTGAGTGGTCGTACGTTTTCGTTTTTTAGAATTTACTAATGCAACCGCAAGAGTCGCCGCGTTTGGTTCTCCTCCGTCCGGTTTACCGATCGTAACGGCAACCATATCCATTTCAGGAATTTTTTTGATCACGTCCAAGACTTGATCGGCTACAAGTTTGGTTCCTTGAAGGCTGGTTCCCGGTGGAAGATCCAAGGTAACTAAGAATTCTCCCTGATCGTTTGCGGGTAAGAACGTACTCTTTACGAATTTCAATGAGAAGATGGAAAGAATGAAAATTCCGAGCGCGCCTAAAAGAACGAGGCCCGGTCTTTTCAGAGCGACTCTCATGATTCTTCCGTATTGTTTTTCCAACCAGGTTTGGAACTTGTCAAAAGCTTCCACCGCTTTGTTTTTCTTCGCGTGATGATCTATCTTTCCAGCAAAGTAAGCGGAAAGCATCGGCGCTACTGCAAGACCGTCAAACAGGGAGATCAACATCGCAAATACGACCGTCAATCCGAACTGTTTAAAGAATTGTCCCACGATCCCCGAAAGAAATCCAACGGGTAAGAATACGGCGATTACCGTAAGGGATGTTCCGATTACGGCTAACGTTACTTCTGTAGTTCCTTTTTCGGACGCTTCTAAAACTCCCATTCCTTCTTCCAGCTTTCGGAAGATGTTTTCTCGAACGACGATCGCGTCGTCGACGAGCAATCCCACCGCCAAGGATAAGGCCAAAAGGGTCATAACGTTGATCGTAAAACCCATGACCCACATAAGAACGAATGCACCGAGCATCGAGTTTGGAAGTGCAAGTCCGGTAATCACAGTGGAACGGAAGTTTCCTAAGAAAAAGTAAACCGTGATGACCGCGAGAAGCATTCCGATTACGATCGCTTCGGTTACGTCTTCCACGTTGTATCGAATCCATTTGGAACCGTCACGGATCAGCCGAATTTTCGGCTTTCCTTCCATGTCTTTGATTCCGTCGTTGAGTTTCCCGATTCGTTTGAGAACCTCGTCGGCAACCGCAACCGTGTTACCGCCGGATTGTTTGTAGACGTCGATGAAAAGCGCCGGTTTGATTTCTTTCGGGATTTCGCTGACTTCCTTTTTGCCTTTAAAAAAGTTTCCGATTTTCGCGAAAAAGGAAGATTTTTCCTCTTCTACGTCGTCTTTGGAAGCCCAGAGATATCCGATCGTTTCTTCGTCTTCGGTTCCGTCTCGTACGGTTCCCAATTGTTTGATTAAGACCGCGTTTCCGACTTCTCCGCCGAAAGAGACGATCGTGTTTTCAATTTGAGAAAGGGATTCGTATCTTCCTAAGGTTCTGTAGGAAGTTTCTTTGGAACCGGTTTCAAATTTTCCAACAGGGACGTTTAAGCCCGCGCTTTTTAGCCGGTTTGCGATGACGACCATCGGCATTTGATAAGAACTGAGTTTGTTTCGGTCGAGTTCGATCTGGATTTCTCTTCTGGTTCCGCCGACGATTTTTACGGAGCCGACACCTTGTACTTGCTCGAGTCTGGATTTGATCGTTTCTTTTGCTAAGTCGTAGAGTTGTGCCTGATCCAATTCCGCAAAGACCGCAAGACGGATGATCGGCTGATCCGCAGGATCGAAACGAACCACTTTCGGTTCTCGGATTCCGGTGGGAAGTTTCGGTTTTACAAGTCCTACTTTATCGCGGAATTGTTGTTCTGCGTATTTGATATCCGTATCGAGAGTGAATTCTCCAAAAACAACCGAGACACCTTCTTGGTTTCGGGAGGAGATTTTTTTAAGACCGGAGATGGAAGAAAGTTCTTCCTCCATCGGTTTAGAGACGAGCTCTTCAATTTCTTCCGGACCTGCTCCAGGATAGATGGTAGTGACTGAGACTACGGGAATGTTAACATCCGGAAAGAGATCGACTCCCATTCTTCCCAACGCCACCCAGCCGGTGAGAAGCATAAGAAGAACGATACTCGAAATAAAAATAGGTCGTTTGATCGAAAGCTGGGCGATATTCATGGATTACCTCAGTGTATCTGCCAGAGAGTGGCTTCCTTCCAAAAAAGGAAATCACTATCAATTCTCCGTAGAGAAATTTTAGATTCTTAGTCAAAAATCGGACTTAATAGTTTGAATACGAAAACAATTTTTGAAGAATGTTTTCAGAAGATTCTACAATGAAAAGGGAATTTGGAACATTCAAAAATAGGAGTTCCTACTTTTTTAATATGTAGGAGCTCTTTTTCGTTTTTTTGGGAACCTAAATGGATTAGTAGATTCTACGAATCGCTTGGGAAATTCTTTGGATATTGTCTTTCGTGAGGTTCGGATAAACCGGAATACAATGTCCTCTTTGAAAAAGTCTTTCTCCGTTCGGGAAATCCGAATTGGAAAGTTCGAGAATATGATGGATCGGTTCATCGGAAGCTCTTTGGGTTCCGATTTGAAGGGAACGGAAATAGCGTTCCACCTGTTCGTAAGCGCCGGGTGCGATGATGATAAAACGATTGAACGTATCCAGGTTCGGATCTCCATACCAAGTTGTGACCGAGGTTCCGGAAATCGATTGGTGATAAACTTGAGCGATCTTTCTCTTTCTTTCTAAGATGATTCCGATTTTGGAAAGTTGTTCGATTCCTAAGGCGGCTTGGTAGTCGATTAGGTTATAATCCAGCTTCGGTTGGCCTTCTTTTCTTTGATAGGGTTCCTTTCCCGCCTTCATCGCCCGCATTTTTTTTGCGAGGGATTCCTGATCTGTGATGATCATCGCTCCGTTTCCGGTTGTAATCATCTGATCCACGGAAAGGCCGCAGATCGCAAGACTTCCTTGTTTCCCAGGAGTGAAGGTTTCACTTTGTGCGCCTAAAACTTCCGAGATGTCTTCGATTACCGGAATTTCTTTGAAGTCGTAACGTTTCGCTTCGACGACGGCGCCAAACGCGTGATCCAAGATGATCGCTTTTACGGAAGAATCTTCGAGCGCGGTTTTCAAACCTTCTGCGCTCATGTGAAAGGAATTCTTATCCAAATCCACTACGAGAGGAATCGCTTTGAGAAGAAAAATCGCATCGAGTGCGGAAACCGGTGCGAATGTGGAGAGAACCACTTTGTCTCCGGCTTGGACTTCCAGCGCAAGAAGAGCTAAGTGATAAGCGGAAGTAAGATTGCTACTGGAAACGACCTGTTTGAATCGAAAGGTCGATGCAAAGACCTTTTCAAATCGGGTTGTAACATTTCCGGTCGTGAGATGGTCTTCTACGAGGCATTCCAGGACCGTTTTCAGATCCTCTCTCGAAAGAGTCGGTTTGTGAAATTCAATCTCCGTTTTTTTCTTAGGATTCTTTTCTAGAATTTCAGTTTCGGTGCTACTCATATCCAACTCAAGCTCATATAATTATATTATGTCGCATTCTGATCCAAAGAAAAATCTCGTAAATTCCTTTTTGACAGGCCGCAAACGGAGAATCGTAGGTACGGGAAAAAGTACAAGAAAAATCTTCCCTTTCGAGAGGAATTTTGTGGGAACTCCCGCGATCATAGGTAAGGCCAGTCGTTGGAGCTCCGTTTTATTGCGGAATTCTCCTTGTTCCGGCTTTGTTTTGGAGAAAGTAGGAACTCCTATCGGACGGAACTTTAGAAAAACGCTCGGCTTTGTTTCGGGGAAAAGTAGGAACTCCTATCGGACGGAACTTCAGAAAAGCGCCTGGCCTTGTTTTGGAAAAAGTAGGAACTCCTATCGGACTGAAACTTCAGAAAAACGCTCGACCTTGTTTGGAAAAAGTAGGAACTCCTATATCAGTAGGAAAAGTCCTAAGTTTTCTCGAATTCCCGAACGAAAGGCTTAAAAGAAGAATCTTTTCGGAAACGAGTTCTTTTGCCGCTTTTACAGGCAATCCACGGTATTTGAGATTCACAAAGCAGTCCACGGTTCGTTTGTTTGCCGACAAGATGGCTGGAGCAGAGGAACACGCAATCGAAGCACCGAAGGAAGCTTTTACCGAAAACATTCCTACGCCGGGAAGAAGAAATCTTTTCGAAGAGGTTGCATTGTTTTCGAAAAAAAAAGCGCAGTCCAGTACAGGTGCTTCCCGAATCAACGTTCCGGTTTGCCACTTCCTGACTATTCAAGGAATTTGCATTTACTTGCGCCAAGATTCGTAAACTTTGAGTCCAGGGACGTCGCGGCTAAGATGAAGAGCACTTCTTGATCGAAAGTGTCTACTTCATTTTGTAAAACACGACCGGAAAGGAAAAGGCGGCGAGAATCATTCAAAAAAAGAATGTTTTGAATATTTTCATTTGTAAATATCTCTTTCGGTCTTACACGGAGATTTACGAAAGGTGAAGTGTCTTTGATTACTAAAATAGAATCGGATTCGAATGATAGATCCACAAAAATCGTTTTCCGGATTCGATTGATCGAAAATAATCTCAGATTGATTCATTTAGAAATAAAACTCGAAGAATTTCGTTCGGCTTTTCATTTAAGACGGCTATTGTAAATCACATTCAATATTCATGATGTTTTATAGAATGGTGGAACTTATTGACTTTGCTTTGACTTCGCGAAGGGGAAAGTCCGGAACAACGCCGATTCTTGTTTTTAGAATGAAAAAACAAAAAATAACTTTGTAGATCAATCGACGAAAAATCCGGATCTCAAAAAAAACCGGAATTGCTTCCGGCTTCTACTTTTTTAGTCTTTCTTAAAAAGATTTCTGGTTCCGATCCAGATTTCCGGAAGATAAGCGCCTATGAGAATTAAGATCAAGCCGCCGACGGTCCACTTGGAAATCAGCACATTCTCCGTGAAACGGGTGAGGCCGACATTCAAGATACTCACGTACCAACCGATTGCGATGAGAATGATTCCGACGGTGTGAGGAATGATGTAATGGAGAATCGTATTCATTTTGGTTCCTTTTTCAAAAACTAAGAATGAGGAGATTTTGCAAAGAAAGCGATGGGATTCAAGTGGTTTTCGAGTTGCTTAGAATCCGGATTCTCGGAAAGTTTCAGCTATGTCTCAAAATGAAAACTGGAACGATGAGGAAGAGGATTTTCCGATTCCCGTCAAGGAAGCAGGAAAGACGGAATCCAGGCTCTCAGCGCTCTTATTCAATCTTCTCAATCATCATTCTCCCTTGAGTTTTACAAAAATCCGTTCCTTACTTCCGGATCATTATCAGAATTTGGAGAATCCGGATTCCGATCGAAAGAAACTTTCCAGAGATGTGGAAGAATTGGGAGAACTCGGCTTTTTCGTTCGTTCCACTCAGGAAGGTTACGTCTTGGATCGAAACGTCTCCAATCGAGAATTGAAATTAGAAAAGGAAGAATTGCAAGTCCTCGCGGAAATGATTCTAAGATCCTATCAAGAATCTCCGTCTCTCGAACTCTATTCTCTTTCTCAAAAACTCTTTGAAGGAAAATTGGACGTCTATCCCGAGTTGGAGATGGATTTAAAAACGCAAAAAAATCTCAGCCAAAATGAGAGTAGCTCTTCGGAAGAGATTCTCAAAAAACTCCTCGAATCTTTGAAAACAAAATCCCCGATTCAGTTTTTGTATTACAAAACATTTCCGGAAGAAACATATCGAGTGGAAGTCGATCCGATCCGATTGATTCGCAAAAATTCGGAAGACTACTATCTTCTGGCTTACGATCGAAAGAAAAAGGAAAGAAGAAGATTTATCATTCCTAAAATTTCAAAATTGGAATCGATCGCCGAAAATTCTCTCTATCAACCGCAAGGACTCAAAAGGGAGATTTCTCAGGATTGGGTTCTTCATCCGGCTCTTTTTCAAGTTCACGATCCGATCGAAGTGGAGCTGATCTGCGATCCCGAATTTTCGTATAAGGTTCGAAATGCAATATCAGAAATTCCTTATGAAGAATTTAAACGAGATTCTTTTCGATTGAAAATCACAAATCAAGAAGGATTGTTTCCGTTTTTGATCGAAGCAAGAGACACGATTCAAAAAATTCTTCCGGAAACCTTGGCGCAGGCGTTCCGGAAGAACGTCGAACAAATATCGTTCAATTATCAATCGTTTTCGGAGAACGTTTGAATTGAAACCGGAGTTCTAATTTCTAAACTCAGAATTTTCTAAAACGATTGCGATTCCTTGCCCACCGCCGATACAAAGAGAGGCGACTCCAAATCGTTTGTTTTTTCTTTTCAGTTCGTAGGCTAAGGCCAAAGTAACTCGAGTTCCGCTGGCTCCGAGAGGATGTCCGATCGCGATGGCACCTCCGTTTACGTTCGTTTTTTCAGGATCCAATTTTAGTTCTCTGATGACGGCTAACGTTTGAGAGGCGTATGCTTCGTTAATTTCGAAAAGATCAACGTCCTCGATCTTGATTCCCGCATTGGATAAAGCTCTTGGAACCGCAAACACCGGACCGAGTCCCATCATTTTCGGATCACAACCGACATTCGCATAACCGAGAATATGCGCTAACGGTTTCAGTTTCGCGTTTTTCGCCCATGTTTCCGAGGAAATCAGAACGGAGGCGGCTCCGTCATTGATCCCTGATGCGTTTCCCGCCGTGACACTTCCATCTTTTAAGAATGCGGTAGGAAGATTTTTCAGTTGTTCCACACATTCCGCTCCCCGGATTTGTTCGTCCTTTTGAAGAAGAACGGATTTTTTACCCTTTGTCTGAACCGGAATCATTTCATCGGAGAAAGCGCCTCTGGTCGTCGCTTTTTCGGCGCGAACCTGGGAGATGCCTGCCCATTCGTCTTGATCCGATCTGGAAATTTGAAAGTGTTTCGAGATATTTTCCGCGGTCATTCCCATCGTGAGATCGACAAAACAATCCGTAAGGCTTTGCGCTAATCGATCTTCGGTGATCGAATTCCCGTATTTATTTCCCCATCTCGCGTTCTTTAAGACAAAAGGCGCTTTGCTCATGGATTCAGTTCCTCCCGCGAGAATCAAATTGTTCTCTTTGGAAAGAATTTTTCTGGCTCCGATGATGATGCTTTCCAGACCCGAGCCGCAAAGTCGATTGAGGGTCAAAGCGCTCGAACTTTCCGCCAAACCGGATCGAAGACCGATATGTCTGGCGAGATATGCGGAATCCTGATCGTCCTGTATTACGTTTCCGTAAATTGTTTCTTCTATTTCCAAAGGATCGATTCCCGTTTTACGGATTGTCTCATTTGCCGTGATGACACCCAACTCCGAAGAAGTGAAATCTTTAAGTCCTCCGCCGAATTTTCCGAAGGGAGTTCTTGCTCCATCGATGATAACCGCCATTGTTTACTCCTTTTAGTGTATATGCACTATAATATCTCAGTTGATTAGGCGCTCTTTGTTTTAGAGCTCGTCCCAAAACTCAAAACTACTGCAAAGATTTAAGACAATTCCGATAAAGTCATGCGGCTTGGGGTCGTTTGCCTTATTCTTCCAAAGCCGTTTTTAAAACGGGAAGTTTTCTTACCTCCGATAGAATTTTGAGAGTATCCTTGAACTTCGTTCTTCCAAGGTCTTCCATAAGAGAATCCTGAGCTTGTTTCCAGAGATCGATTCCTTCGGAAAGTTTAGATTCTCCTTTTTTAGTGAGTTGTACGGAGCGAACGTTTCCGATTTTCTTTTTTTCGATTCGGATCAATCCATCTCGATTTAGAATTTCTAAACTTCTCTGGAGAGTTGTCCTGTCGATGTCGGTGATTTTCGCGAGATCGGTGATGCTCGGTTCTTCTTGATAGGCGATGCTCGCCAAAACCGTGAACTGTGTGATTCTCAATCCGGAAGGTTTCAGAATGAAATCGTAAAACGAGGTTACCAATCGAGTCGTTCTTCTCAGGTTTACATTCAGACAGGAAAGGCCGATGACTTTTAGATCCTCGTTCGAAAACTTCACGATCGAATACCTCTTTGGAACCAAGTTCCGATTTTCAAAGGAAAAAACAATCGGATCTCGGGTCGG
Organism: Leptospira stimsonii; assembly: GCF_003545885.1. Taxonomy (NCBI): domain Bacteria; kingdom Pseudomonadati; phylum Spirochaetota; class Leptospiria; order Leptospirales; family Leptospiraceae; genus Leptospira; species Leptospira stimsonii. The sequence continues at coordinate 1,050,391 of NZ_QHCT01000001.1, forward strand.
ATTAAAATTCTTTGGAATACCCTTTGCATTCTATCCTTACTCCAACCTTTCCCAAAAGAATCGAAAATCAAAGTTCCTCAGACCAAAGTCGCTTCTCGATGTTCCGAGTTGAATTTTAAGTTTCCCATTTTTTCTAAGACTTCCAATGGTAAGAATGCGGGTTTTTTCGTTTCAAAGTTGATCCACATTCCATAGGATCGAACCTTGCTCACGATTTTTCCGTCGGATTCTCTAATCAATTGTTGATGAAAGATCGCTCGGGTTCTCTTAATAAATTCGACCCTGGTTTTTACGATCACAGTGTCAGGATATTTTAGATCGGAAAGATATTCGTATTCCGCTTTATAGACGATGGGACCGATTCCACTTTGTTTGGTTTTTTCCATATCGATTCCGGAACTGATAAAAGCCTTCATCTTTGCTTCGTCGCAATAGGAATTATAATTCTGATTGTTTACATGTCCGTTGATGTCCGTGTCGCTAAAGCGGACAGGAATCTTGGATTCAAATAGAAATGTCTCTTCCATCTTGATTGATCTCCTTCAATGATTTTATAGTGCATATACACTATAAAATGTCAATCGATTCTTCGGGTTTTGTTCGGAGGAATTTTTCAGGATTTATATTTTTTCGAAAAGTGGCTGATTAGAATTTAGCAAAAAAGCTCTTCCGATTTCGTTTTTTAAATGGAAAATGAGTGAAATTCTTTCGAATCGGAAGAGTGGATAAGGAAAAGATGGACGGAAGCGAGATGGAAAAAAAATCTTCCCGCTCGCTCTATCATTGAATGAGGAATCGGATTTTGACTACCATTCTCCCGTGTTTGGCATGGAAAGCCAAGGCTCTTCAGGGGGAAGGGAGTGTCCTTTTTGTAAGAGTTCGATCGAAATCAAATCCGGAGATCGAATGAAAGCCATTCTTCCATCCCTTGGTGGGCGATTGATGGTGATTCCTCTTGCGGAAATTTTCGCGCAGGTCTCATAGATATTATCCACCTCGAAGGCGAGATGGCCGAAATTTCTACCGCTGGTGTAAGGTTCTTTCTGTCCCCAATTGTATGTCAGCTCGATCTCCGGTGCGTCCGGTTCTCCCGTTGATAAGAAGACGAGTGTGTATTTTCCTTCCGGATGTTCTTTCTTACGCGAGACGACGAGTCCGAGGGTCATACAAAAAAAATCGAGAGCCTTTTCTAAGTCTTGAACTCGAATCATTGTGTGAAGATATTTCATGTTTTCTCCAGTTGCCAGAATCGAATGAAGGATAGATTATACAATTCGTAAAAAATGGAAATTTCTTTCCAAGCGTCGTCCGCTTTCTCGCGTGGATGCGGCCAATTTGAGTCAGGCTAGGGGTTCTTATGAATTTTTCCTTTGGAGAGTTTGCCCGGACATTCCCGAAATGGAGAAATTTCCGACCTTTTGTTAAAAAAAATCTGCATCCTTTTTGAGCGCTGAAAGTAGGAACTCCTTCGTTTTTCGAGGAAAAGGTCGCTCGTATTGTAAATGGCCTGAAATTCTTCGGTGAAATTCGCTGAGAGGATCCAATCCAATCGGGAAAAAGAAGAGAGAATGATCAAAATTCTTTCTGAATTCCGATTCTTTGAAGAGGAAGAGCGACATAAAGTTCTTCTTCAATTAACCTCTCTTTGCTTTGTCTTAAGAATATTTGCTTCCTGTGGCGGAGATTGTCCTATTTATTCAACTCCATTGCTCCAAAATAAAGCAGATTTTGCAAAAAATAAATGCTTATTAAATGAGCAAAGTCGCTGAGTTGGGCAATTCTCCAGATTTCTTTCAGAAAAGATCTTCTATCTTTGATTTTGGATATAAATCCTGCAAGAGGCACCGCAATTCGAGAAAGAATTGTTTAGAATATAGGAAGAGGTGCGTTCAAAGAGGACAACCGCGCTTCTTATAAGCATTCGTTCGACTTCTGTGTTCCTTGCAAACAAGTTTATAATAAAAATTGCAAATACTACGCTTACCCGTAGTTGCTTGTGTTCTTTTGAATCACGGTAGGATTCCTGTGCTTAAATAAAATGGAATATTCTAAAAATTGAATATTTTATACGATCGGATTCACTTTTTTATTCAAAAAAGGCTTAGGATTATTTTTTTGATTTATTTCTCCAAAAGGGTTTGTCTAATTGGTTCAGAAGATTCGTTCTTCGAAAAAATAAAAACTCATTTGAGGTTTCAATCATGACAACAAACAAACTGATTTCTGTAGTTTCCCTTCTCGGCCTTTTGGCAACCAGTTCCGCTTTTGCGGTATCCGATGAAGTTGAAGATCAACTTCTGGAAAAAGCGATCGTAGAAAGCGCAGTTACAAAAGAACAAAAAACTGCGGTAGGAAATTATTTGAAAGCCGTTGCTCAACAAAAAGCGACCAGAGCGGAAGAACTTCGTGAACTTGCAAGAAGATCTACCGGTGGAAAATTTCTCGCAAGCAACGCTCAGTCTCAAAAATATTTAAAACAAGCGCAAGCATTGGAAAGAGAAGCTCAAAGATATCAATCCGTTCTTGGAAGTCTTTAATCTTTAAATCGGCCTGCTTTTTTTAGGCTGAATGGAAAAGGCGTCTTATAAGGGCGCCTTTTTTATTGTACGGCTGGTTTTGAATTTTTAATTTTGTGTATTGAACTGACGAAAAGGAGTTTCGACGCAACGATTTCGTTTTCCCGACACCATGAATTCTTTTAATTCGTTTTTGGCTTAGTTGCATTGGAATCCTTGTTCGGATTTGCAAAACAACTTAAAGAAAGTCCTTCCACCAGATAGCAGATCGCTTCCGGAGAAATACACTTATGTCCATCGTCGTACGTTTGGCCGTTGATGATCAGTTCTATTTTTTGACAGACCATTTTCTCTTTTATAATCGTGTTGGTTTCTTGCGCCAAAATGCCGGCAAACGGCAAAGAAAAGAATAAGAGTAGAATAGATTTCGTAAGGAGGGTGTTGCGCGGATTCGGTTTCATAGCATTCTTCTTTTGTTAGATTACTTTAGAATATTCGTTCTTATTTGTTTTCACTGTCAATCAAAGGTTTGAGACCATTTTGACCCTTTTTTTTGTTCCGAAGCTGAAAAGCGCTAAAAGCAAGTATCGGGAAGAGAAAAACTGCGATCCAGATTCCGTTGATTGGATTCTTCCAAGAATTATCCAGATCCGTCCAAGAGGGAAGATAAGGAAGAATGGATTCCGGAAAAAATCCAGGTCTTTTTTCTGGGTCCGGTTGCATGACGTGATAGAGAGATGCGACGTGATCGAACCAGTATTTTCCGATCCAGACTTGATAGGAAACCGCGAGAATCAAAATTCCCTGTGCAATTGATTTTGAAAGATTTTTGAGGAGAATCCATCCTCCCAAAAAAGGGATAAACCAGAGCGTCGCAGATCCCCACTGGAATCGCCCTGGCAGAGCAAGGCATCCGTAAGAACAAGGATGTCCTGCGTTCAGGGACCATTGAATTCCTAAAGTAAGAAATAGGAGAATTCCGAATTTTCTACGATCGGAATTTTGGAATAGATAAAACCAACCGAGAGAACCAGGAATCCAGATCAAAGGATTTTGAAAAAAAAGGCCTTGGTTGCGATCCATAAAGAGTCCGAATCCGACCGTTACCCAGTGTTCGATTCTGGAATCCAGTCTTGGAGGTGCGTTTTTCGCCGCGAAAAAAGATCCTTTGATTGAGTCATACCAGAGATCATTCCAATAAAAAAGGCCGAGGATGAAAAACACGGAGATCCCTAAGGATAGGGCTCTCCATTTGAAATTCCATTCTTTTTTGAATACGAACCAAAGGAAGAGGGGAATCATCGCAGGCAAATTTTTCACATGAAGCCAAGCAAGGAATCCAAAACTAAATCCACATGCAAAAAGTAGAATGTTCTGAAATTCTTTTTTATCCGGATTCGTTTCTAAGTAAAGAAGAGCGGTAAAAATAAATAAGAATAAAATACCCGAGGGTAAATCCGGAAAAATTTGTCCGGCGACCATCGGAAAAGGAAGCGAGATAGAATAGAGAAGACTTAGCAAAGCGGATTCACCTCGATCCAAATGAAACATTCTTCCGATTCCAAAGAATGCAAACGGGAGGAGTCCCGTAAGGAGAGCGAGAAAAATTCTTGACCCACTCACGCCGGACAAGGCATAGCCGGTTAAAACAAGCCAAGACGTTCCGATGGGATGAACGCTGTATAACTTTCCATTCTTCGGAATCGTATGATTTTCTACGTCGGTTGGGCCAAGAATTTGTTTTGTGATCGCGTCTTCTTCGTAATTGTTTTTGAGATCCACGTCCGAATCCCGAAGAATGCTTTCGGAGATAATCAGATAATGAGGTTCGTCTCCCGTGATCGGAAGTTTTTTCTTTTTTTCCCAACTCATGAGGGTCCCTATGTAGTAGAAGCAGGGAAGGAAAAGGAGGAACATCCAGAGATACTTTCGCATTCCTTTGAGAGTTTTTGAAAAATCGGATTTGTCAATCAGGATGTTTTGAGTCGATCTTTCTCGATTCGGGAGATTTTATTCGTTTTGCGCGCGAAGATTTTTTTGACTCGGTCAAAAGTTCGGGTGAAACTCTTAATTTTTTTTGTGATTCGGTTTTTTTGGGAAAATCTCGAGTCGGTGGAGAACTTCTAAGAACCGTTAAGGTGTAATGGAAAGTATATTTTTAAACTCTGATGAAAGAATAGAATCCCGGCTTGCCGAAAGAAAGGAAAAAGTCGTTACACTTTTGATTCCTGAGAATTACTTTGATCGCCTTTCTTCTGAGGAGCAGAAGAAGCTTTCGAAAAAACTACCGTATCTTTTGAGACGGTATGCCAAACTATTGTCTTCTCGAAGTCGGCTGAATTCTAAAGCGGATTCTATTCTTTATCAGAATCCGGGAAAAATGAAAAAAATGAACTTTAGAACGAATACCGGTTATTGGTCGTTGTTGGGCGCCTTGGCCCAAGCACACGGTGTTTCTCGATGTTTTCTTTTTAATTTTCTATTGTCACTGGAAGAAGCTGAGGTTGGAGATTCTATCGAAGATATTTTAAATGCAGGAGTTCCTACCTTTCATGACGTTTACAGATATATCTGGCAACTAGATCTAATCCAAAACACCATTACTAGATCTTTAGATTTCTTTCCAAATCCAATAAGCCCCTTTTTTGACATGAGTTTTCCCTGGGCGCGTTCCTTAATTCTCCCGAAGTAGAGAACGAAAAAACAAATAAAAAATTTTAACTTATCTTAGGAAGGGACTTTCCAGTTTCCGAGAAAAGTCATGTACAGATTCTTCGAATTCGCAAAAAGAATTGGAAAGAATTTTTCATCTTCACTTTTTTCTCTCTCCTTTTGATTTCTTTCTGTAAAAATGAAATCGATTCGCTTTCGAATTTGCAGTGAAGCCGGCCGACCGACCACGAGCGTATGAGAATTTTCACATTTCCTGTTTACAAGAAAAGCCAGCGTTTTTACTCTTGAGGACATTCTATGAATCCAAGTACGGTTCGTCTTAATTTTAAATTGAATCTCATCCGTCATCTCCGCGATGGAAAACGGATGACCCTGGAAGAACTATCCAGCATAACCGGAGTTACCAATCAAAAGGATCTCAAGGAACAGCTGGGGGAATTATTTTTTCTTGGTGCGACTCCTCACGTCGCCGATCTGATCCAGGTTGATTACGATTCCGAAACCGATACGTTCGGATTGATTCTTCCTTTTCGTTTCGATTCTAGTTTAAGACTTAGTATTCGAGAATGGCTCGCTCTTCGAAAGATCTTAGAAGAAACTTCCGAATCGAATCTCGATTCAAATACGAACTCCATCGCCAAAAAGATTCTCCAAAAAATCATATCGATTCTCCCGATCACGGGACAGGACGCTCTTGCTTCCTATAAGAATACGATTCAAGAAGCGATTCAAAACGGGAAAACATTGATCTTAGAATATCAATCTAGAAGCGATGAAAAGCCTTTTCAAAGAAAAGTTGATCCTTGGTTTCTCTTTCATTCCCTTGAAGATTATCTCCTGGGATATTGCCACACAAGAAAAGCGCCTCGCAACTTCCGATTGGATCATATTCTTTCCTTAATAATCGGCGGAGACCCAATTTCCCAACCCGCCGGACAAACAAAGTCAAAGTATATTCAAGAGTTCGAAGAATTTCGTAAGAATCAGGAAAATTCCTCCGGAATCGCAGAGATCTGGCACACAAAGGAAGTCTTTTACAATCTCAATCGCAAGTTGGGTCTTGAAAGGAGCGGAGAAACTAAGGTTCTCGGCAATGTCGTTTATCATTTATCCAAGGCAAACATCCGGGAAGAGTCCTGGTTTTTAGAGACGATTCTCCCTTTCGGAAAAAATGTAATTCTCAAAAGTCCTTCCTCTCTTGTAAAAAGAGCGATCGGCGAAATTGAATTTATGCTACGTTAGGAAGAATCGAATTGCTTTCTCCCGCTAAGATCAATCTCGGTTTAGAAATTCCTTACAAGCGTCCGGATGGATTCCACGAGATTCGAAGCGTCTTTTTAAGAATTTCTTGGGGAGACGATATCGAAATCGAACCCGCAGACAACGGAGTTTTCGAACTCATTTCAAGAAACGAAATTATATTAGAAAAACGTAAACTTTATGATCAGGTTTCCGAACTCGGAGATTATAAAAAGAATATTCTCTACAAGACCTTTCAAAAGGCACGATCTCTTTTTCCCGAACTCCCCGGAGTGAAAATTCATATCACAAAAAGAATTTCTCCCGCAGGTGGCTTGGGCGGCGGAAGTACGAACGCCGCTTCTCTTCTTTCGTTTCTCTTTTCTTGGCGTTCTTTTTTTACAACGGATGAAATGAAAAATCTCGCCGCCGAAATCGGATCCGATGTTCCTTTCTTTTTAGGAGAAGGAAACGCCTACGTTACGGGAAGAGGTGAGAATTCTCAAGAAATCGAAGTCCATTCTGGACAAGGAATCCTCGCGTTGACTCCGCAAGTCATGAATACGGCGGAAATGTACTCCTTACTGAAAAAACCTTTACAAGAGGGGCCCTCTCAGAAAAATGGGAATACGCTGTCGGAAAATCTGGTTTCTGTCTTAAAAAACGGGGATTGGAGCGCTCTGCAGGGTAGGCTCTTGAATGATTTTGAGCCGGTTGCCTTCCAACTTCATCCGGAATTGGGAGTTCTTAAGGACAGATTCCTGGAGTTTGGATCCAGTTATTGTTCTCTAACCGGTTCAGGTTCGAGTTTGTACGGGCTGGTCCAGGGCCTTGAGATCCAGGAAGAACTGTTGCACAGGCTGAGACAGGAATTCCCAAATCTCACATTCGTACGATTCAATTTTTAGAAACTGGGCTGTCGCCAAGTGGTAAGGCAGCGGTTTTTGGTATCGCCATTTCCTAGGTTCGAATCCTAGCAGCCCAGCCAAATTGTATTTACTGACATTGATTAACGATGAAACCTACTCAGGATAAGGTCGCTGTGGTATTAGCCGCAGGGAAGGGCACCCGTATGAAAACGGATCAGCCTAAGGTAGCGGTGGAGCTGAATGGCAAGCCGCTACTTCTCCACGTACTCGATCACCTGAGAGCCTCCGGCGTAGAAAGAATCGTCGTCGTTGTAGGCTACAAAAAAGAATTAGTTCAAAACCTTTGCGTCGGAATTCCGGGCATTACTTTTGCGGAACAAACCGAACAACTCGGAACCGCTCATGCGCTTCTCTGCGCAGAATCTCAACTGAATAACTTTCAGGGTTCTGTGATCGTTGCCTGCGGCGACGTTCCCATGATCACCGCGGAGACTTTCTCCAATATCGTAAAAGAACATAAGGAAAACGAATTCTCCGCAACGATTCTTTCTGCGGTTGTGGAGAAACCTACCGGTTACGGAAGAATCATCCGTAATTCTTCCGGGGACGTTACGGCGATTGTGGAAGAAAAGGATTCTTCTTCTGAAGAAAAACTCATCAAAGAAATCAATACGGGGACTTACGTTTTTGACGGAGAAGGTCTTTTTGATTCTCTCAGACAAATCGGAAACTCCAACGCTCAGGGAGAATACTATCTCCCCGACCTAGTGAAATTATATAGAAATTCAGGAAAGAAACTCGGTGCGATGAAATTAAAGAATCATCTTGAAAGTCATGGAGTGAATTCTCCCGAAGACCTGCAGATGCTTTCCGCTATGATCAAAGGGGAGGCCGTCCATCCATGAATGGAGATATCGCCGTATTTGCGGGAAGTTCCAATAAAGAAATTGCCGAAGAAATCTGCGCGCATCTAAAGATTCAACCGGGTAAGATCAATCTTAAGAAATTCTCCGATGGAGAAATTTCGGTTAAGATCGAAGACAACGTTCGAGGAAGAGAAGTTTTCGTCGTTCAGTCCACTTCTGCGCCGGCTAACGATCATTTGATGGAATTGATTCTTATCATGGACGCTCTTCGCCGAGCATCCGTTTCGAGCATCAGCGTTGTGATTCCTTATTACGGTTACGGTCGCCAGGATCGGAAAGTAGAACCGAGAGTTCCGATCTCAGCGAGGGTCGTCGCTGATCTTTTGGAAGTCGTCGGACCGAACCGGATTCTTACCATGGATCTTCACGCGGATCAGATTCAGGGCTTTTTTAGGGTTCCAGTGGACAATCTTCACTTTGCTCCCGTTTTAGCGGAATACATCAACACAAAGAAGATCGAAGACTTGGTCATCGTGTCTCCGGATTCTGGCGGGGCGGAACGTGCTCGCGCTTTCGGTAAAAAAGTCAACGGTTCGCTTGCTATCATCGATAAAAGAAGACCGAAGGCGAACGAATCCGAAGTCATGAACGTAATCGGCGAGATCGAAGGGAAAAATTGTATTCTTCTCGATGATATGATCGATACCGCTGGAACGATCTGCAAGGCCGCGGAAGCGCTTCTCAAACACGGAGCGAAGTCGGTTTATTGCGCGGCGACTCACGGAGTTCTTTCCGGCGAAGCCGTGAATCGAATCAACGCAACAAACTTCACTGAAGTCGTCCTTGCGAACACGATCGCGATTCCGGAATCCAAAAAGATCAACAAATTGAAATCATTGTCCGTAGCTCCTTTGCTCGCTAACGCGATTCAAAGGATTCACACAAATCAATCAGTCAGCACTTTATTCGATTAAGGTTAGGTAATAAGAATGAGCCAGAACACTATTCACAAAATCGCAGTTAAAAAAAGAACGGAAACCGGTAAGAACGAAAACAATCGTCTTCGTGCGTCAGGACTTGTTCCCATCAATATTATCGGAGCCGGTACCGCTACTTCGGGTGCAGTGAACGAGAAAGAACTTGAAAAAATGGTTCACTCCGGAATCCGTCAGTCCACTCTGATCGAGTTGGATGTGGAAGGGCAAGGAACTCACAAAGTATTCGTAAAAGAAATCCAAAGATTTCCCGAAGTGGATAGAATCCGTCACGTTGACTTTTACAAAGTTGTTCCCGGTCAAAAGATCGTAACGAAAATCGGTATCGAAACTACCGGTGTTGCGAAAGGTTCTAAGACAGGTGGACAGTTCGAACACATCATTCACGAACTTCGTGTAAAAACGATTCCGGAAGATTTATTAGAAAATCTTACGATCGATGTGACCGATCTCGACGTAGGCGACGCGATCAAAATCAGCCAACTCAAAGTTCCCGCAAGCTGGGAAATTTTGATCAACGGAGATCCGATCGTCACTTCCGTAAATAAAACCAAAGCTCTTCTCGCCGCGGAAAGAGCCGAAGCTCAAGGCGCGAAAGACGACGCTAAAGGCAAGAAAGGCAAAAAATAATACGGAACTGATTCGGGTCTAACCTGAAAGATACAGATAGGTATTCATGAAGCTGATCGTCGGACTCGGGAATCCAGGAGACAGATACAACAATAACCGCTCAAACATCGGTTTCAAGATTTTAGATGTTATCGCAAATAACATCAATGTTGAGATCAAGACCAAGAAGAAGAAATCTCTGATTGGTCGCGGTGATTTTGAGGGGGAAGAAGTTGTACTCTTAAAGCCGCAAACTTTCAGCGACCTTTCAGGAGAATCCGTTCTCTATATCGCTTCGTTTTTAAAGATACAAGTGGGAGAAATTCTTGTCATTCAAGAAGACTGGAGTCTCCCTCTTGGAAGAATCGTCGTAGATAAGGGAACTCAAGAAACCGATCATCCTGGAGTCAAATCCATCATTCAATCGCTTCGTTCTCCGAATTTTATTCGAATTCGGATCGGAATTTGGAACGATGGATTTGATCTCAAAGTGAGAGATTCTTTCTTAAAGGAAGATTTCGAACCGATGGAAAACCTAAGCCTGATTCAGATCATCAACGACGCGGAAGCCGCAATTCGTTCGATTTCTCTCGGAGATATCGACGACGTGATCGAAAAATATCATCTTTGAAGTAAAAAAATCTGCGGGAATTTCATTCGAACCGTTTTCCTTTTGGCGGTTTCGTTCAATTCTTCCTTGCCTTTTTGAAGAAACGTGAAATTCTAACAGAAGGAACCTCTTGCCTGTTTAATGTATCTCACAGGCGTCTAAGTTACAGGAGAACTCCATGAACAAGAACGTAAAAAATGTATTCTTTGTCCTAATCATTATGATGGTCGTTTTGATCATCGCTTATAATTATGAGAACAACGCGGGCGCGACTAAGGATATCTCCTATTCCGACTTTTTGAATATGTTGGAACCGGTAGAGGGGAAAAAACCTCTCGGTAAACTCTATAAGGGAACCGTTGACAAATACAACAAGATCCAGATCGAAAAAGACGTAATCGAAGGATTTTACATTCCGGCGGAATATTCGGAATCTAAAACCGCGAAACCGGTTAAGTTTAGAACGACCGTCGCTCCGCTGGATAAGGATTTGATCGCTTCATTAAGAAGAGCGAATGTTTCTTTCGACGCGCGTTCCGCCGAAGAAGGAAAATTCTGGAGCGTAATCGGAAGCAATATTCTTCTGATCGTTATACTGATCGGTCTTTTCTGGTTCATCATGATGAGACAGATTCAATCCACCGGAAACAAAGCGTTCTCTTTTGGAAAATCCAAAGCAAAGATGACCGTCGATCCGAAAGTAAAAATCACTTTTGAAGACGTCGCAGGTTGTGAAGAGGCAAAAGAAGAATTAGTAGAAATCATAGAATTCTTAAAAGATCCGAAAAAGTTTCACGCGATCGGCGCAAGAATCCCCACCGGTGTGTTGTTAGTCGGTCCTCCGGGAACCGGTAAGACATTGCTCGCAAGAGCGGTTGCAGGCGAAGCCGGAGTTCCATTCTTCTCCATCTCCGGTTCCGACTTCGTAGAAATGTTCGTGGGTGTGGGAGCTTCTCGAGTAAGAGACTTGTTTGATCAAGGTAAGAAGAATTCTCCTTGTATCATTTTCATCGATGAGATCGACGCGGTCGGTCGTTTGAGAGGCGCGGGTCTTGGCGGCGGCCATGATGAAAGAGAACAAACTCTCAACCAAATGCTCGTAGAAATGGACGGCTTTGAAAAGAACGAAGGTGTGATCGTGATGGCGGCAACAAACCGCGCAGACGTTCTCGATCCTGCGCTTCTTCGTCCGGGTCGTTTTGACCGCCAGGTGATGGTGGATCTTCCGGACATCAGAGGAAGAGAAGAAATTCTAAAAGTACATTCCCGCAAAGTTCCGATGACCAGCGACATTTCCCTTCACTCGATTGCGAGAGGAACCCCTGGTTTTACGGGAGCGGATCTCGCAAACCTGATCAACGAAGGTGCGTTACTCGCGGCTCGTAAGAATAAAAAAAGAGTCACTCAGGACGAACTCGAAGAAGCGCGCGACAAGGTTCTCATGGGACCGGAAAGAAAATCGTTCTTCATGTCCGAAAAAGAAAAAGAAGTCATCGCTTATCACGAAGCAGGTCACGCGATTTTGGGAACACTTCTTCCTTATACGGAACCGGTTCACAAGGTTACGATCATTCCAAGAGGACGCGCATTGGGGCTCACTCAGTCGTTACCGAAAGAGGACAGACACATTCTTCCAAAAACATATTGGCTCGATCAGATCGTAGTCGCTATGGGCGGGTTTATCGCAGAAGAATTTAAGTTCGGAGTCACTTCCACAGGCTCGAGCAATGATATCCAACAAGCGTCGAACATCGCACGGAAGATGGTTTGCGAATGGGGGATGTCCGAAAAACTCGGAACCGTAAACTATGCGGGCGACCAAGCCAATGTATTCGTGGGAAGAGACATGGGTCATAGCAATAAATATTACTCGGAAGAGTTTGCCGCGATGATCGACAAAGAAGTTCGTGAAATCGTTCAGACTTGTCTGAACAAAGGACGCGATCTGGTTCGTAAGAACGCTTCCAAGTTCGAAGGACTTGCGAAGGCCCTTCTTGCGAAAGAAACCATTTCCCATGACGAGCTGATGCTCATCGTTCATCCTGCGAGCGAAGACGGCGCAAAAAAAAAGCCGGAAAAAACGGTTAAATCGAAGAAACAAAACGGAATCAAAACAAACCCCGCGTACAACGCCGGAATGGAATGAATCACTGGTTATTTAAAACAGAACCCGACGTTTTTTCAATCGATGACCTGTACAATTCTCCTTCCCATATCGCTCCTTGGGAAGGGGTAAGAAATTATCAGGCGCGCAATTTCTTGCGTGACAGTATTAAAAAAGGGGATCTCATTCTCTTTTACCATAGCCGGGCTAACCCCCTTTCCATCGTTGGAATTGCCGAAGTTGCAAAACAAGGATATCCGGATCATTTCGCATTTGATCCTTCTCACAAATACTTCGATCCGAAAAGTAAGACTGAGAACCCGACATGGTACATGGTAGATGTAAAATTTAAAAAAAGATTCCCTGAACCTGTCACGATGGAAGAAATGAAAAAGCACAAACAACTTAAGAACATGGTGCTTCTACAGAAAGGTTCTCGCCTTTCTATTCAGCCAGTTTCTCCCGCGGAGTTTCAGTTCATTCTGGGACTTGCGGGTGTGAAACTTTGAAGCTGAAAGTTCAAACCCTTCTTCTTCTGTTTTTCTGCGAAACTGCCCTGCTATTCGCCGATTCGGTATCGATCACCGATAAATATTCTTCTCCGCTCCAATCCGCGTTCTCCCTTTCGGAAAAAATGAATGGGGAATTTTTAGGGAAAACTCTTCAAGTATTAGAAGATTCTAATGGAACGATTCGTATCGAGGATTTTTCCAATCCGAACTTTCATCCGGAATGGAAGAATTTTGAAAAGGAAAGCCTTTCTAAAGGATATACTCAATCTACGTTTTGGATCCGTTCCAAGATTCATTTTGAAAAGATCGGTCACGGTTTTCAACCTTGGTTTTTAGAATTAGCCAATCCCGCTTCCGAAGAATTTATACTCTATAAAAAACTTTCACAGTTTCCGATTCGTTATCAAGAAATCAAGCGAGATCAGAGTATAGAATATTTTCATCCGGTCTATCGTCTGGTCACTCAATACGGAAACACGGAAGAATATTTGATCAAAGTCTCCACGAGAAGATCCTTGATTCTCAATTTTAAGGCTTGGACCGCGAACGAGTTTATCACAAACGTTCAAGTGCAGAATCTTCTTTTCGGATTATTTTTCGGCGCCTTGCTCGTGATGCTCGTCTACAACGGCTTTGTTCTTTCAACTGTGAAAGAAGCGGGTTATCTTTTTTACGTTCTTTATCTTTTGTTTTTCGGTCTCTGGCAACTTTCCGTGACCGGAGTGGGAAACCGATATCTCTACACGTCAGCTCTCAAAACGTGGAACGACCTTTTGGTTCCCTTCGCGTATCTTGCAATCGTATTTTCGATTCAATTCACGAGATCGTTTCTTCATACCGGTAGGACGATGAAGATTATCGATTATCTTCTCGTTGTATTCATGATTCCTGGGATTGTGGGGATTCTTCTTTCCTTCTTTCCTATATTCTATTTTTGGAATATGCGGGCATTGACTTTGTTTCCGATTTTCACTTCTATTGTGGTGATTTACGCCGGAATCGATCGTTATCGACAAGGTTATAGACCTGCCCGTTTTTTTCTTCTCGCCTGGTCGGTTCTCGTGGTTTTTATTTTGATTACTGTCCTCAGAAACCTTTCCTTGCTACCTAGTAATCTTTTCACTAACTGGGGTTCTCTGATCGGTTCCCTTTTGGAAATGACTCTTCTTTCGTTCGCTTTGGCCGACCGTTTCAAATCTTTGCAGGCCGAGAGTTTACAAACGAGCATCGACGCTTATGAGAATCAGATCAAACTCTCGGAGATAGAACAAGAACTGAAGATCGCGAGAGAACTTCAAGAATCGATTCTCCCGGATAAACTTCCGAAGGTGGAAGGAATCGAACTTTCGGTAAGAATGGAATGTGCAAGTTCTGTCGGAGGGGACTTTTACGATTTTCACGATTACGGTGACGGAAGGCTTGGAGTTTTTATCAGCGACGTTTCCGGTCACGGGATTCCCGCCGCGATCATCGCCTCTATGGTAAAACTCGCATTTTCGATCGAAGTCAGAAAGGCCGCGGAACCGGCTGAAGTTTTGAAAAATATCAACCGCGCTTTGATGGGTAAGTACGGTAAACATTTTATTACCGCGGCGTATTTAATCATCGATATACATAAGGGAATTGTAACTTACTCGAACGCGGGTCATCCTCCGATCGCGATCCTCAATCACGGGAAGGGAGAATTCAGAGAAATTTTTCTTCCCGGTTGGATCATGGGAATCGACGGGAATTTGAAAAACGGCCAACTCATCATTCCGATAAAAAAAGAAGATCGTATTGTCTTGTTCACCGATGGGGTTACGGAAGCGCGGAACCAATACGGACAGATGTTCGGTTATCAAAAATTTTATGATTTCTTAAAAACAAACGCGGGTTTGCAGGGAAAAATTTTGAATCAATTGGTTTTTGATACGGTAAAGTCCTGGTCCGGACGCGGCGATCAATTCGAAGACGATATTACTCTGATGATTTTGGATTTGAACGGGAAGTTTGAAAAAGAAGAAAACGTTGTTGCTCCGATTTATCAGGAGATTTCACGAGCGGGTTCTTAAGATCTCCATAAAATCTCGAGAACGGAATCCGGATCAGAATCCGTTCCGAAGATTTTCTTTCTAAAGACGAATCGATTACTTCTTGAGTTCTTTCAGATAGTTGATCAGTTCCGGAGAAACTTGAATCGGTCTTTTCCGATACGTCTTTTTATACTCTTTTTTGAATTCTTTGTGACACGTTTTGCAGGATTGTTCGTAGTCTTTTGTCTTCAGTGCTTCTTGAGAAATCTCCGTCCACTTTGCTTTTTGTTCGTCCAGCGCGAAGTTCGGAAGTTCGGTTAAAATCTTTTCTATATATTCCGGTTTTCCTTTTTTAGCGGCTTTTACGGCAAGTTTCGGATAGTCTTCCATAAAATCGTGCACCGTGGTTTCGATTTTGCGTTCTGGTTGCGCATTCAATGAAATTGTAATCAGCGCAACGAACGCTAAACCGGAAAGGGAAAGAAGGGAGATTGTTTTTTTCATTCAGAAATCCTCAAGTTGTGTCCAATGTCACGGGCTTTTCGTACAAGACGCCGTTTAGATGTTGGACAACTTTTTGAAATTCAGGTTCCACGTTTTTGAAAATTCTGTCAATCTTAGAAGGGAAGTCGGCTCACATCGATCAATCCTAATTCGACAAGGAGAAGAGTCGAAAAAGTCGCTTACCAGTAATTCGTTTTCTTGAAGTTAAACCTTTACCCGCCGATCGGCTTTTTTGCCGGATCAGCAAAATACGTTTTATACAAACTTAAATCCGGAATGATAACCGGTTCATCTGGAAATCTATAGAGAAAGCCAACTTCTTGTTAGCGTCTGCTTGTGTCAGGCGCTTCGTATCAACGAACTAGGAACTAAAAAAGCAGATTGACTTGTGGAAGTTAAAAGAACTACAACCTTGTACGAAGTTGAGAATCACCGGATGAGCGTTTCATCGTATTTTCCGGCATTGGTTCGAACCAAAAAAAACTCAGGAGCCGCCTATGTTCACCTCATTCTTTTGGAGTAAGAAAAAATGAAAGATTAAGGAGTATATCAATGAAATTCATTCCCATTCAATCCGATTCGAGAGAGCTACTGGAACTCGAAAAAAACGCCGTTGTCCAGGACGTCGTTTCAAGTGTATTAAAAATGTATAATGCGACCGGCCAGTCGCCCTCGGAACCTTGGATTGCGTATTTGTATGTCCAAGGTGGGGAAGCGCTCGGTACTTGTGCGTTCAAATCTCCTCCCCAAAACGGTCAAGTGGAGATCGCATACTTTGTCTTTCCGGAATACGAGGGAAAAGGGTTCGGAACTTTTTTTGCGTCCTTTTTGGTTGCTCAGGCACGTTTAGCGTCGCCCGAGGTGATCGTTACGGCGCAAACGTTGCCGGAGAATAACGCCTCAACCCGTATCCTGGAACGTCTGAATTTCGAAAGAACCGGTGAGCTGATTCACCCCGAAGACGGCAAGGTCTGGCAGTGGTTACGGAGGTGATTCACTTCCGAGATTGACTTCGGTTTTTCGCTTCGATCTCGACGCACTGTCCCCGCGGCAGAGATCGAAGCGGTGTCAATAAATTGTTTATCGAAAAAAGATCCTCTGAAAGAAGGATTCAATTTATTGACAGGAGCTGAGAGCTCGGTCCTGCACTTACGTTCGATTCTGCTTCCTAGAAAGAACTTCAGGAGCCGCCCGAAAATTGGTTCGTAAAAGGCTCTTAGTCTAAGATTCGATTCCATTCCCGATCGTAATATCTTACGAGGGCTTGATTGTCCAATCGATTGATTTCGACGGGGACCTTGGACATATCCGAGGGAAAGGTCTGAATCGATTTGAGTTCTTCGGCGTTCAAAAATCGAAGATGGTCCGGAAATTTTTCCCGAAACCGTATCGGTTTTTGTCCCGCGAGAACGAAACCCCATTCTCCGAAAGAAGGAACGTACACGTGTAACGGAAGAGTTTGAAAACCCAAGGACGAAATCGTTTTTTCGATACACCAATACGAAGAGCGTGCGAACAAAGGAGAGGTCGATTGTATTTCCAATACGGACGTTTCGTTCATTCTTCTCTTGAGCACGTGAAAGAATGCGGTCGTGTAGAGTTTTCCAAGGGAGAAGTTGCTCGGATCGGGAAAGTCGATGATGACGACGTCGAAGGTATCGCCGGATTCTTCCAACCAAACAAACGCATCCGTATTGATCACCGTTACTTTAGGATTTTTTAAACTTCCTTCGTTGAGTTCTTTCAAGACGGTGTGATCCGTAAATAGTCCCGTTACCGCCGGATCGAGATCGACTAACGTAATTTTTTGGACTCCCTCGTGTTTTAAAATTTCCCTCACCGCCAATCCGTCTCCTCCTCCTAAGACCAAAACGTTTTTTGGAGAAGGGTGGGCCAAGATCGCGGGATGCACCAAGGTTTCATGATAGCGATATTCGTCTCTGGAAGAAAATTGAAGATGTCCGTTTAAAAAAAGTCGGATTTCGTTTTTCCATCTCGTGACGATGATTCTCTGAAATTGGGATTGTTTGGATAGAATGATCTCGTCCGTGTAAAGTGTTTCTTCGCTGTAATACGTGATCAAATCCGAAAACGAAAATCCGAGAACCAATAGAGTGAGAACGATCACCGATTGTGCGCGGAGCAATATCATCCTTGAATATTTGAGCGGTAAAGCCCAGGTTCCCCAGAGCGCAACTCCCGCGTTCAAAATCCCGAACAAGAAACTGGTTCGGATCAATCCGAGTTTCGGCGCGAAGAAGATCGGAAATAGGATCGATGCGAGTAACGCACCAACGTAATCTAAACTGAGAACCCTTGACACCAGTTCTTTAAACTGAAGTTCTTTTTTTAGAATTCTGAGTAGAACGGGAATTTCCAGACCGACAAGGATTCCCACTAGGATGACGAGTAAAAACAAAGGAACTTGAAAGAATCGAATCTGTCCGAAACTCAAATAAAGAATCGCCGCGCTAAATCCTCCCACGAGGCCGATCGCGAGTTCAATTTCCAAAAACTTAGGAATCAAATCCTTTTCTACGTATTTGGAAAGCCAAGAACCGACTCCCATCGAAAAGAGATAGGTTCCGATAATCAATGAAAACTGCGTTACGGTTTCTCCGAGAAGATAGGACGCGATGGTTCCGGCTAACAGTTCGTAGACGAGGCCGCAGGAGGAGATGATAAGGACGGAAATATAAAGCGCGGTTTGCAAACGGTCTTACTTTCCTCCGGAGTATCGCATAAAGTTCGTATAATGCGCTCTATAAACTCCCGGGTTTTCCCTTACTGTTTTGGGAACGTTCTCGATCTCATCCACGTTGCTCGATCCGCCCCCGAACATATTTGTATAAGTAAGATAACCGGTGAGGCCTAACGCATAAAGCGGATACAAAAGAGGTTTTATATATTTCATCGTGTTCGTCCTTGATCGTTACTAAATTGCGGATCGTTCGGAAATTCCTTTCTCATTCTTTCCTTCTTTCTCAATCGTCGCTCGAAGAATAAGAATCGTCGTCATCGGAATCGTCAGAGCTGTTATCCGGCGCAAAATCGCTATTCTCGTTTCTCGATGCTTCGAATGAAAAACTTCGGAACAAAGAATAGGGGACCGGTAGCCAAATTCCTAAAAGGAAAAGAAGATAGTAATACGACTGATCCACATCCCTTCGAATGCTGAAGTGGGCGACCGTTCCGCTTCCCCTTGGAAAATCCGATTCGGATTCTATTCTGAGATAATATTCTCCGGGAGGAACTTCTCCGATGATAACGTCGGCGGACGTATCTCCTTCCGTCCAACGTTCTCCGTCGTCTACTCCTTCGTAGTAGCTGACTTCTAAACCCGTATCGTAAGCGACGTCGGTCTGCGTGTTGATCAGAGCCAAGTAGTAGTAGATATAGTGATTGGAAAGATTGGGAACGTTCACTTTGATCTGGACGTTTTGTCTCGCGTTTCCTTCAAACTGAAAACTTTCCGTAACGAAAGAAGAATCGGTTGTTCCCCCCGCAATCGGATCCCGAACATACTGATAGTCCTTCGAAAAAATTTCCTTATCCTGGGAACTCAGACAGAATCCGATTTGAACGACGAGCATGATCGCCGAGAGCCAAGCCGCGATTCGAACATTCCGTTTTCTTAATTTAGTAAAAGGGTTCGGTTGTGCGGCGCCGATTCCTGCCGGTTCGGGAAGTTCCACTTCACCTTGAATCGATTTTTTGAGTTCGTCTACGGGAACGTATTCTCCGATCGACCAGAAAAGTTCGTTCTGGGTTTTTTCGGAAGAAAGCATTTTCGGAGGAGCGATAAAGTCGGCAAGTTCCGCCGTGTCTCCGGCATGAATTTTATAGTAGAATTCTCCGAAGGCGAAGTCCGTGCCTGCGTTCGAAGAATTGAAAAGTTTATATTCTTCCTTTTGAAATGATTTTTTCGGAGGATACGTTCCGATAACCGTTCTCGGAATAAATGGAACCGGTTCGAAGACGGTCCAGTGACCGCTTGTTTCGTTTAACCAGTAGTAGCCGCCCGTAAAATGAAGAAGATACTCCGTCCAAGGAAAGATTTGTCCGTCTGCGTGGACCGATTTTTTTACAACGCCGAGGACCTCACATTCTTTGCCTTTGAGAGTGAGCTTTGTTCCGGGAAGAAGGTAAATTCTATCCTTGATGACTTCCTGAAACTTGGAAAGAATTTTGAGCTCGTCCTTGCTCGTATCCATGACCGTTCCGCAGTATTCGCAGGCGATCGATTTGGAAAAATCCGGACTTCTTTGGCTCAGGGATGCGCCACAACCGAGGCACTGGATCGCCTTGGCTTCTTCCACTTTTTGAAAACCTTGAAACGCCTTCGGATCACGAAGATTGATGAATTCGATCTGATCGAAGCTGTAAACTTTACCCCGGAAATAAAGGGGAGGTGTATGAGAATAATCTAATGTAGCAAACCAGCCTTGATCGTTGGCGAGATCCAGAAGAACGGAAGTTGTCCCGGATTCGAAACCGACGGGAAGTTCTCCTTCACCGCCGACGCAGGTCGCGACACCGATTTCACGGATCATCCAAAGGTCATTGTCGAGTTTGAGAGTATCGCCGGCTCTGAGAAGTTGTTTGGAAGTTTTCGAAGTGATGAAGTAAACATCCGGAGGAGTCTCCAGATTTTGAATCGGATCGTGTTCTGGAAAAATTTCTGCTTTTGCAGTGGGACGAAGCTCCGTAACCATAAACTGACCTTGCGCTTCTGCGAGCCACATCGACTTGCCGTCTTGAGAGATCGCGTGCCATTCGTTCCAGGTTCCGAGACTATACCGTTGCTGAATCCTTCCAACGACTTGAAATTGGATTCCGTCCTTCGTTTTACCGGAAGTTCCAACTTGAATCGGGGAAAGATCCGGAACGAGTTCCCCGACCTTGCCAAGACTCTCCAGGGATTGGTTCTTTTGAACGGTTAGAGTCTTACAATTCGGACAGACTCCATAAATCGAAGCCTTGTTTTGAAAGGGGACGGGCGCGCCGCAGTTGGGACAACTCAGTTCTAACACAAGGATAGGTTGTATCTAGACAAGAAATCCCTGTCACCTGAATTTCTAAAATGAGAAACGGAAAAAAATCAATTCGGGCGCGTGTGCGAAGTCGATCGGAGGAAAGGAATTTTTTTTCCAAAAGCGCCCACCGGGCTCTCCGCTCTTATCAACAAATTGAAACTTCGGGTAAAGAAACGTCGAACGGAAACAATCAATTTGTTGATACCGCATCGATCCCTCGCGCGGAGAAAGATCAACGTTTTGCTTTTCTACGATCCCTAAGATAGGCTGAGTCGACTTCTCCGAGAGGTTTTTCCAATTCCTCTAAGGCAGGATTCTGCCAGTAGATATCGTAGAGATTTTCACCTGAATAAGCGTGAAAATGATTGTCAAAGTGAATTCTCGCAAACTCGTCCTTTCTGGAAAACATGGCTCTGTTGATCTCGTTGAGAATTCCGAAGAAGTCTTCGCTTTCCGGATCGGGGGGAAAGTCGGAAAGGTATTCCATTGAAAGAAGAATCACATACTTCCTGGATTGTTTTAAGAGTTTTAGGGATTCGTAAAGTAGTTCCAATTTGATCGGTTGAAGATAGGGTCTGGTATTATCTGCGATCAGTTTTTTTTGTTCCGCCGCGGCGAGTTCCCGATAACCGAGTTCCAGATGTTTTTTAGGTCTTGCTTCCGTACCACGAACGGCTTGATACCCGAGGGAAGTCAGTTCGCCTCGAACCGTCTTTTTGCTGGCTTCGATGACGTTGGAATAAAGAATTACAAGTAGATCTTGGGTTCGTTTGAGTTCGACGTATGATCGTTCCAAATCGAATTGAAAGTAAAGTTGGCTGGTTTCGACGTGGTGTTGGATGATCCTTTTGTAGAGAGCTTTGTCAGCTTCGGAACCGATGTTCGAAATCGAACTGTTCATCGCTTTGATGAGAAATTCGTTCACCTTGAGTCCTTTTTCAACCCGGACTAAATGGGTCGCGCCGTTACTCGCGAGGTCCGCGGAAATAGAAGAGGGAATCCAAAGTAATAAAACGAATCCGATTCCCAAAAAGAACTTCATACAACTAGTTTCGGAAAATCAAGATCTGAAATTCAATGCGGAGCCGGATAATAGATGGTTTCACTTTGAAAGACTTATGTCGACTGCCGAATTTACAAACTGACTCGATTCTTCAGAAATTTCTTCTCTGAGATTATTCCTTCTTTTGGAATCGATTCTAAATTTCACTTCAGGTTATCTTCCAATTTGAATTGAAGCTCAAAAAAGTAAGAAAAATATCCTAAGGAAAGAAAAATAAAATCGGACTCTTCTTCGGTTTTTTCGGAATGGGTTTGTCTTCTGGAAACGGAATCTAAATACATTCAAAATACTTAATTTTATATTGAAGAGGATTCGGTTTTGGTGCGAATGAAATTTTTGACTTGGATCGCCGTTAACATTCTATTCTTATCCTTTTGCTCGACCACGCAGAAGGTTTATCTTTTGTCTTATGGAAACTTGGAAGGAAAGAAAATTCCAGAGGACGTTCGAAGTGTTGCGGGAGAAATCAAAGAAGGTAAGGATTGCGGATTCTACTATAGCCTAGCGAAAGCATTTGAGAATACGATCCTAAATACAAAGTACGATACGATTCTGGATGCGGAAGTGACGCATACGACGGGACCGTTTGCGCCGATGCACTGCGTTGTCATCAAAGGGTTTGCGATTCATAGCGCGGGATTTTCGCAGGAGGGCGCGAGATGAAACGAACTATTCGATTCTTTTTGTTTCAGCTTTGTTTATTGGTTCTCGGTTGTTCGCAAACTCCGAAAAAGATAAGCTACGTTATTTTAGAAAAGCCGATTCGTCCGATTGAATTTTCTGAAGCGAAATCAAAACGGCTTCAACTCGAGAAATATAGGATCGGATTCGGCGGACTTTTTCCGGTTGAATTGAATTCTTATTTGAAAGAAGCGGAATCGAAAACTTCCAATTCTATCTTGAAAAATGTAGATATTGAAATGAAATTCCCCGTTTGTGTTTTGCCTCTGATACCGTTTGTCTGTTTTGTACGCTACGAATTGGTTGTAGAAGGAGAAACGCTCAGGCGATAAGAAGTTTTTCGGAATTAGATTCTTAGCAAAAGCGGGGGTGCGGTTTGTTGATTCTAAAAAGAAGAATCAACAGATTCTCCGCATTCGAATGGAGCCCATTTCGAATCAATACGATCTTGTTTTATTCGTTTTGCTTGTCCTGTCTTTTGGTGTGGGAATGTTCGCGATTCTTTATTCAAAGAACGAAAGTGTCAATCGTGGAATTCTTCTATCGACTTCGACTTTCGGTCATAAAGGGTTGCGGATTCCTTTCGAGCTTTTGGAATCTTTCGTAGAATATTTTCCATATTTTGCATATCTTTTTCCGATCGAAAAATTTGAAAAGGACGATACGTTTCATTTTACGATGAATTTTGAAAACATTTATTGGATCAACGAGTATGATCAAGAAGTGCTTTCAAGATTGATCGATCTCGTAAAAAAATCGAACGGATTCTTTTTAAAAATTCCGTGTCCAGAAAAGAAAAAACGTAGAACGAAAAAAACCAAAAGAAGGTAAATAAACGACCTATTTGAGTACGTAAATCGCCTGATAAAAGGGTAAGGTTTTTCTAAAACGATATTCTTCCAGAGGTTGAAACCCTTCCGCTTTTAAGATGGAAGCAGGATCCCGGTTGAGATTACAACCTTGCGCGAAACGATTCCAAAGCGGATTGAGGAAATTTTGTAAAAGTCGTCCTGCTTTTGAAGTCGCTTGAACGTGTTCTAAAATTAGAATTTTCCCGCCTCGTTTCAATCGAGACTTCGCAAATCGAATCGCGTAGACCGGATCGGGGACGGTGCAGAGAACCAGTGTGAAAACAACGGCGTCCATACTTTTCGGCGGAACCAAGGATTCCAATTCAGGATCTCCCAAACCAAGAGCCTCCATTCTAATTTTTGAATGTGATTTCTCAAAGGAAGGTTGATTTTGTAGAGACAAGATTCTTTCCTTTGCCTTTTCCATCATGGACGCGGAGGGTTCGATCGCGATGACTTCTACCTTGGAAGAATAGATCGGAAAGTTGATACCCGTCCCACTTCCGATTTCCAGGATTTTCCCATGTAGGGGTTGAATCAGATGTTTTCGTTTTCGAAAAAGAACCGTCTTTTCGATTCGATCCATAAAACGATCGTAAAATCGTGCGAACAATTTTGCGTAAAACGATTCTTTTTTGGGAGCGGGTTTACTCAACGTTTCGAGTTCTTTCGATTCTTTTTTCGCGATTCCCACGGAAGGTTTCATTTTCTTTTTCGAAATTTTCGCTTTCGTTTTCATGAGAATGGATGTTTCCGAGAAAAGAAAGGGAAGCAACCGAAAAACAAAACAGCCCTCGGTTTCAAAAACGGATTCATGAAAAAAATTGAATCACCAATTCTCAAAGGATCGTATTCGAAATCGATACGTTTCTTTGCTCTGAAAAATTGGAAGAAGCCTGTGATTTAGAACTAGAAACGAATTAGGTGGGATGAAAACTGGTGAGAAAAGAAATTATAAACTTCAGTTCAGTTTTTTCTCTTTTTCGAAAAACTTTTTATGGATGAGTTCCTGAATTTCGTTTTTATGATCGTCTGCGATGTTTACAAAGATGCTGTTCGCTTTTTTTCCGGAAGAGCGAATGATCTCCGCTTCAAGAGTCATATCCTTACCGTTGATTTTCGCATGAAGATGAATTCGGTCTCCTTCGAACATCGTCATTCTTGAGTCGAGCGCAACACCGCCGGTTCCTATATCAAGAATGGTAACAGGATGTCTTTCCGATTTTCCTTTGATCGTCATTTCCGCGTCTAAAGTGATTTTAACGCGGGCATTTTTTCTTTTTTGAATCGCAGGATCCCTGTATTCAAAAGAATCGTCGAATAAGGACTTAGTGCCGGTCATATAATTTCAATTATCCTATTACCGAAAAATCCGTCAAAGTCAAATTAAGAATCGTAGGCTCCGGTGATTCACAAGGTTGGCCGTCCTGGTAAGTGACAGTCAACAATTTCTCCGTTAATACGACTTCCGTTTTTGAAACCGTATGAGCGTCTCTTCTATGCATACAAGAGGAAAGCGCTCCTTTTTCAGGAATATGCGAAGTCAGAAAATTTTTTGATAGAAGTAAAAATTCTTCAGCGTCGGGAAGGTTTCGAGGAAGGAAGTGTTCTTTGAAAACTGCTTCTCTGGAAACCTGAGCTTTTGGTCCTTGTGTAAAAGAGCTTCCCATCACTTGGAACGTTTCTTGGTCGGTCTTTACTACCAAGTCCTTTCCGTCCCAGACAAAGACGTCCGTTTTTTCGAGAGTGATTCGAACTAATTTGAACGGATAAAAGTTTACGAGTTCCTCTTCTTTCAACTGGTCCGGATTCACTTCGTTTAATAAACAAGAACGAACGAGCAAACCTCTGCTCGTGGGGTTTCTCAAAAGTTTGAGAGTCGCTTCGTAAAAATTCAAAAGACAGAAAATTTCCTGAGAGGAGTTCACGCCTATCCAAGTTCCGCCGTAGTCTCCGTCCAAAGGTGAAATCGCATAAACGGGACCGTTCCCGATTTTTTGAGGAAGAGTGGAAGGTTTTCGTTTTACGGATTCGTCTCGATTAAAACCCAAACCTAGGATTTTTTTTTCCTTATTCCTATAAATGATCGCAGTGCACATAACGTTATTAAGGTGAAAGATAAAAATCGATTCTTTGATTTTTATCTGCTTCGTATTTCCCGGAGCCCGGAATCAGTGGAAGAGTTTCACCGTATCCTCGAAACCGGATTCTTCCGAACGGTGCGGACTTGGAAAAGAAGTATTCAAAGGCCGTTTTTGCCCGTTCCTCCGTGGTAACCTGATTGACCTCTTCGTCTCCTTGGTGCGAAGAATGCGACTGTACTTCGATTTTGTAGCCGGGGAATTCGTTTAACAAAGTGCGGATTTGTCCGGGAAGAGTCCACCATCTCGCTTCCACCTGGGATTCCGGAATCGAGATCCTCAGAGATTTGTCCTCTTCCAGAACAAGAATCCCGGTTTTAAATTCGGCGCCGTTCCCGCTCGATTCTCTTCCCAAAATATCCGTATATTTCCATTCGAAATAGAAGTTACTCAGTGAACCTACTCTGACGCCGTTTTCATCCAAGCCTTCCCAAGGAATTTCTTCGGAAGGTGGACCGTTTCCGGACCAAGTTTTGATTTTTCTTTTCAAGTCCGTATAAGGTGGTATTTCGTATAATGTGGTTTCCCAGGACTGAAGAGGAACGCCTTGAACGGAAAGTGAAATTTTTAGAAAATCGTTTTTCCCGTCGTTATCGGGTGTGAATTCTTTCGGAGATACGGAAATTGAAAGTTCGAAAGAATCTTTTGTCACCTGGAAAAAAGAGGGAATGGATTGATAACGTTCATAGCGACTGTGAATTGTTAGGCGATAATGATAAATCCCGGCCGAAATCAAATCCCCGGATTGATTTCTCAAATCCCATCTCCACTCCGAAGAAGGTTCTCCCGTGTCTCGGACGCGATAGACGCTCTTTTCTTCGTTTCCGTTTTTCTGAAAAATCTCAATCTCATACGAATCCGATTTGATTTTTGGGGAAATGTAGGAATGGAATCGGACCGAATTCTTAACACTTCCCGGAAGATGAGAATACAATTTGGAATCGGAATACAAATCGACGCCGCCCGTCTCGTTTCGAATCGTTAAGTCGTTTAACAAAGTTACGGTTTCATTCCTTCCCTTATCGTATCCGATCAAACGATAGGAATAAATTCCGCTAGGAAGTTGTTTGTTGGAAAAGTCGGTTCCATCCCAACTCAGATTTGAAGGAACGTCTTTGAATTTCCATGTATAAGACTTTACTGCCTTTCCTTCCGAATCCGAAAATTCTCCGGTGAAGTTGTCCCCGATTTCTCCCGAAACTTTTTGGGAGATGTTGATCCTAGATGCGGACCGATCTCCACCGAGAAAAAGAACTCTAGTCTTTGCATTCAACTCGGAAGTCGGCGGGTGAGAATCAAGAAGAACCGATTTCTCCTCGGATAAAAGGTTCTCTTTATTTTCGGTGACCAATCTTAGTCTATATTTGTATTCTCCATCGGGTAATAAAAAACCTTTCGAGTCTTCTCCGCTCCAAGGAATCGATTCCGGAATCGTAATTTCCAGAGGAGAAAGTTTATTCTCGTCTTGCAAAAATGGAAAAAGGGAAAATCCTTTTTTTCTTCTGTGATCGGCGCGAAAGGTTTTTACGACATCGTCACCTGCGTTTTTGACGATCAATTCCCAGTCGAACAGACGAGGAAGTGCGGACTTTGAGATTTTAAATTCTACCGTATCGTTTCTGCCGTCCCAATTGGGTGAGAAGGAATCCGAACTCGTTTTGATAAACGTATCGGCGCTTAGAGATCCTGAAAAAAATAACAACAATGACGCAATGGAAAGAGTTCGGTTCCGCATGCAGTACACTCTAAATTGGTACGTTTTTTTTCCTATGTTTTTTTTATGAATGGAGTTCAACGTTCGATCAAGATTCTTTCGAAGGGGGATAATTTCTTTTTCGAGTGCTTCCTAAATGAAAGGAATTTTTGTCCGGCGAATCCACGTATTGTCTGAGAGCGTAATAAACCGAAGTGAATGCGAGTTCTTCCCAAGGAATTTCGCTCGTGGCAAAGAGTTTCACTTCTTCGGATTCGGAGCTTTCGGAGAATTTGCCGTCCACGAGATCCGCCAAAAAGAACATATAGATTTGGCTGATATGGGGAATACTATAAACACATTGAAGTCCGAGAATATGGATCTGCGCGTTCGCCTCCTCGTTTGTTTCTCGGATCGCACCTTCTTCTACGGTTTCCCGATTCTCCAAAAAGCCGGCAGGAAGGGTCCAATATCCTTTTCTAGGTTCGATGGCGCGTTTGCAGAGTAGAATCTTGTTTTCCCAAATAGGAATACTTCCCACTACCACCTTCGGATTTTGGTAGTGGATCGTACCACAGTTGTCGCAGATATGCCGAGGCCGATTGTCCCCCTCCGGAATTTTGTGCGAAACGGGGGACCCGCAAGAACTACAGTATTTCATACTTTTCTAATGCGATTCCAGGTGAGAGTTGCTTCCACCAGAAGCCAAACCGTAAGAACGATTAACGTTCCGCCGACTCCCGCGAGCAGAATATTCGGAGAAGGTCCGAGTAAAAAATCGAAAAAGTTTCGGATCATCGCCCAAAGAGTTACCGTTAATACGAAAAGCATAGGAAGAAAAGCCACTTTGATTCTTTTCTTCGATTTAAGAAGGAAAACGGTTACAACTAAAAGTGCGAGTCCCGCCAAAAGTTGGTTCGTGGTTCCGAAAAGTTTCCACAAGGCAAGCCCCGCCGGTTTTTTCTTTCCGTCTTGTTCTATCTCCATGAATGCGAAAAATCCGATCGCCGCACAAGCGATGAGACTGGAAACATATCGGTTCCCGACTAACTTTTGAATCCAAGGAACTCGAGTCGACTCGGCGATTTCTTCGATATTATATCGGAGAAGTCTTGTTGCGGAATCCAAGGATGTCAGTGCAAAGCTGATCACGATGAGAGCGATGAACCCTTGTCCGAACGCCTCCGGAATTCCGATCTGAGCTAAGAATCTTCCGGTTCCGTAAATGTATGCGCCGACCTGCGGGGCTAATCCCTGAATCCCGGACCAAGAACGATAGAAGCCGGACCACTCCGTTGCGGAACTGAAGCCGATCGTGCAGGCGATTACCGCGGAAAGACCTAACAGCGATTCGCCGATCATTCCTCCGTAACCGATCGCTCTTGCGTCCACTTCTCTATCCAATTGTTTCGCCGTCGTTCCCGAGCTGACTAACGCGTGAAAACCGGAGACGGCTCCGCAGGCGATCGTGATAAAGACAAAGGGAATCAAATCCAATCCGATCGAATCTGTACGAATCGCTTCCGCGTTGAATGAAGGAAAGTTCTGTAATAGGGCGCCGGCAAAAAATCCGACATAGATCAGAATGATTCCCAAATACAAAAGGAAGGAGTTGATATAATCCCGGCTTTGTAAAAGAAGCCAGATTGGAGTCACCGACGCTAAGAAAGCATAGAATAAAAGAATGTATTTCCAACTTCCCGTGGAAGGAGACGTATCTACCGAGGCGAGTCCGGTCGCTTGCAGAACGGATTCTTGCATTCCCAAAACCATAGAAGCAAGAGTCGCGAGTACGCTGATGATCGTAAGAGGAGTCAGGCTCATTCCTTTTTTGTAATGGAGATATCCTACGATGATCGCAAGAATCATGATCGCGGCGGAAGGAATGACCGCCTCCGGGAAATGACTTCTGAGTCGAATGGAGGGTTTTTCTTCGGTTCGAATTTCTCCGGGATGATCGTGTGCTTCTTTCGTCGGATTCTTCGTCTCTACGCTCGCGTTAGACGGAACCTTTCCGACTTCCGTCGCGAGCGCCGTTTTGGACGTGGGAATCGCTTTCGGGTCCGCGGAAAACATTTCCGCAAGAACGAGAACGAAAACGCCCATGGCAAGGGCGACTAAAAAGAAAATGATCGCGTGAAACAAGCTTCTCGCTCGGTGACCGAGAAGGTCTTCCGCAACCTGGCCGATACTCTTTCCTTGATTCCGAACCGAAACGACCAAGGCTCCGAAATCATGCACACAACCCACAAAAATACTTCCGAATACGACCCAAATCATAGCCGGAAGCCATCCCCAAATGACCGCGACCGCTGGTCCAAGAATAGGCGCCAATCCTGCGATGGAAGCATAGTGATGACCGAATAAAACGATCGGTTTTGTGGGAAGGTAGTCGACCCCATCGTTGAACTTATGGGCGGGGGTATCTGTCGTATTGTCTTTCAATTCGAAGATCGATCGAGAGATATAACCCGAATAAAATTTATATCCGAGGAAATAGACGAGGAAACAACCGAGTACCGCGATGAGTGGAAGCATATTAGGATGGATGGGGTTCAGAAAGGATCCGAGCAAACCTTTTTTCAACGCTCAGGAAGAATTCCGTTTCGGATTCTTAGAGAAGAATCTGAAAAAGAATTGATGAATGGATTTACTAGGGTTGAAAATCTGGAAGTAGAAGGGAATGCAAACTCGAAGTTTTGAACAGATACGTTCCTCTTTGGAGGACATCATTTTCGACATCCAATCCGGATGTACGAACTGCGAGTGGTATATCCCGGTTGAGAAAATTATCTCGGCGCTGAACATTCGCAAAGAGGATTATTATAGAATTTTTTACGACCTTCGAAACGAAGTTCATTTTTCCTCCCGAGCGGCGGCAGGATTTAACGAGACACAAGCGGATTCTCTGATTCAACTCCTATCTAAAATTCTAAAGATCGAAGGAATCGGGGATGAATTTGCAAAAAGTGGAATATACTTCGACGACAATCATCTCGCAGAACTCCAGATCAATCTAAAGGAGAATATTCAGAATCGACTGGAAAGACACGAACTGGATAAAGAATTGCTTTTGCTTTTGTCTTCCGCGACGATCGATTTCGACGACGCGTTCGATTCTTACTTCGATGATAAGTTCAATTTCGAAAGAATCGTCGTAAACGGAATCTCCGATTTTATGGAATCGAAATCGATTCAAAACGATTACGGCGCCGATGTCTTTTTAAAAAATCATATCTTTTCCATTCTCAATACGAAGTTGTTTCATCTTCGGGAAATCACGAGAGAATACAGGGATCGAGCTTATTACGAGTTGTTCGGATCCTTCCGCAAAAAGCCGAAAAAGAAAAAGCCTGTCTCCGTGTTTCAGGAAATGGATCCCGAAACACAAAGGCATCTCGATGTTCTCGGTTTCGACGCGCCATGTACTTTGGAAGAGTTGAAAAAAAGATTCAAAGAGTTGATCAAAAAATACCATCCCGACATCAACAAAGACGGATTGGAAATGACACAACGAATCATTGCTTCCTATAACTTCTTGATCATGAGGATGAGTTAGTTGTTCTTTTGGATTTCGCGCGGGGTTCCAGAACCTTATATCCCTCCCGCGAGACCGGAGATCGTTCATCCTTTGCACTCGGTCCCTCCTTCACCTTCGTCCCAAAAAATCGACACCGAAGTTAATACCACAAGAGAGAATCCTTCCAAAAGTTCTTTTGAGGGAGCAAGTTCGGAGTATAAAGCCAATTCTTCTTTGTCTCAGATTCGATCCAAACAGGGAGAATTTTTGTCGTCCTTAACTGCGCGGGATTTGATGAGCTCCCCCGTGGTGAGCTTTGAAGAAACGGATCCGATCGAAAGAGCGGAGGAGATTTTTTTTCAAAAACGCTTCCGTCACGTTCCGGTGATCAAAGACGAGGCCACGTTGTGCGGAATTTTATCCGATCGGGATTGGATGAGATGGAAGTTGACAAAAGGAAACGAAGTCGGATTAGCAAAAACAATAGTCGACATTATGAAAGCGAAAGTGCTTTCCGTTCAGATGTATGCGGGAATAGGCGAAATTTCGAAAGTCTTATTTGAAGAAAGAATCGGATGTCTTCCCGTCGTGAACGAGGACGCGCAGGTGATCGGAATGATCACACGAAGCGACGTTCTTCGCGCCATTCTCAAAGTCAATGAGAGGGAATTTCTCGCTTGAGTCGGAAAGGAATTCTATTAACTTAGTGTGAAAATCAAAAGAGGAAACCATTGAATTCATCGATCTTCATTCGATCCGCGCAACCCGGGGACGTAGACGCAATCGTTCCTTTGATCTATTCTTCCGGTCCCGCCGCCTGGGATTACGTATTTACGCAAGGATCCAAGACACCGTTTGATTTTCTCAGCACTTCGTTTATCAAAAGCGGAAATACGATTTCCTATAAAAATCACTATGTAGCCGAGTTAAACGGTGAAGTTGTGGGTGCGATCATGAGCTATCGACAACCGTCGTTCCTTTTGCTAAACGGTGGAACCGCTCTGAGAATCGTTTCTGTCTACGGTTTCTCCGCTCCAAAGGTGATGGCTCGAGGTCTTATTACGGAAGGAATGATCCGTCCTCCGAAATCGGGAAGATTGCATCTTGGACATATAGCGGTTTCCGAAAAACACAGAGGTAAGGGCATTGGGAAGGAACTGATCCGTTTTATGTCGAAGGAGTTTCCTCAATTTCAAATCTTGTCCTTGGACGTTTCGCAAAAAAATGAAGTCGCGATCCGGCTCTACAAGGGACTCGGATTTCAAACGATGGAAGCGAGAAGTTTTAGAGGGCCTACCGGAAAAGTTCCGGATCATTTTTATATGGAAGTAGAAAAAAGTATATTAAAGTAATCGAATGGAAAATTTAAAAACACCCCACCAGAGTTCAGTGGAAACTCGACATATCGTAATGCCCGATCAAGCCAATCACTATGGCACATTATTCGGTGGAACACTAATGTATTGGATCGATATGATCGCAGTGATGGTAGCTCAGAGACACTGCGGAAAAGAAGCGGTAACCGCAAGCGTGGATCGCCTTAATTTTATCGCTCCGATCGAAGTCGGAGATCACGTGATATTAAAAGCGAGCGTGAATTATACGGGAAGAACTTCGATGGAAGTAGGAGTTCAGGTCTCTAAGGAAAATCCTTATACAGGAACGGTCGTACGTGCGACCACGGCGTATCTCACCTTTGTGGCGTTAGACGAATCGAAAAAACCTTGCCCCGTCCCTCAGATCAAACCGGAAACGGAAGACGAGACAAGAAGATTTAAGAATGCGGTGTTAAGACAGGAATCCAATCGGGAGCTCGTAAAAAAGATTCGAGATTCGAAATGAAAATTCTTTTTTCTCAGAGCGAAACGATCTTAAATCCGTGGATCGTGTGTTACTGGGGCTGGGAGTCCGATTCGATTTCGGGACCTCCGACCGAGTTTCCGAAAATATTTCCGTCCGTAGAAAATGAACTTCACATATCGTATGGAGATCCGATTCGGATCGGAACCATGAACGACGGAAAGGAAGAATGGAATTCTTCCCAGGGTCATATCATCGGAAATCATCTCTCTCCTTTTCGTATCTCTCCGGAGGGAAACGTCGGTTTTTTTAATATAAGACTGTTTCCCGGCGCTTTTTCGGAATTATTTAGAATTCCAGGAAAAGAAGTGAGAAGTCATGTCGGTGATTTGCGGATTTCGAATACCAATGAATATTCCGATTTTATAAAACGAATCCGAGACGCGGGCTCTTTCGAAGAGCGAGTTTCGATTTCCGATAAATACTTTAGAAAATTATTAAGTACTAAAAAACAAACGGAACCCGTCGTCGTTGAAGCGGTAAAAAAAATCAGGATGAGTAAGGGAAAAATACCGATCTCAAAGTTGATTCTGGACCTCGGCGCGAACAAAAAAACATTGGAGCGAAAGTTTCAGGAAAGAATCGGATACAATCCGAAAGAGTTTGCACGAGTCGTACGATTTCAAAACGCCGCTTGGATGAGGCCTGGAAAACAAAGTCTCAGCGACTTGGCGCTGGACGCAGGTTATTACGATCAATCTCATTTTACCAAGGAATTTGCCTCTTTGTCCGGTTATTCTCCTCTGGTTTGGTACGGACTGAGAGATCGAATCTTGTCCCTTTTTTACAATACAAGACCCTATTCTTTTTAGTATAATTCAATCAGTTTAAGAATGGATTAAAACACGATTCCGTTTTTATACGGGGACGAAATGAATCAAAATAGAATGGAAGAAAATCCAAATCAAACATTTACGGTTTCCTTTTGGAAGCGATTTCTCTTTTTCAGAGCGATCCAAAAAGCGGACGCTTCGAGGTTACGAGGTCTTTTGTTGGGCGGTTTGAATTCCAATGCGGTTTTGTATTACGGAATGCGTCCGCTTTCGCTTGCGGTAAAATATCGGAATCTGAGAATCATTGAAATACTTTTGGAATTCTTAACGGATCCGAATCTGCCGGACGAAACCACGGGTTTGACTCCGTTGATTCATTCCATTCTGGAAGATTCTTCTTTGGAAACGATCTCGTCGTTGATCTTTTTCGGAGCCGATCTCGATCAGAAGGATGGGAACGGGATGAGTCCTTTGCATCATTGTGTGAACGAGGGAAAACTTCTACCGTTTCAACTTCTTTTGGAAAAGGGAGCCGATCCGAACGTTCAGGATTTCGACGGAGTGACTTGTATGAATTTGGCGAAGTCTTCGCATGGAATGTCCGAGTTTGCGGAACTTCTTCTCAAACACGGGGCAGATCCGATGATCAAGGATAAACACGGAAAAATCTATCTGATGTAAAATACATCAATCGCCGAATTCAATTGACAACGAAGATAGGATCAAAAGCCTGAAAGGAGAATGAAACCTCCTTCTACTCAATCCTGTCAACACTACCCGGAGTGTGCCGGTTGTGATCGATTGCATATCGGTTATGAAAAACAACTCCAACTCAAACAGGAAGAGATCGAAAAACAGTTCGGAGGTTTTAAGGGATTGGATATCAGAACGATCGTAAGGAGTCCGAAGGATCAGATGTATCGCCACAAGGTACAACTTCCTTTTGGACATCGGAAGATCGGAAAAAAGACGGTTCTCACTCTTGGCCTACACAACAAAGAGAATACGTTCATCATCGATCAAAAAGAATGTAGAATTCAGGACGCGGATCTCACCACGGTTGCGTCTGCGATAAGACATTGGGCGAGGACGGAAAATCTTAGTCCGTATTTTGAAAAGAATGGGAACGGTCTTTTAAGACATATCGTTTTGAGAAAGGCACACGCGTCGCAGGAGATTCTCGTTGGAGTCGTTACGAATGCGAGTGAAATTCCGGGAAGAAAGAATATAACAAACAGCTTACATTCGTATATTAAACAATTCTTAAGCCAAGAAAAATCAAAAGCGGAAGTGGTCGGAATCCTGCAGAACGTAAATCAGAGAAATACCAAAGTGGTACTCGGAGAAAAGGAGACTACCTGGTTTGGAAGGCATTTTATCAAAGAAAAAATCGGAGATTTGAATTTCCAAATCGGCCTTTCCACGTTTTTCCAAGTGAATCCGTTTCAGATCGAAAATCTATACAATCTTGTCTTGGACGACCTTCCTTCCGATTCGGTCGTCGTCGACGCCTATTGTGGAATCGGCACGATCACTCTCTATGCCGCTTCCAAATCGAAAAAGGTGATCGGCTTGGAGGAAAATCCGAATTCCATCCGTTCCGCGATCGGGGCCGCAAAAGCGAATCAAGTGGAGAACGCGATCTTTATGAAAGGTAAAGTTCTTCAGACGTTACAATCTTCATTAAACGAAAAACCGGACGTCGTAATCGTGGATCCGCCGAGGGAAGGATTGGATCCGGAGACAAAAAAGATATTATTGAATTCTAAAGTAGGAAAAATTCTATATGTTTCCTGTAATCCGGAAACCTTACGGAGAGACGCGTTGGAACTGACCAAATCTTTCCGTTATGATAAATTGACTCCGGTGGATTTATTTCCTCACACGAGTCATCTGGAAAGTGTCGCGGTTTTTACGAGATAATTTGAATTCACGTAATTTGAAGTGTTTTTGATTTCGAAAGAAACACGATGAGAAAGAGACTATGATACGTTTTCTCTCGAAGAGTATTCAGCCCAAAAAAAATAAGAATCCTATTTCAATGTCCTGCATTTTATCGTTTTATTCGAAAGGAACCTCTGCTGTTCCCAATCGTGTTTTCGCCGGTGAAGTTTTTGAGAACGTTTTCGTTTTATTCTTTCCACATTTTAAAATTTGAATCAGTAAACTTAACGGAATTTTCGACGGATTTCCGAAAACATCTTTTTTCTAAAGGACTTAAAACGGCTTTCGGGTTCATCCGAAGTAAAATCAAGATTCAAAATTTTCGGTGCGAGAAGGTATGCGTCTTCAATCGGTCGACGTAGAATAAAAAAAGTCAATCCTATCTTCAACTTCGTAATTATAATTCGTTAAGAAATATTCGATAAAGCCGTTTGACCATAAATTTCCATTCTAAATATGACAATTGTGATGGGGAATCTTTACGATAACTCACAAATGAGCTATGGATAGTTTTGAAGGATTGTGTGAAAGTTTAAACCCAAGGAGTTTATAAAGAATGAAACTTTCACATCTATTTCTTTTGCTAAGAATTTATCGAGCGGTCTTACGCTGTTTTCTTTTTCTAAGTCTGAACGTTCTTTTTACGGTTTGTGACAAAGGACCGAACGTTAACGACGGAACAACTTTCGCCGCACTTTCTGTTTGTTCCGGTCCTGATTGTAAACATAAAGATTCAGGATCGATTGTTGATTCGATTTTATCTACGTTTGGAATTCTGACCGGTAAAGAAAATTCCCAGTTTGGGATTTTAGACGCCGATCCTTTAGCCTGCAATCAGCGTGAGACTTCTTTGAACTGGGAACGACCTCTTCTATATACTTTTTTAGGAAGCGGATTCGGAGACGGCGACTTTTTCAATCAGGGTGTAACCGCGTTATGCGTCGCTGACGTTCCTGATTCTGGAAGCACCGAATATATCATAACAAGTCAGGAATTCCCCGCATCGGGTGCGGAACCCAATCTGCTGGTTCAAAGAGTAAATCAGTTCGGGCATTTGGTGCAAACGAAACTGATTTCTGGCGCCGGCACACAAACCGCCGTCGCGATTGAACGTGATATAACGGGAGACGGGGGTTTTATCATTGCAGGTACTTCGAACGCAGATATTCCTACGATCGATGGTCTGACTCCCATTCTGCGTTACTCCGGTGGAGTGGACGGATTCGTTCTCAAACTCAAACGAG
Organism: Leptospira stimsonii; assembly: GCF_003545885.1. Taxonomy (NCBI): domain Bacteria; kingdom Pseudomonadati; phylum Spirochaetota; class Leptospiria; order Leptospirales; family Leptospiraceae; genus Leptospira; species Leptospira stimsonii. Next base: position 1,086,709 of record NZ_QHCT01000001.1, read on the forward strand.
ATTTTCAGGTGGAATGGTACACCTTTTTAGGAGGAGCCGGAAACGAAAATCTGCGCGGACTTTCGCAGACATATTGGAACAGCTATATCCTTGTCGGAGACGGGGATTCAGATGCGACGCTTGGAGAAGTCAGGCCTATCCAAGTTCATTCTTCGCCAGTCAATGGTACGAATACGGACGGATGGGTGATTCAGCTGGATTCGAACGGTAAGGTGAAGTGGCATACTTATCTGGGCGGTCCTTATCGGGACACTTTTTATACGGTCTCGAAAGAATTGCTGAATACGAACCAACGGTTTATCGTCGCAGGTATTGCGGGTGGAGAAATTACGAGTATAGGCGATATTTTTACGCAGGTGAAACATTCTCCGGGAGTCAACGACGACGCTTTTTTTGCTCAGTTGGATTGGAGTGGAAACCTGATCTGGTTTTCCCAGTTCGGCGGCTCAGGCCAGGAAAGAATTTTCGCAAGCGCTACAGGAAGCAGTAGCCAGGTGATCGGACCGGATCAAACCTATTTGGTGGGAGAGTTGGCGCAAGGTTCCCTTCCTTTTGGCAATTCTTCGCTTCCGGGTAGCGGTTTGGCGTGTAGCGATACAACTGGTTCGGAAGCTTTGTTGATGAGCGTCAGCAATATAAATGGAGAACCCATGTGGTACACCTGCGTCGGCACTCCCAGGAAATTGGATCGCGCCACTTCCGTAGTCAGCAATCGATATGGAACCTCTTTTATGGTTGCGGCTCTGATGCAAGAGAACATACCCGAATTGGTAAAGAACCAGTGGACCACTTTACTCCCGGCGGTTCAGCATTCGAACGTAAATACGAATACGAACGGAAAGTTTTATTGCGATACATTCCTTGGAAACTTCAATCTTAATGGAAGAGTGGAAATGTACACGTTTTTTGGAAGTCCTTACGGTTGTGACTGGCCGATTGGAAACGACGCAATTGCGGATCATTTCGGAGGAGTTGCTTACGGAGGAGTCGGCGCCGGCGAATTGTTTTCTTACGGTCCTAACGGAACCGCCCCCGTTCAACAATACGCATCCTATCGTCGGAATTTACTCGTCAACTTCGATAGTAAGGTATTAAAACCCTGCACCAAGGAACCGATCAATCCGGAATGTGTATCCATCTACTAAGGTAAAAATCTTAGGCTTTACGAAATCGGATTCGCGACGGTCCGTGTTCGAATCCGGGAAAAGAAACGATATCGATTCTCGAATGAAATAGAGGATTGAAGGAAACAAAAAGTGATTGGAGAAGTGAAGAAAACTCGAGCCGAATTCCGGCTCGAGAGACCGAGAATTAAAGTTCGGGAAAAGGAGAATCTAAGATAACCTTATCCTCTTTCAAGGAACATTTAGACTGAAGAACGATCGTGAGAGGAGCTCCGATCAAATATCCGCTCAATCCCTTGATTTCCGCGATACAATCGTCTACTTCCGATTTAATGTAAACTCCGTCCGATTTGATACCTGCTAATTGGTCCGATAAAATCGAAAGGATCGAAACCGTCGGGCGACCGCTAAGAATTGTAGAGTTGATGAGATCCGTGACGATCGCCGCGTCCCTGATTTCGCCTGAGGCTTCCGATCCTTTGATTCTTCCGGGAGCAATACCGAGCGTATCAAATAAAATACAGTTATAAACTTGGGAGAGAAAAAGCAAAATGAGAATTCTATTGAATAGGGTTTTCAACGTTGACCTCTGAAACTATGTTTAAGGAATCCTGCCTCCGATCCGTCTCAGGTCAATCAGAAATAAATTTCTCATTCAAAAATGAGGTCGATTCTATAATTACAAAACAAACGCACTATGGAGACGTTTGTAATCTTCTAAAACGAAAGAAGCTCGGATTCTATTCAAAAAAAGATTTAAGAATCTTTGCATATACTGACTTCGACTTAGGAAAGAATTTGTTTATTGCTTGCATCGAATCTCAAGTAAGACGGATTCTGTTCGCATTCTCGAAAGTATTTAGAATGGTTTCCGAAAGTTCTTCTTGTTTTGTAAAAAAGCAAATTTGATATTCCGTTTCCTCTTGAAATCGTTTCAGATAAGAAAGCGCGGATTGAAGTCTTTTCGGATCGAGATGTACGAAAGGTTCGTCTAACAAGAGAAGTCCCTTTTGGGGAACCGTCTTCCGTGCCAAAAACAATTTAAAAATTAAGTAGAACGTCGCCAAGGTTCCACCGGAAAGGTGTTCGATAGAACGAAGTGTTCCCGCCGCATCTTCCATTTTGATCAATTCTTTTTTATCAAGCGCTTCGAAGGAAACTCCTCTTTTTGGAAGGAGAAAATGAAGATCCTTCCCGATTTCGGATGCGATCGAAACAAATTGAAAGGACTGATCTTTGGAAATGTCCTCTACGATTTCCTGCGCGATTTTTGCGGATTTGCGTTTGGATTCTAAACTCGAAAATTCTTTTTCTTTTTCGGCAAGGAGTTGAAGAGTAGAAATCAAATCCTTTTCTTTTTCCGGAAGAGAATCTTGGATTCTCGTGTCCTCGACTTTGATTTCCGTCTTGAGTTTGTTCAATCTTTCTTCCAGAGATCGAAGTTCCGTTTCCAATTCTTTCTTCTGTGCGTTTTTGGAAAGTCTTTCCGATTCCGAAAATCCTTGTGTCGGAATTTCGTCGAGCAGGGAAATTTCCGCCTTCCATTGGATTTCCAATTCTTCCGGATTTTTTCCTCCATTTGCGGATTGAAGTTTTTGAGAAGATTCTTTGAAAATTTTGGACTGGGATTGAAACTCGGCAATTTGTTTGTGATAGTCTTGAATGGACGCGACTCTTCTTTCTCCGAGCCAAGAATTTCGCTTTGTCTGAAGTTCGGAGAGTTTTTCCCTTTCCAATTTACTTTTGGAAAGAATTGAATCCAAGGCTTCGACCAAACCCCGGATTTCTTTCTCCAAGGTTTCCATCTGTTCGGATTTAGATTCAAAATTTAGAATCTGTTTTGCTAAGAATTGTCTGAGAAAGTCAATCCTATCAAGCGGAGAAATGGGATTTTCTGGAAACGTTAGATTCCATTCGCTTAATCTTTTGGAAACCGCATCCTTTTCCTTTGCCGGGCTGTAACGAATCTCCAGGGATTCTTTTTTTTGAGTAAAAAGATAAAGACCGATTCCGATTGCACCTGCCGAAACCAAGGAGCCGATCAAAAGTCCGAACGGAGAAACGTTGGCGACCAGTAAAGAAACCAAAATTCCCATCAAACCTAAGCCTGCGATACTGCCTCCGATGAGTTTCTGATTGGAGTTGGAAAGTTCGGTTCGAACCTCTTCGGTAAAACCTTCTTCTCTGAGAGTTTTGTCTAACTTTTCGATCAATTCTTCCGCTTTCGATTTCATCTTTTGCAAAAGGGAAATTTGATTTTTGAGGGAATCGGATTCTTTCTTTTTGAGATCGATCGCTTTTTGTTTGTCTTGTAGTAAGGTTTCCGAAGAAGTTAGAGAAGACTGGACTTTATCGATTTCTTTCTGAAGATTTTCATAAACGGAAGATTCGTCTTTGGAATAGAGAACGTTTTTTTTGAGAGTTTCTTCCAGAGATTTTAACCTTTGGATCTTAGAAAGAGAATCTAAAAGTTGAATCTTCTTTTGGATCTTGGAATCCAAAAAGAATTCCTTTTCCAGTTGCGTAAGTTTCTCTTGGATCTCATTGACTCTTTCTTGATCTTTGAGATGTTTTTCTTCCATTTCCACATTGTTTTTGTTTCGGGAATGAAGAGATTCGATTTTCGAAGTGAGTTGAATTCTTTTGTCTTTGAGATCCGCGATTTCTTTTTTGAGGGTTTCAAAAGTTTTATATTCTCCGCTAATCGATTTTGGAGAATGAATTTTGCCGAGCGACTTTGAAATTCCCTCCAAGTTCACTCCGTTGTTGAGAAGTTTACTCCGTAAAAATTCCGGTTTGATGATTTTATCGTTGTGAAACGCAAATTCCAATTCTCCTTCCCGAAGCGAAATACAATGCACATATTGAGGAGCCGCGTCCTTGGAAAGTTCGGGAATTTCGCCGATGAGACGATACCCTTCTAAACTTTTTTCTCCGTAGCGGGAAAGAATGCTTTTTTTCGGTTCCTGGCTCGCGGTAAGAAATTTGCTTCCGATTCCGAGACGAAGCGCATCGAAAATTGTCGTTTTGCCCGATTCATTCTCACCTTGAAAGATCGTAACGGAGGGACTGAGGTCGAAGTCGGATTGAATGAACTTACCGAATTTGAGAAGTTGTAATTTGGAGATCATCTTTCGCTTTTGCCCGCCATTTCTTCGATTTGTTCCAAACCCAATACCAAAATTTCGTTCCAATCGGGAGCATCCGCTCCGGTCCAACTTTGCCGACGTTCCATTAGATTTTCATAAAATAGTTTTGCGACGGGGTTGTCGATGAGCGCCGAAGAGGTTTTGAGATCGGAAGTTTTGATTTCGATCTTTCTACAACGCGCCGTTTCTATAAAACGATTTAAGGTTTCCGAGACGACATGTTCGTCTTCGACGATTCCGGAGACGCGGATACGAACCGTGTCTTCTTGTGAAAAACGGGAAGCCGTTTTTTCGAGTTCAGGAATTTCACCGGAAAGAGTGACGGAAAGAGAAAAGTCCTTAAATTCTCCGGCGGAAACGATCGCCCTTTCTTTTAAAACCGGAGTTCCGTTTTTACCAAGGGAAACGATGTTTACTGTGCGAACTCCGGATTCTCCCAAGGAAACGATCCGAGGTGAACCCGGATACGCTTTGATCAGAGAGCCGGAAACTTCCGAACGTTTGGAATGAATATGACCTAACGCGAGATAGTCGAACTTGGCTTCGAGAAACGGCCCGGAATCCAGAATGGAATCCGCCTCTTCCGGAGAAGGTCCGAGATATTCCACCATTTTGGTTTCGGTTCCGTGAAGGAGCGCGATTCGATACTGAACCTTCTTTTCTTTAAATTGAATATTCGAATAATCTAAATTTCTGTTAAACGGAAATCCGAAAAATTCCGCGGAGACACCGTCCGATTCTTCCAACCAGAGTTTCACGTTTTCGCCTTTCTGAGGATAGAGCATCGGCGAAAGATCGGCGGAAATCGGGTAGGTCCCTTCGGCGAGACCGAGTTCCTCGTGATTGCCGGGAATATAGAAAATTCTTCCGGAAAAGGAGTTGAGGATCGATTTGACTTCTTCTTTGAGCGCTCCGATATCGTTGTTTCGATCGAAGAGATCCCCGCAAAAAAGGATATGAGTGCATTGTTCCTCGGAAGCGATCGAGACGATCTCTTTGAGGACGGAAAGGGAATAGTCCTTTTCTTTTTGGCTGAGATGTAGATCGGCGCTGTGTAAAAATCGAATCATGGGCTACGTCCTAATTTCTAAGAATAGGGTTTTCCCCGGACAAAAATTCAAGGGAATCCGATTCTTTTTGAATTTTTTTTTCGAAACGTTTGCGAGCTTCCCGCCCTGGGAGTTGTAACCTCAATCGAATCTTGGGAATGGATTTGGAATGAGGGACGATCCCAAACGGAGTTTTTGTCGTAGTTCCTACAAGGTTTCGGGACGGGAAATTTACTTGCGAAAAGTAGAATTTTCTGATAGGGAAGAATTCCCGGAGTTTTTCCCGCCTCCGAAACTCAATGATTCGCTCCCTATGAGTCGCTCATCAACCCCTCCACCCAAGATCTGGGCGGGGCCGCCAAAGTTTCACAGAAGAGCCTGTAGGTCCTCCTACAAGAGTTCGAGAGATCCCGTTCGATTTCAGTTATGGGTTTGTGGAAGGGCCGTGCGCCGCAGATCGTTCAGCCGGGGCTTAACCTTGATCCAAAAAAGTGATGAGATGTTGTTCCACGTATTGAATGACTTTTTGGATTCGATCGGATGCGTTCCATTTTTCGGAGATCATCCGAGGAGCGCCCCAGAGAAAGATCGCTTCGATAAAAATTTTACGGGGATCCGGAAAGAAGGATTCGATCTTGATTTCGATTCCGTGGTCTTCCGGATCCTGAGGATTGAGAGGAGGAAGAACAAAACGAAGTCCTCCTCCCAAAATCGGTCTTCCGAGTTGTTGTAAACTGTCCCTGCTTTGTTTGAGACGTTTTTCCCAGATCTCGCCAAACGCGTGTTCTGTGGAAGAGTCGGTGAGGAGACGAACGGTAAGATCGCTCTTTACTACATTCTTCCCTTGAATTTGCCAAACCTTGTCAAAGGCTTCGATCACTCTTTCAAAATCCTCTTCGATGGATTCCAAAGAGCCGTCCGGGTTTTCGGAGATGATTAAGAGTTGTGTAATATTCGGTCCCGCGTTGATCACTTGGATCGTAAGAACCGACTGAGAAAGTTGTCTCGTAAGGACGTTTTGATTCGGTCCGTAGTTGGTTCCCGTGATTTCGATTCCCAATTCTTCTAATTTGGATTGGAACTGAAGAATTTCCGATTTGGATCTGACTACGATCGGTAAGAATAAGTCGCTGAGTCCGACGTGAATGATGCTTCTATTTCGATTCATGGTTTGCGGTCTTTGAGATCCTTTCTAACAAGAGGATCTTTTTTGAATAGAAAAGAAATTCTTTCGATGGTTGATTAGCGATATTTGACTAAAAACAAATCCTGCGTTCCTTTGATAGAAATTCCGTTGATTGTTCCGTTTGCGGAACCCGTTCCATAGAGCCCACCTTCCGGATCGGTAACGATTCCGTTCCCCATAAGAGTCGCGCCGGCGGTTCCGATTTGACGGAGCCACTGTTGCTGACCTTGTCCGTTGTGTTTCGTAAAAAATAAATCGTTGTTCCCGATGGACGCTCCGGAACCGGTCGCTAAGTTTCCGTTTGAATATCCAGTTGAAAAAAGGTTACCGGCGAGATCGGTGGCTAAAGACGCTACCGTGGTGGTCGCAGTTCCGTTGTTGACGCCGAATTGCTGAACCCAATGTTGCGTTCCACTTTGGTCGAATTTAAAGAGGGTTCCCGCATACGTCGTTCCCGGATTTCCGGAACCGAAGTCCGCATTACTTCCGGCTCCCACAAAAATATTTCCGGATCGATCCAGAGTTATAGGCCCGGTAAGGACTTCCAGGGTTGCTTGACCAAGGTGAGTGAAGAACTGTCTGTTTCCACTCGAGTCGTATCTAAAAACGAAAAGATCGTTTCCGCCGATTCCGGGAACGGTGAGCGTAGAATAATTAGCGCCTCCAAAACCGGCGACGAAAGCCGAGCCGGAAGTAGAATCGCAGGCAAGTCCGCTTGCAGTGGTATTCGCACCCGTAACTGAAAGTTGTGTCGCCCAGGATTGATTTCCGGAAGAATCAAAACGAACCACAAACATGGTCCCTCCGACCGCGACCGGGCCACCGAAAGGTCCGTTCGTATCTCCTGCGACGTAGGAATTTCCGAGACTATCCACGCAGATGTCCGTAGGATTTAGAAAAAAACTTCCACCGGTAGGACCGACTTGTTTGCTCCAAATCGGAGTTCCGTCCAAAGAAACCTTGATTACAAAAAGATCCTGACCGCTCAACATCGGACCGGCGAAGGACGCATTCGTGTATCCAGCGATATAAGAGTTTCCTAATAGATCCGTCGCAATTCCCACGACCGTAAGGAGGGCGCCCGGTGCGCCCAGTTGACGAGCCCAAGCGCGACCACTTTCAGGATTGTATTTTGCCACGATAATATCCTGGGTTCCAATCACCGTTCCGTTAAAGAGGGCCCCGTCCGTTTCACCCGCGACGACCGTGTTTAGAAATGGATCGAGGGCGATGTCTTTCCCACGACTAGATGCCGCGACTTTTCCTTCGACTATCATCCATTCTAAGGTCCCTGTGTTTTCGCGAAAGATAATGGGATGGATTCCCGCAAGGAATTGGCTCACCCAATACTCGGTTGTTCTCGGATTTCCTGAGTTGAATTCCTTTGCGGGATTACAAGAGTGAAGGAAGAGCCAAAAAATCGAAATTAGAAGGAAGGGTTTCATTTTATACCTAAGAAAAATCTAAAATAGCAATCTGATTCTTTTGAACTAATCTATCAAAGATGATGCGTTCTTTCAAGGGAAAAGATTCGTAAAACTTAGAGAATGAATTATAATTTGAAAAGAAATTAACCTTCGATAGGGGATTCCAACCTATATCCAAACAGACTCATAAACTGATCGGAAAGAGGTCGACTTTTGGAGGAGGGCTTGGTATCCGTACTCATTATCCTAAAAAGAGTTTTCCATAGATGAACTTAGAGACAGAAATCAGACAAGAAACGAATCTTTGCGATAAATCCGGGAATCTGAATTTAAACGCGGTCGGTTGGTCCAAGAAGCCTTTGCATCGCTGTAATCTCAGCGGACATTATCTTCGAAAAAAGAAATGGAATTATTGGTGTATCTATGACGAGAATTTCTTAGCGTCATTTACGATCTCGGACGTGGATTATGCCGGTGTTATTTTCGTCTATTGGTTGAATCGTAAAACGGGAGATTTCGAGGAAGGGACAATTCTTACGCCTTTTGGATCGGGAGTGAGTTTGGGACAACTCTTAGGGAGCAACGCGACTTACATCGGAAATAACGCTAGATTGCAATTCTTTCGGGAAGAAGAAGGATATCGCCTTTCGATCAATTTTTCACCAAGAAATAAGATTCCGGTACAGGCAGAACTATTGGTTCCCGTTCCGGAGAATTGGGAGACGCTCAACGTAGTTGTTCCTTGGTCCAAGAGAAGATTTCAGTTTACGGAAAAATTATTCGGAGTCGGAGCGAGCGGAACCGTCCGATACGGCGCGATGGAACACAAGTTCGAACCGGAGACTTCTTTTGCTTGTTTGGATTACGGAAGAGGAGTTTGGCCTTATTCTACCAAATGGAACTGGGCGTCCATGGTTGCGGTTAACGCGGGAGAAAGAATCGGGATCAATCTCGGAGCCGGATGGACGGACGAAACCGGAACCACGGAAAACGCGATCTTAGTCAACGGAAGAATTTATAAGATTCCGTCTAACGCTGTTTTTACGATCGATAAAGAGAATTGGATGAAACCGTGGCATTTGTATACGAAAGATTCTCAGGCGATCGATTTACAATTCATTCCTGAATTTCACAGAAAGGCGACGACGAACACCGGGATTTTTGCATCTTCCGTACATCAGATGATCGGGAAGTTCGAAGGAGTCATACGATTGGGAAAAAACGAATACAAGATCACGAACGGTCAAGGTTGGGCCGAAGATCATATCGCAAGATGGTAGAATCGACCCCGACTTATATCTACAATATCGCCTCTAAGAAGGATTACGAAGAAGCGATCAGGACCGGCGCTTATATCACGGATTCCCTTTCGAAAGAAGGATTTATTCATAGCTCTAAGAAGAATCAGGTGGAAGACACGGCGAACCGAATTTTTGCCGGAAGAAAGGATTTGGTTCTTCTCGTTGTGAACACGAAAAAATTAAGATCGGAATTAAAATACGAAAAGAGTGATTCTCCTAAGTTTCCGAAAGAAGAGGGGAAGAATATTTTTCCTCATATCTACGGCCCATTGAACACGGACGCAGTGGAAAATGTTTATGAGATCACACCGGACAAAGAAGGAAGATTTCAATTTCCATTCTTAGGATAAGAATCTATTTTTGAGGTCGTCACGAAGAACGAAAACGGAAGAAGATGAAGAAAGAATCCGAGAAAACGAGATGCGCTTGGGCGAGTAAGGATCCGCTTTATAGAAGTTATCACGACGAGGAATGGGGAAAACCGATTCACGATGATCGAAAACTTTTCGAATTCCTTATCTTAGAAGGAGCTCAGGCCGGCTTGTCTTGGATCACGATTCTAAAAAAGAGAGAGGATTACAGAAAAGCTTTCGACGGATTCGATCCCGAAAAAATCGCAAGATACGGAGAAAAGAAAATTCAATCCCTTCTCAAAAACGAAGGAATCGTCCGGAATGAATTGAAAATTCGTGCAACGGTAAAAAACGCAAAAGAATTTTTGAATATTCAAAAAGAATACGACTCTTTCGATAAATACATCTGGGGCTTTGTGGATCAAAGGCCGATTTACAACTCTTGGAAAACGAACCGAGAAGTGCCAAGCGAAACCTCTGAATCGAAAGCGATGAGCAAGGACTTAAAAAAAAGAGGTTTCAAATTCGTGGGCTCTACGATTTGCTACGCGTTTATGCAAGCGACCGGAATGGTAATGGATCATACCACGGATTGTTTTTGTTTTGTAAAAAAGAAACTTTAAAATACCGAGTATTCGAATTTCGTGACGCCTCTATTGATTTTTCTTTTTGTTTCGATTCTGATCTTTTTTGTTTCAAAATTCTTTCTAAAAAACTTACGAAAAAGGCGAGAGGCAGAATATTCAGAATTTTTAAAGGAATTCGAAGGTAAAAAAAAAAAGACTTTTTGCTCTTAGTCGTAGTTACGACAAGCTCTTTTCGTGAAATTCGCGCGCCCCACCCTGATCTTGGGTGGAGGGGTTGATGAGCGACTCATAGGGAGCGAATCATTGAGTTTCGGTGGCGGGAAAACCACGGCGAATTCTCCCATAACAGAAAAACTCGCTTTCCTCAATCAAAATTCTTCCTCAATAGTTTTGTCGTACCTCCGACAAGATAACACCAAGTTTTACTTTACAAAAAAGTTCGAATCGACATTTCGCATTTCGCGTCCGAAAAATATTCTTACGGAAAATTCTTTCTTACAGCTTCCTTGGAAACGTTTCCGTCCCAATCGGTTTGAATCAAGAGTGCATCAACGTATTGGGCCGGTTTTTTCTTTGTGTAAGAAAGGATGACGTAACCTTTCTCGTTTTTTAGAATTTTGCTCGCCATGTAAACCCTTTGAGAATGTTTCTTCTCCCAGATTTTTTTTCCGGAAGAATCAAACTTCACAAGAATCATCGGTCCTTCTCCGTCGGAAAGGATTCCTAAGAATCCGTGGTCGGGGGATTCGATGATCGGATCCAAAAAGTTTTGCCCACCTAATCTGTGTTTTACGTCCCAAATGGTCTCTCCGTTGGGAGTAAGTTTTAGAAGCCAAGCGGATTTGTTCCCTCCTCCGGAAATTCCTCCGGATAAAAGGAGATTGCCGTCGGTAAGTCTTACTAGGGAAATGCCAAAGTCTTCCACTCCTTGAATTCCGAATTTTTTCTTCCAGAGAGGGTTTCCGTCGTCATCGTATCTCTGTACGATGACATCCCTTTGTGATTCTTTTCCGGATACGTTATCGGTGCTTACAACAAAAACGAATCCTCCGTCCGGTAAGGCGGCGAATGCATCGGGAGCGAAGCTTAGATCGGGAATATATTTCGAATTCTTAATAGATCCATCCTTATCGAAAAGTGTGTATAAAAAGCTCGTTCTGATTTTAGTCGAGGTAACCGTTGTATTTCCTTCTTTTTCAATCGTTTCTATCTTATGTGAAACCGATACGAGTCCTCTGAATTTTCCGTTCGAAAGTTCCTGCAAGTGAAAGATTTGCGGATCTTCCGATCCGCAGAAGCCGTCGCAAAACGCACTCGCATTGATAAAACGGTCCACTATGAGTTCTCCTTGCGCATCGTGTTTTGAAAAAGAGAGTTTTCGATTGAACGTAGAACTTCCGATCGTTCCTGCCGCGACAAAATTGCCGTCTTGAGTTACGATCAAATGTTCTCCTCTATAACTTTCATGATTATGAACCGCGATTGAATAGCCGTCCATATCGACGGGTTTGCTCGGAAAAAGATACTTCCACCAGATCGGGTTCCCATTCGGGTCTAATTTCGCAACCCAGGCCGCGCTGTATTTCCGTTGTTCAATCTTAGAATTTAGATCTTGTTTTGCGCAATCATTGGCCGAACCTACAACGAGAAAGCTACCGTCTGCAAAAGAAGCAAGTCCGGAAGGAAGTTCTTCCGGACACTCATTCGGTTTGAGTCCGCTAAATTGTTCTCCCCCGAAGATCGTCTGCCAAAGGGAAGTATTTTGAGCGAAACTTGATGTACCAAGTAGAAGTAAGAGTAAGAATAAAAACGATCGATTCATAGTAAGTGGGAGATCCTTGTGGAAAAAGAACTTTTAGAATGAATATAGAATTGTAAAGAATTTATTTTGAATGGACGTTTAGCTATTATAGATAAAAACGTGAATCGAAGAACTGATTCGGCATCGATTTCAAAATCATATTTTGATATTTATAATTTCACACTCCTTTCGATAGAACACGTAGGACTGTGAATATTTTTTCATATTACGAAGGATTACTGTATGCAACCAACGGAAGATATTCTCGGGCAAAAAGAAAAACGTGCGTTTCGAATCGGTTATGTTTTAAGAATCATCATCGCCGCTTCCTTTATTCCACCCAGCCTGAACGTCTCACAAAGTAGTACGGAAAGAATCTGGATTCTTATCTTATACGCTGGAACCGCGCTCGCCTCGACCTGTATGATTTGGTTCTTATCGAAGGAGCGATTTTGCCTGAAGGACGACAATCGAATCGCGGGTTGGAGCGGTGTTCTTTTGGATATCTTGATTCTTTCGATCCTTCCTTGGACTTGGTATGATTCGGTGGGAGGGGAGGCGATTCCGAAAACGTATCTAATGAAAACGGGTTTTATACCGGTCGCCGCCGTTTTCATTTTGTTGAGCGGTTTATCTCTTAAACCGGTATATCCGATCTTAGTCTCTTTTGGATCTGTAGCGATTTCCGTTTGGATGTTTTTATATGTTCAACGCGATCCGACTGTCGAATGGACTTCGAGTCTATCGGAAACCTTCTTATCTCCTAAAGCGAATCCGGAGTATTACTTTTCGATGACCGCCTTGGTTTTGTTATACGGAGGTCTCGTTTCTTTTATCTCCTTTACCGCAAGAACGCTTTTGAAAGAATCCGTTTCTCTGGAAAGAAAGAGTTCGCAGTTGGGTAGATATTTTTCTCCGGGAGTCATTCAAAGAATAACGGCGGAAGATAATCTCTTTGCACCCGGAGGTACAATTCAAAATATCGCAGTGCTGTTTTGTGATATTCGAGATTTTACTTCGATTTCAGAAAAACTTTCTCCGGGCGAGGTGATTTCTCTTTTGACGGATTACCATAAGGAAATGGTTCGTGCCGTTTTTGAAAACGGAGGTTCCGTCGATAAATTCATAGGCGACGGAATTTTAGTCACTTTCGGAATTCCCGAATCCTCCGAACAGGACTGTCTCAATGCGATGCGGGCTGGAATCGAAATGAAAAAGGCATTAAAAAATTTGAATATTACAAGATCTCAGAAAGGTCTATCGGAAATAAGGCAAGGAATCGGAATCCATTTCGGAGAGGCGATCTGCGGCAATATCGGAACCGAGGAAAGGTTGGAATTTACGGTAATAGGGGATGCGGTGAACGCGGCTTCTCGAATCGAATCTGCATGCAAAGAATTGAATGTGGAATTTTTGGTTTCTCAGGAGGTTTTGGATCGTGTCGGTCCGGATTTTCATACGGTTGCAATCGGAGAAGTGAAAGTAAAAGGAAAGGAAAAACCTCTGAGCCTTCATTCCGTGATTCTATCGGATTGAATTCCCTGTTCGCACGGAATTTTACGTAAAAAATCGAGAAGCTTTTCAGATTCTTAAAAAATAAATTCTGAAAGTTTATACCTCAGGACAAGGTTTCTGCCGAGAGGTATAAACAAAATCGGTTTGAGTGACTCTTATCTTCCGAATTTTGCGACGATTTTTGCTTCGCCGATTTTCAGTTGATTGATATAAAAGCCGATCAATGCTCCGGAAGAATTCTGATCTGCTCCTATTTTATCTTTCAATGCGTAAACAGTGAAGATATAACGGTGTGGTTTGTCGCCTTTAGGAGGACAAGGTCCGCCATAACCGCCTGTTCCAAAATCGGTTCTGCTCTGAACAGCTTCTTTCGGTAAAAGATTCTTTTCGAGGTTTCCGGCATTTGCAGGAAGAGAGGTAGTAGTCGCCGGAAGATTGAAAACGATCCAATGCCACCATCCGCTTCCGGTCGGCGCATCCGGATCATAAACGGTGACAGCGATGCTCTTTGTATCCTTCGGTAGTCCGGACCAAGAAAGAGAAGGGGAAACGTTTCCACCAGTACATCCGAAACTGTTAAACACTTGTTCCTCGGCGATTACTTTTCCCGCGGTGAGTTCGGGGCTCTTGAGTTGAAAAGGCTCCGCTTGTAAAACGGAAGCGGACAGTAAGAATGCCAGTGCAATTCCTTTGATTTTCATGAATCGAAATTCTCCTTTCTAAACATACCTTATTCGGCAAGAAATTAGACTTTTTGCAATTCTTGTTTTAAGAATTTTGAAAAATTCTTAAAAATGTTTTTTTATCCGAAGCCGTGAGATCACAAACGACCAATTTTTAGGAAGAAAGACAAGCCCGATTGAAAATCGGGCGTTTCAAGAATTTCTAATTCAACCAAGCTTTCTTATTATCGTTCGCATACTGATCGAAAGGAATCGGATCTTTTCCTGTGATTTCCTTTACCGCGTTTGAAACCGGAGCGGCGTGTCCGTCTTTTAAAGCGCCGGCGAGATAAACCAAAACGTTCGCATAATCTTCCGGAACTCCTGCGCCTACTAAACCTTTTTTGAAATCTTCGGATGTTATATCGGCGTATGCGACGTTCAAGCCCGTAGCTTTCGATAATTTTTGAGCCACCTCTTCGTGAGTGATCGAATCCTTGCCCGTAAGAGTAAAACCCTTTCCATTCGAAGAATCATTCAACAAAAGTGTAACAGCGGAAGAGGCGATATCTCTTGCATCGATAAAACTCGTTTTTGCGTTTCCACCGGGAAAATAGATTTTTTTATCCTTTAAAATTCCGGAAATCCAGAACGTCTGAAAGTTCTGCATGAACCAATTGGGTCGAACGATATTGTACGCAAGTCCTGAGTTTTCGAGAGAAATTTCCAGCTTTCTAAACGGAAGATCTTCCGGTGAATGATCGATTCCAATCGCAGTCATGAGTACAACTTTTTGTAATTTTTTAGACTTTGCTTTTTCTATCCAAGGGTTTAGAACGCTGAATTGATCCGTATAACCGGGTGGGCAAAGAAAAAATGCCCGATCAACCTGGTCTAAAACTTCCAGTCCAAGATTCGGCTGGGAAGCGTCCGCTTTTACCCAGTGAAGGTTTTGCGCCTTTCTTCCGGAATCCGGGTTTCGAGTTCCGGCGTAGACTATATGACCTTTTTCTAATAAACTTTCGATCACTAAACCGGAAACGAGTCCACTCCCGGCAAATACAAAAATTTTCATAATTCATTCTCCTAAAAAGATAATAACCGAAATGGAAGAATTTGGCTATGTCTTAGAATCTAAAAAGCATATCCAATCGTATAAAGGAGTCGACTTTAGGATATTTCCTGTTAGAATCGGCTTATGGATTTACTTTCTGAAATTCTCACTGCGGCCTCATGGAAAACCGATATTCTTGCGAGAAGATCGATGTATCAAGCTTGGGGACTTCGTTTCCCCTGTGAAAGAAGCGGCGGATTTCATTTGCTTTCTCAAGGTTCTTGTTTTGTCCGTTTTCAAGGAAAGTGTATTCCATTAGAAAAGGGCGATATTCTTTTTATCGCGAAGGGATTCAATCACGAGTTAGTGTCCTCTCCGAACCACAAAGCGATGGATATTCGTAAATTCAACGAGCTCTTGAAAAAGGATCCCAAGTCCTTGGGAATTCCGATCACAACGTTTGTTTCGGTTCGGTATGAGGTCCCTGAGACCACGCAACATCCATTCTTTCTCGAACTTCCGGATCATATTCTTATTCGTTCCGGTGAAATCCCTCCGCATCACCCGTTGCATACGACTTTGATTCTGATTTCTCAGGAAGTCGACTTGGAGTTAGGGTCGGATCTGATTCTTCAAAGATTGACCGATATTCTTCTGTATTACGTTATACGCCATTGGTTGGAAACTCATCCTTCCTCTTCGCCCGGTTGGAGAAACGCTTTTAGAGATGAAAAAATTCTTGCGGCGTTGGAAGCGATTCACAAAAGACCTGCGCATTCTTGGACGTTGGAGAATCTTGCGAAGGCGATCGGGATTTCAAGGGCTTCTCTTGCGAATCGTTTTCGAGACGTTTTGGGCTGTACTCCGATGGACTATCTCGCGAGACTTCGGATTGAAAAAGGGAGAACTCTGATCCAAGATCAAGACGCTACTCTGGAAGAAGTCGCAAGGATCGTTGGTTATTCCTCCGCATTCGCATTTTCAAAAGCGTTCAAAAGAATTCACGGTGTTTCACCGAGAAAAGAAGAGGCGCAGAAAGTCCGCTACGTTTCTTAAAAGAACGATGGAATCTCGGCGTTCGTTTTCAGTTTGCTCTTTCTTTTCTGATTCCGAATCTATAAGAATGGATTAAATCTACGGTGTTAAGACGGAATTTCACGGTTGAATCGTCGCGAATATCGAAATTCTTTCTTACGGAAAGATCTTTCTCTCCGTGTAAATTTTCGGTTCGATCACGCTCTTAGGTCGTTTGCACATCATTTATAATCTTATCATTGAAATATAAGATTCTATATCGGAATCGATTCTTCTATTTTGATAAACGAATCCGCTTTCGGAAATTCATTCGAATCCGTTTCGTTTTTTACTTTGGAAATAAATAATTGTTTCTCGTTTTTTGGAATGTGCAAACCCTTGCTGGAATTCCATAGGAATACGGGAGATAGGATTGCGTGAGAACATTGCGGGTTATTGTACTATTGTTTCTTTTTCTATCAGTTCCAATTTTTGGAGAACGAATTCCTTTAGAGGATGATCAAGTTCGATTAGGGCCTTATTCTCAAATTTTAGAAGATCCGGATTCTAATTTTACGATCGATTCCGTGCAGGGTATTCCGTTTCAAAAGTCCGATCAAACAAATCCTTCTTTCGGTTTTACGAAATCATCCTATTGGTTGAAGTTTACACTTTTCAACAGTGAAGCAAATACTCGTGAAAAAATGATCGAAGTAACCTTTCCCCTCATCGACGAGATCGTATTCTATTCCCCGAGTTCGGACGGTTATAAAGGGATCACGGTTGGAATCACGAAACCTTTTAAGGAAAGGCCGATCGAAAGTCACACTTTTGTTTTTCCGATTCAGGTTCCACCTGGAGAATCAACCTATTTTTTTCGGTTTAAGAACGACGATAGTATGCAGATGCCCTTGATACTCTGGGAGCCGACCGCGTTTTATAAGAATATTAGAGATATTCAATATATCAACGGAATTTATTTCGGAATCTTAATCGCGATGGCGGTTTATAATCTTTTCCTTTTATTAACGGTCAGGGACAAAAGCTATTTCTATTACGTCTTCTATATTGTCTGCTTCGCACTTTTTCTCATGTCTCAATACGGTTTCGCTTATGAATATTTTTGGCCTGAATTTTCTTGGGGCGCTCGACGGATGAATCCTTTTTTAGCAGGTCTTTTAGAATTGAGCATTCTTCTATTCACGCGGGATTTTTTGGATACAAAAAACACATTTCCGTCTCTGCATAAATTCAATCAGATATTGATCGGACTTTGCGCACTTGCATCGATCTCTTCATTCTTTGTAAGTTTGACACAAGCCGCTTTTCAAGTCGCGATCTTAGGTTTATTTACCGTGTTTTCGATTCTCGGCTTCGGAATAAAAGCATTGTTAGGCGGCTTTCGACCGGCTCGTTATTTTATGATCGCATTTTCGGCTTTACTCATCGGTGGAGTGTTTTACGCTCTCAAAACCATAGGATCAATCCCCGTAAACTTTATGACTGAATTCAGTATGCAGATCGGTTCCGGTTTGGAAGTCACTTTGCTTTCTTTGGGGTTAGGTGATAGAATTTCTTTACTAATCAAGGATAAACAGGAAGCACAAAAAGAACTTATAAGGGAACAAAAGGACTCCATCGAAAAACAAGCGCGTCTGAACGAATCGTTCGCAAGATTTGTACCTTCGAAACTCATCAATCTATTGGGAAAGAACGAAGTGATCCAAGTCTCTCTTGGAGATCAGATCCAAAAAGAGATGACCGTTTTATTCTCCGATATTCGATCTTTTACAGAACTTTCCGAAACGATGAGCCCTCAGGAGAATTTTAATTTTTTAAACTCCTACCTGGAAAGAATGACTCCCGCAGTGGAAAAACATTCGGGAACCATCGATAAATTTATCGGAGACGCTATCATGGCTCTTTTCGAAACCGACGCAGATGACGGTTTGATGGCGGCGATTGAAATGCATCGCCAACTAAAGGCGTATAACGTGGACCGAAATCGTCAAGGATATAAACCCATCGAGACCGGAATTGCCGTTCACAAAGGACCGGTGATGTTAGGAACCATCGGATCTAACAACCGAATGGAAGTAACCGTAATTTCGGATACGGTCAATACCGCTTCGCGGATAGAAGGGCTTACTAAAATCTACGGCGCCAAAATTCTTCTCAGTGAAACTGCTTTTTCCTCGTTAAAGGATCCGTCGATTTTTCTCTATCGATACTTAGGAAGAACATTCGTAAAAGGAAAAAAAGAAGATCTCGCCGTTTTGGAATTTTGCGACAAGGAAAGCGAGGACGCTGAAAAATTCTTCAAGACGAAAGCAAAGTTTGAAAAGGGAGTTTTGAGCTATTTCCAAAACGATTATAAGAATGCGGAAGCATATTTCGCGGAAGTGTTGCAAGAATTTCCGACGGACTTGGCTTCTTCTTGGTATTGGAACGCTTGTAAAAGATTCGAAAAGGCTGTATGATGTTTTCTGAAGGAAAGATTTAAAAAAGATTCTATAGAATAGATTATTTTCTATAGAATCTTTTTGTTAGTTTAGAATTCCGTGTTTAGCGTAGCGCATTTGTTCGCTACGACTGCGGAAGTCCCGTATTGACAGGTTATTTGTGCAACTCCAGTGATCGTTGCTTTTGTTATCGCCGAAGGATCCAAACCCAAGAAACCTTTAAAATCGCTACTAACCTTATTCGAAATTGCAGTCACGCAGGCCACATCACCGGCTCCACCTGCGAACGTTGCCAAGTTTATAAGATTTTGAGCGTTTCTATTTTGGTCTACTGTTAAGAGCTTCCAGGACAAAACGTCGGATTCCGACAAACCTAAGGCTAAGCCAAATGCGCTCTTCGTAACTACGGGCGCCCCTTCTAATCTCAAATCTTGAATAGGAACGTATTTTGTCGTTGCTACTAAGTTATCAAAGGCGGCTTGCGTATTGGCCGCTAATGTTGTATTCTTAGCTGAAGTGATTAAGTTTGTGGTCGCTACCGAACAATTGAGTGATGTAGCAAGGGCGGAATACGCGTCGAAATTTGCATTGATCAAAGCCGCTCTTCCCGCTACGTCGCTACCCGCAAGGGTTGCCTGATTACAGCCGCCTTTTGGAACGGAAGTGAGAGTTGCGTTGTATAGGGAACTAGAATTCTTTGTAATTGTAGCACAATTTCCGCTAGATAAATCCGCAACATACAAAAGAGCCGCTAAGATCGTGTCGTCATTTCCATCGTCACTTTTCTTACAAACGTTGAATACTACTGCGATCGAAAGAATCGCAGTGATTCTAAAAAAACAATTTTTCATTAAATTTTCTCCTGTGATACAATGGCGGAGATACGCCATGCTTTTCAATAGAGTGAATTTTCTTTGATCGCACGGTCAACGTAATTGCATTGAATTCATTAAACTGAATATAATAAAAAACTAATAGTTTTTATATATAATTAAATTAAAATTAAAATTTTTTTATAATTTGACGGGATGGAATATTTGATTTTATTTTTTGTAATTAATCTGATTGAGTTTTATGAAAATAAAGATATCTTATTATATGATGAATCTTTTTTTCGGTTTGGAGCTGACTTCGGTTATTCTTTTCTAAATCCGAAAGCGGAATCATCGCTTCTTTTATTTAAATAGAGAAGAGTAACATGATTCTTGGAACTAAAGATTGATTTTGAAAAAGAGAATCCTTTTTCTCTAAAAAGGAAAGGTTGATTACTTGAAATCTTGTTAAAGTTTAATGTTTTAGAATCTTCTCAGATCGAAAAGAGGATCACTGCTCTCAGGCTCTCGTCTTGGATTAATTCCGGATGAAGCGCCCAGGATTGACCGAGAGAAAGAGACTTCGTTTTAGAAGTGATGGTTTGAGTTCTTGTTTTCAAAGCTTCACCGATTGTCTTGGGATCCGATACGAGTTTGTCCGGAATTCCGTCTTTGTTCGAGTCTAACTCCATCCTTTCCAGAGGAAAAATCCAAATGTCCGGTCTTTGATCCTTATCGGAGTCGATTTCGATTCGAGCGATGATACTCGACGTCACTTTCGGTTTTGCAAAGCGGTTGTAGTACTGTGTCGTTTCAAAATAGCCGTCCAAGTCCCGATCCGCTTTTTCGATCATCTTTACGTTTCCTGGTCCGAACCAGATCTTTATATCAACTTTTTGAGGATCTTTGGAAGCGATCTCATTGTATAATTCTTGGTAAGATTTTGGATCCTTTGCATCCATTTTCAACCACATCCAGTCATCCGGAAAATCTTTTTGATTCTCGAATGTCTCCATAAAGATAGCGATCTTAGAATCGGTTTTTGTATAAAGTCTGTTTTCGATTGTCCCGTCGTCATTTCGATCATAAGAGATCGTTTCAAACGGTGGATTGCATGTTAAAAGTAGAAAGGACAGAGCACTCTGTAGAATCTTTTTATGAATGAACATTAGTATTCCATAAACTCTTTAACAATCGTATTCTCTAGAAAGTTATCCGGTGAAGGATAACTTTCTGAAAATCAGATTTGAACTCAAATTAGAATTGAGTATTCAGTGTTGCGCAAGTGCTTGTTGCGGCGGCGCCACTGCCGTACGTGCACTGAGCTTGTGCGAGTTTTGTAATTTTCGCTTTTGTGGTCGCAGTTTGGTCAAAGCCATAAACGCCGGCGTAGTCCGTAGCAATTTTGTTTCCGACAGCAGTTATGCACGCCGCATCACCTGCTCCTACCGCCGCAGTTGAGAGGTAGCTAATCGGCGTAAGAGCTTTAAGCAGGTCTATGCTTAACAGGTTTAGCGCTAATATTTCTGCTTGCGAGAATCCCAGCGGTGATAGCGCGGTGTTTAACGCTACAATACCTTCGACTCTCAGGTCGGCGATTGGAAAATATCTGGTTTTTTCGGCGTTTGTGTCAAACGTACTCTGAGCCGTTGCGGACGTGTTTACTGCATTTTTTGCAGTTGTGAGCGCAGTTTTCGTGTTTGCTGTGCATCCCAAAGACGTGGCAAGAGTTTGGGCCGCGTCGTAGTTCGCCTGCGTGAGTAACGTGTTTGCCGCTAAGGAAGATCCGGTAATTGTCGCTTGGTTACATCCTCCTTTTGGAATTACGCTCAAATTTGCGGTAAAGACTGTAGAACTTGTTCTCGTTACCACGGCGCAATTTCCTGAAGTTTGATCCAAGAGGAAAAGTAAAGCGGCAGTAGCGGTGTTGTCATCCTTGTCTTTTTTGCAGGCAGACAAAAACATTGTCAGGGCAAGCAAGACTACAAGTCCAGTTTTTGATTTCTTCATGTAAAGGGTTCTCCTTGTGATTTACTTTTCAACAAGTGTATAGATTTTCCTTTGAATCATTTATTTCCGGTGGTATAAAATTACATAATGTATTTATAATACACTAAATTTATTTAGAATCGAGCGTTGTCGAAATGATAAAGAGAATCGAATTATAAAAAATGTGCAGTAAGATACGCTTCTTTCTTGCTTTATTTGATTCGAATTTATAGGATTCGACGGAGTTTCGTATAACGTCAAAAAACGAACGTAAAAAGGATTTCTGGTCGAAGTTTGTTTTATAGGGTCCTTAGAAAAACTTAAATAAGGTCTAAAATTATAATTTAATTCCTTCCATATAGTAAGGAGCATTTGAGTGGATCGGAATTGTTCTTCGAGAAGTTCGCTCTTTAGAAAACGCACCGTCGTTTAATAAAAATTGGATTTTCTTCTTTTGGGATTCTTCGATGAACTTCCGGAAAAAAGATAGAACGGTTTCGGTTTTTCTTCGATTTTCAATTTGCGAGAGCCTGCTAAAGAGGAATGAACGGTAAAAAAGGGAGCAGATCAAGAGTGAAAACGAGTTTGGAAAAATAAAATTGACCTCTCTTTCAAAAATTCTTGGAATTCCGGTCCGTTTGTGAAACGGTCATCAGGCCATGACAACTTTTCGCGAAAAGGAATCTTACTCTTCTTATTTGGAATTCGAGATCAATTCTACTCTGAAAAAAGTCAGTTTCTATTCTTTTATTATGGGAACGACGGCCGCGATTGCCTTGATTTGGATGCAGGAGTGGGGAATTATTTTTCGGATGCAGGTTCCGATTTTATGGACCTTGATCGGTGGAATCGTTTCCTTATTCTTTTATCTTCTCGCAAAATTCAAGATGGCAAAGGGCGCACGGATCTACCTTGTGATTTTGTTTTATTCGACGCTTCCCGGAATTTTATACGTTCTCGCAGAAGTCTATCTACCGTTAGGCGCCGCGACTTACATCACCGGTCCTGCTTCTTATCTTTATTTTTTTATGGTGATTCTTTCCGGCTTTGCGTTAGACGAACGATTATCGATTCTTTCGGGTTCGTATTGCGGACTTCAATATCTTGTTTTTTACTTTCTCTCGAGAGACGGAATTTTGGAAATTCATTCGAAAGATCTTCTTCAGTGGCATGATCTCACTGATCCGCCGATTTATTTTTTCAAATCGATGATGATGGTTTTTTCAGGAATCGTAGTCGGAGTCCTTGTCAGAAATACCAAACGTCTTCTTTCCGAGGTTTTAGAACGGGAAAAAGAAAGATCAAACATTTCCAGACTCTTTGGACAATTCGTCTCCGAAGAAGTGAAAGAAAAACTCTTAAGAGAAGGTGTCACGGATCGAACCGAAAAGAAAAAGGTTCTCGTCTTATTTTCCGATCTGAGATCGTTTACATCTTTGGGTGAGAAGTCCGATCCGGATCGGTTGATTCTACAATTGAATGAATACTTCGATCGGATGGCGGATTGTATTACACGCAACGGAGGTACGATCGATAAATTCATCGGAGACGCCATCATGGCCGTCTTTGGCGGGCTTGTGGATTTGGATTTTCCGGCCGACGCCGCGTTGAGAACATCGCAAGAGATGCAGAAGGAATTGGAAATTCTCAATCGAGAATGGAGTATTTCGCAATTTCCGATATTAGAATCAGGAATCGGTCTTCATTACGGAGAAGTCGTTCAAGGAGCGATCGGTTCTAAGAATCGGTTGGATTTTACAGTTATCGGAGACAGCGTCAATACCGCATCGAGGATCGAAGGTCTGTGTTCGGCGCTCGGGGAGAAAATTCTTTTTTCTTCGGCGGTTTACGAGCTTCTCTCCGAAGAAAATCGAAAGCACTGTAAGTCGCTCGGAAATTTCAAAGTAAAAGGAAGAGAAACGGAAATTGATTTATATAGTTTGAATATTCATTGACCTTTTGATTTCGCGGATGAGAATATCGTTTCGAAATCGGATTTCGATCGATACTCGAAACAACATGAAATTAACACTTCTTCTGAACCTTCCTTTTAATCCGACAACGGTCTTTTCGGTTCGAGTGACTGGATAAGAATATGAAAATTCTTAGGATCTATTTTTGGATTTTTGTTTTTCTCTTTTTTTTCGGCTCTTGTATCGAATCGATTCCGTTTCCAAGAGCGGAAAAAGGAATCTTAGATCTTACGGGATGGAACTTCGACGAAGACGGTCCGGCGTTACTCGAAGGAGAATTTCGTTTTTTATGGAATCAATTTTCGCAAGAATCGTGGACGGAAAATTCCTCCTTTGCGACGGTTCCGAAATCTTGGGTAAGGCTTGATAATCCGGACGGAAGCCGTTTCCCGTCGCAAGGTTATGCGACTTATTTTCTAAAGATAAAACTCCCGGATTCTTTAGTAGGTCAGGAATTATCATTTCAATCGGATATATCCGAAACCGCATACGAACTTTCCATCAACTCTAAAAAATTGGGATCCATCGGAACGGTCGGCATCAGTTCTGAAAGTTCAAAACCGGAATGGAACAAGAAAATATTTTCTTTTTTGAATACGGAAAAAGAACTCAATCTGAAAATTCTAATCTCTAATTTTCACCACGCGCGAGGAGGGTTGACCGGAAAATTTTTTATCGGAAAGAGCGCCTCCATCCAATCGATTCGGGAAAAAAGGCTGACGATCGAAGTTTTCGTTTTCGGAAGTTTGGCGATCATGGCTCTCTATCATCTTACTTTATTCTATCTTCGTAAAGAGGAAAAGTCGGTTCTCTTTTTCGGAATTCTTTGCCTCGTGTATTGTTTCCGAACGATCAGCACGGGGGAAAATTTGATTCAAATTTTGATCCCCGGTTTGGATTATTCGATTCATAGTAAGATCGTATATCTTTCTTTTTATCTAACGGTTCCGATCTTCGCGGCGTTTTTTCGATCTATCTTCCCAACGGAGCTGAACGAATACTCGTATTATGGAATTCTTTCCGTAGGAACGCTGGCTTCCGTGGTGGTTCTCATTACATCTCCTTCCTTTTTTACGGGAACGATCGACGTTTACTACGGGTTTACGTTTGTCGCTTTTTTATACGGGTTTTATATTCTTTCACTCGCGATCGTAAGAAAACGAAGCGGAGCCATTCTTCTATTAAACGGATTGCTAATATTCTTTTTGGTAAGCATTCACGATACGCTTTACAATAAGAGAATCATTAACACGGGTTATTTTTCTCCGATCGGTCTTCTCGCAATGCTTTTTTCTCAGGCTTATTTGTTGGCTCGTCGCTATTCTCAGGCATTCGGCGCGATCGTGGATTTGACCAATACTTTGAACAAGACGAACACCTCCTACGGTTTGTTCGTTCCGAGAGAATTTTTGAAAATTCTCAACGAGAATAACTTCATAGAAGTGAAGTTAGGCGATGTGGCCGAAGAAGAGATGACGATCCTCTATAATGAAATTCGGCCTTCTCAGATCATCTCAGAACAAACTTCCGCAAAGGAGAATTTCGAATTCATCAACTCTTATCTTGGAAAAGTCGGACCTCTGATCAGGGATAATAACGGATTTATCGATAAATATTACGGAGAAGCTTTTCTTTCTTTGTTTTCTCAAAAGGCGGAAGACGCGTTGGAAAGTGCGGTCGGAATACAAAGTATATTAAGAGACATTAATATGTTTAGGCTCGGAAACGGAAGGGAGCCTGTTCGAGTCGGCACAGGTTTGCATCGTGGTCCGATTCTTTTAGGGACGATCGGAGAATCGGAAAGGATGGAAGGCGCCGTGATTTCCGCTTCCGTTACTCTTGCGACAAGGGTCGGGCAACTCTGTCGCCTCTTTGATTCATCTATTTTGATGACGGACCACGTCCTTTTTAGTTTGGAAAATCCGGAAAAGTATCAGATGCGAGTTTTGGACCGAATTCAGCTCAAAGGCCATAATTCTATCGTAACCATTTTAGAAGTTTTTAATGGACAACCGGATTCTCTTCTCAATGTTTTTATGGACACAAAAGAAGAGTTTGAAAGAGGCATTTCACATTTTCGACAAAGAAATTTCGAAGAGGCCTGCGTTGTATTCAATCGGGTATTAGAAAGAAATAAACTAGATCAACCCGCGCGTTGGTATCTCGAAAAATCGATCCACTATTGTAGATTCGGCTCGCCGAATAACTGGGATGGAATAACAGTATTAGACGTTTGATCAAAGATTCTTAATGCAAAAGGTCTATCTTTTTTCGATGGTCGAGTCCTGACGTTGTGAATGTCTTTTGAAAGAAAGTAAAGAACTCGATTTTCAATATTCTTATTGACCATGAGTCTAAGTGGGAAAGAAAATAAAGAAAACTTCCCATGAGTTTAGCTAAATTTTATCCAAAGAAGGTTTTGTTTTTTCTCGGTCTACTTTTCGTTTTGACTCAATGTCTGAGCGAAGCGGAACGACCGCAGATACTCGCCTCATCGGGAGTTTTGGATCTTTCTTCTTGGAATTTCGAAGAATACGGTCCTGTCGCGATGCAAGGAGATTGGATCTTTCGGTGGAACGAGTTTGCCGAAAGCCAGGACAGAGAACCCGAAAAAAATAGAATCATGCCTGTTCCAAAAGCTTGGACTCGAATCCAAACTCCGGAAGGTAAGAATTATCCCGGAACCGGAATCGCCACGTATTTTTTAAAAGTGATCTTACCTCCGAGTCAAGAACCGAGAAAGTTCGCTCTTCTTGCGGAAACGTCGGAAACCGCATACGAGATCTGGATCGACGGTAAAAAAATAGGATCGCACGGAGTTCCCGGAAAAACACAGGAGACATCGATTCCGGAATGGAACGTAAGAGTGATTCCGTTTCAAATTCAGAAAAACGAATTTCAGATTCGAATCCCACTTTCCAACTTTTATCATGCGAGAGGCGGGTTGACCGCAAGGTTGATATTCGGAAACGAAGACGAAGTCATTCGATTGCGAGAAAGAAGAATGACTCTGGACGTCTTTTTATTCGGTTTTCTCGTGGCGATGGCCTTCTATCATTTTACACTTTACTTTCTTAGAAAAAAAGACGCGGCCCTTTTGTATTTCGGAATCATCTGTTTTGTCTTTTGTTTTCGCGAATTGAGTACGAGTCAGAATTTGATTCAAGTGATTTTTCCAGGAATCAATTATCAGATTCATATGAGAATCGTGTATCTCAGTTTTTATTTGATTCCTCCTCTCGCGACCGCTTTCTTACGAGCGCTGTTTCCGGACGAAGTGAGGAAAGAGATCCACTACGGGGTCGTTTGTATCGCTTCGATCTTTTCCCTAATCGTCGTTTCGCAGGACCCGGTCTTTTTTACGGGAACGATTGAATACTATTATGTGTTTACATTTGTATGTTTTGCATACGGCTTTTACGTTTTGATCTTTGCCCTCCTTCGAAAAAAGCCCGGATCGATCGCCATTCTGATCGGTTTGTTTCTTTTCTTTTTAGCGTATAGCCAGGATATTTTTTACAATAAAAGAATCATTCCTACGTTTATTCTCGCCCCTTTCGGATTGATCGCCTTTATTTTTTCGGAGGCCTATCTTCTTGCGAAAAGATATTCGCTCGCCTTCGACGCGGTAGAAGACATGTCGGAAAGTTTGAAGAAAGTGAATTCTTCTTACGGTCTTTTTGTTCCTAGAGAACTTCTTAAAATATTAAATAAACATGATATTCTTGAAATTAAACTCGGAGATACCGTCGAAGAGGAAATGAGTCTTCTTTATAACGAAATCAGGGCCTTTTCCGATCTTTCCGAAAAAATGAATGGAAAGGAGAATTTCGAGTTCATCAATTCCTTTTTGGGAAAAGTCGGTCCGATCATCCGAGAAAGAGACGGCTTTATAGATAAATACTACGGCGAGGCTTTTTTGGCGTTATTTCCACCCGAACCGGAAAAGGCACTTGATAGCGCGATTGAGATCCAAAGAATTTTGAGAGAATTTAACCGAGAAAGAATTGCAAACGGGAAAGATCCCGTGCGTTCGGGAAGCGGAGTTCACACGGGACCGATCTTGCTGGGAACGATCGGAGAAGCTGAAAGAATGGAGAGCACGGTCATCTCTTCCTCCGTAAACGTTGTGACCAGAATAGGACAACTGAGTAGAACGTACGAGTCTTCCTTACTTATAACGGATTCCACCTTATTTCGCTTAACAAATTCTTCCAAATACTACTATCGTGTCGTGGATCGGATTCAGATTCGCGATCAGAAGACGGTTCACACGGTTTTGGAGGTGTTCAACGGACTCTCCGAAAATCTGATCGATTCTTATATGAATACACGCGAGGAATTTGAACGCGGCGTTCTAATGTTTAGAGAAAAACATTTCGAAGAAGCCTGCGTCGTATTCAATCGGATCTTGGAAAAAAATAGAGCGGATCAGGCCGCGAGAGTTTATCTGGAGAAGTCCGTACATCATTGTAGATTCGGAGTTCCTGAGAATTGGCAAGGCGTAACCCTATTAGGAGAATAGTAGAATTATCTAATTTATCTTTTTATTGATCGTTTTTGTATCCAAATTGGATAAGAATTCTTCTTGAACCTTGGATTCGATCGCCCGTTCGCTTCTGGATTCTCGAACGATGGAGATGGCTTCGCTTGAACTCAGCTTTTCTTTCCAGATCATATACGCCGCGGCAAACGTGCCTGAACGTCCCAAGCCCCCAACGCAATGAATGAGCAGTTTTTTCTTTTGTGAAAGTGCGAGCTCCATCCACTTCAGGGAGGCGATTGCTTGTTCCAGTGAAGGTGCGGTTTGATCCAAGACGGGGCAGTAATATACGTTTAAGCCGCGACTTTTATATTCTTCTTTGAGATCCTTGACTCCGTATTCCGAGAATTCGTTCTCAGTGAGTAAACAAAGAATGTGCGTGATTCCTTCCTTTTGAATCGTTTGAATGTCCTCCGGCAAATTTCTTTCCCGATCCTTTCGGCCGGGAAGAATCGTAAGCCCGATGCGAGAAATCTCCTCCTGATTTGAGCCGGATTTGAGAAAATCAATTCGAAGAATTTTGGATCTCTGGATGAATTCTCTGATCCCCGCGACACAAAGAGTTCCCGAATAGAGCGCCCATTTTTTTTGCCAGTCGTTGGACTCGTCAAAAGATAGAGTGTGCATCGCATAACGTAACGCTCCGGTATGAAGCTGATAAGGATCTCGATCCATCTTAATTAGTGAAGAATAATATGATCTAAGATGCGCTATGATGGAATACGCCTTGTTTATTTTGGAATGTTTCCAGGGTTTTCTCGGATTTGGCGGTAATGGGATTCCAAGATCTGCGACTTTCAGTAGGACATCGCTAAGTTCGATGGCCTCTTTCCATTCTTCTAAATTCTCTATTTTGGTAAAGATGTAGAGAATATCGTTTTCAAGTTTAATTAAGTCTTTAAGAATATGTCCTTTGTGTGTGTGGAAGAAATCGATCAACCAGACGTTGTTCTGTGCGTCCAGGATGATATTGGCACCGTTGAGATCTCCGTGAATATAAGAAGTAAAATGGGAAAGGGAAACATATTCTTTAAGCGATACCAGATCCTCTTCGTAAAACTTACAGACGTTCGGAACGATTAAACCCGAAACGATTTCGATCCATTCCCCGATCGCCGGTTTTCCGATTATCGCCTCGATTCTTTTTCGGACTCCGGGCGCATATTTAGATTGAAAATCATAATATTCTAATAAATTTAATTTTTCTTGAACCGATGCATCGTAGAGCTTGGCCAATTGTTTTCGAAATACCGTGTCCAAGATCCTTTTTAAATCTTGGATGTCTTCCGTGGATTCGTATGCTTTTTGAAACGTGCGGACGTTCCCTTCTAACATTGCCGCATAACGGTATTTAATCGCTCCTCGATCCTCTAACTCGGCGAAATCTACGATGGACGGTGCGTTGTTTCCAAGAACTTCTTCGATTCGTTCGAAGGCGATTCTTTCCCTTGCAATAAGGTCCCGCGGACCGATTTTGATCACGGATGGAACCTGGCTATGACCTAAGTGATCGATCGATTTGGATTTTAGAACGACGTTTCCTGAAAATCCTCCGTCGAGACATTTGAACTCGACGTCTTTGCAGTCTCGAAAAAGGAACAGGAGTAATTTTTCATCCGTTTCGTTTACTTTATAATCTTCTTCGAATCTGAAATGGTCCGTGGAAATTCTGGAATGTGTGATTCTTTTTTCTAAATTTGGAACACTTCCATTTAAGAAAGAAGTAAAAGCTCCGATGGAAGGAAAGATTTTGATTCCTAAAATCTCTTTCATCTGATCTAAAGCGATAAAATGCATTCCGATGGAAGAGGATGCGGTTAAGGCGGAGCATATCGCAATCTCCCATTGCGGATATCTCGTTTTGATATCGTAAGCAAGAAATTGAACTTTTGCCTCGGTCCAAACTCCGGAAATTCCCACTTTCAGAGGATGTTCCTTCAAAGGTTCAAGAATTTTCTCAAGATTCGTTTTTACGAAATCGTTTAGTCCGGATGCGTCTACGATTCGGTGTCTTTTCTTTTGTTCCTCTTGAAGCCAAGATTCAAAAACGAATTCTGCGCCTTTGGTATTCTGAATGCAATGCGGTCCGAATTGACGAAGATGATCCTTTTGAGAAGAATCCGAAGCGTCGTGCCAATCTCGAATATGAACGATCCAGAGATCATCCGGTTCTACGGAATAAGCCCATTCGATCAATGAATCGATCGGACCGTATTCCACCATTTCGCCTAACAATCGCTTTGACTCTTGATAACCGACATGCAATGCATTCGGAAGAGGATCATATTTTTCAAGAAGGGCGGTAAAATCGTTTTGAAGACATTGAGTTAGAAGAATTGCTTTTGGAATTTGCATTGTGATCCGTTCAAAAGACCGCGGAAGATTCTAAAGTCGGAATTCGTATTCTTTAGAACTCGACTTTTCGATGGTTCCGGTCGAATGAAGAAACTAATTCCGAAAAGAAAAAAAGCAAACGGTTTTTCGTGTACCAAAATGGGGAGCCGAATAAAAATTTGATTCTATTTTTTGAGCGGATCATTCCATTTCGGAGATCGATTCTGCGATTCTATATTTTTTAACGTCGAGATTCTTGTACAAATAACTCTAATTCGGAAGGAAATTAGAATCATTATTGAATAAAGAGGAATATAAGAATATTCAAATAATCTTTTTTTCTTTTAGATTTAAATTATTCAATTGTTAGATAAAAAAATTTTGTCATTCCGTTCATAAAATAAGCAATATTCGATTGACTGAAGCATTCGTTTGGGTAGTTTACGTTTTCCAAATGGTAGCCATGAAATGAGGCGAATAATTTTTTTTATTAGTGTAGTCAGCATATCCTATGCGATGGCCGTATTCTATTTTTCGGATCAGATTATACATTTTAAGACAAAAACGTTGGAAGAAGATCGCAGAGAACAGGCAATCGCTTCTTTCGCCAAATTGGGATTAAATGATCCTCCGTCCGAAGTGACAATTAAATTAAAGGACGTTACCATTCGTGCTTGGTTGTTTGAACCGAAGTATAAGAATCGATGTGGATCTGTAATCACGCACGGTTATACGGTTACACGTTTTTCAGTGCTTAAATACGCTCAGTTTTTTTACAAGCTCGGCTGTCCTTCTTTAGTGTATGACGTTCGTTATCATGGTCTGAGTTCAGGTGATTCATCCACATACGGTTTTTATGAAAAGGACGACCTTTTGCAAATCATTCAATGGTTTAAGAATCGAACGGGATTGAAGTCTTCGGAAATAGCGGTTGCCGGTCAATCGATGGGTGCCGCCATTTCCCTTTTGGCCGCGGCTAAATCAAAAGAGAGGTTTTCATTCCTTTTAGCGGATTCATCTTATAGTAAAGCGACTGTGGTTTTTCGCGAGAGAGCAATCGTTCAATATTCTAAACTCATCTTAACGATGTTGCCTTCCGCGATATGGTTGGCATCCGTACGTTCCGGGGCTGACTTGAAAGATTCCTCTCCCGAATCCTTCGCCGAGATGATACAAACACCTACTTTGCTGATGCACTCTGCCGCGGACGTTGCTACCTTACCTTCGCATTCGGAAAGAATTTATTCTAAATTATCGGTAAGAGAAAAAGAACTCCACCTAACACAATGGAATGCAAAACACAGTGAAAACTGGAACCGGAATCCTCAAGAATACGAGAGGATCATTCGTTCTTTCATTATCCGATACAGGATAGCCCCATTCTATAACCTTATTAGTCGTTAGCATCCATTTCCGTTTCTGCGTTATTTTTTGCGGAGTCGGTTTGATAACTATCTATGAAACGTTTTATGATTTCATAATCCAGAACCTTTTTTACGATGTTCGATTGAATGATTCCATTTTGCGTTTCTTTTATCATTCTCTGGGAATTATCCATAAATTTAGCATATTCAATATATGTTTTATAGATCGGAGAAAGGATCTTATACCCCATTGTTTTAGGTAAAACCCCTTGTCCGTCAAGATATCTTGACATATCCCTGTAGAGTTCGTTCCATCGCATCGGATCCAGTTTTAGGCCGCCGTAAGTGCCTACTCGCCGGTGAACCATTATTACGTCCAAAATCAAATCTCTGTCGTTCTTCCTAAGTGTATATTTAATTCCGGTTTTTTCAAAGCCAAGCGGTTCGTAGACTTTCCAAAGATAAGGATCGGTAGCGGCCACGATATAGGATTTATTCGTGGTAATTAGAACGTGAAAAATACGTTCAAATATACCCATAAGAATATCGCTTTTTCGATAATCGTGATGCATACACAAACCGACTACTTCTATCATATCTCTCGCGTTTGGTAACTTTTTGAATTCTTCCGGTTTAATATGTCTTTGCAATTCGAAAGGTATATCCTCTCCATTAGCGAAGAATACGTTAGCGCTTCCTATTAGCCGATTATGGTGCCAGGCGGTTATGATTCTACTATTTGGATCATACCAATGCGAGACGTCCGATAGGTCCGCCTCTTTTTTTAATTTTTTTACGGCAGAATATGCAAGTTTCCTTAACTTTAGAACCTCGACATACTCCTGTTGCGATTTCACGAATCTATACGTCATTATATTCTTGATATTAGCCGTATTGAATCCTAATTTACGAAGCGAAAAAGGTCCTATATCGATGAGTCTTAAAAAATATCGTACTATAGCTTTCTCCGTATTTTCGGAAAGGAAATCTATATTCGCAATAAAACTGATTCCACCTGCGATGGGTTGGACCGCCTCCACTTTTGCATGAATCGGTTCGTTTCCGCTAAAAAGATTCAGACTAAATACAATTTCCATCGAAGGGAAGATAGCTAAGGATTGGTCATAGTTTTCGATAAGAAATCGTTTTCTCGCGATTCTCCTAACCTTGATGAGAGAGGTTTGATCATAGAGAAAAGGATGATCCATCAATCCGAAAAGAGGAATCTGATCCGAGATCTCCATCATAGTTTCCGATCGATCTTGAAAAAGATCTTCCGAGCCTAAAATTCGATGGAGTCCCAGTCTTATGGGTTGGTCTTCCTTTTGAGATCGATTTGCGATCCTACAGACGAAACTATATGGATTTGTATCTTTTGGAGAAAGACGAAAATCTACCTGTATTGAAATATTCTTTTTAAGATCTTCGCTTAACAAATGAAGATCTTTGTCCAGACTTTCTATTCCAAGACCGAGAGATGAGTAGTCGAGAACTCGAAATTCTTTCGCTTCCTTCCAATTTGGATGAGAAGCGAATAACAAGATATCTCCTCCCATACGAACGTCGATTCGCCCGTGTTGTCTTCTTTCCGTGGACGGGGCATACTGTTTTACGTTCTTAATGTTCGAAACTAATGTATCTTCAAAGTTCATTGTGGTTTCCGTTATTTTCAAAGTATTTTGCTTCATTTATCAGCATCGTTGCACGACTAATATCGCCGGCGGTCTGGTAAATTTCAGATAGGTGTATCAAGTTCTGTTTGTGCTCCGGATTTCGTAGTCTCAAGCGCTCCCCGAAGTCAGTGGCGTTCTTTAAATTACCTGAATTTTTATAACATTTAGATATGATAAATAGACAATCCGAATCTTCGGGCGTCGCGTTGCTATAGTTTAACGCCGCTTCGGCGGCCTTCTGATATTCTTTTTTCTGAATGTAGACATTCGTAAGAAGTTTGAGAATTTTCCGATTTTTCCTGTAAATAGGATCTTTCTCTAAAATCGCTTCAAGAAGCGGAATCGTTTCATCGTAATTTTTTTGTTTAAACTCGTTTCTCGCCTTCGCGTATGTCTTATTTACTTCATCCGATTCGGAAAGTTCTGGTACGTTTCCTAATTTATATTCAACCCGTATCAAGGATATGTCGTCAGTAACCTCTCCCGCAATTTTTATCTCCTTAACGATTTCTTGAAGATTACCGTTTCCTTTCTCTACACATCTTAAAAAGAAATCCTCATTTTCATTCATGTTTGTTCCATTTTCACCTTGAATCAGAATATCATCTCGTCCGTCTGATCCTATGATTAGAACGTCTTCGGGTTGAAATTGAAAAGTATTGATATGAAGGCTTGTTTCCATATTGATCGGCATTCCAAGTTTTCTATAAAAAAATCGATGAGGTAGAAAGTTTGCGACTCCGTCTCGATAATAGGCCGGGAGAGGATGTTCGGCGTTCATGTAGTAAAGTAAACCAGATTCTTCATCAAGAAGAGAAACAAAGACGGAAACCAACATGGTTCCATCGAAGCTCGTGAATATATTATGAAGTTCTATAAAAGTATTTTTTAACCAACGTTCCGGAAAAAGATTCATTACGTCGAAAGAGTTTCTTGACCTTTCTAAAATGGCTTCGAAGACAGATCCGAGAACTAAAGCTCCGCCCGCACCTTGAATCGATTTACCCATTGCGTCGCCGTTTAGGATGACAGTGTAAGATCTTCCTTTCAGATTTATCTTGCTTGATACACAAAGATCTCCTCCGATTTCCGAAGCCCATCGTTTGAACTGAAATTTCTTTTTTTGCTCGGTTAAGAATTCCACAAAAATGTTTTCCGATTTGGATTTATTTTGAGCGAGAGGTTGGATAAGGAGGGACGTAAGGTAATAGTCCGCGTCTTGTTTCGTTTTTAACTCTTGAACTTTTTCCAAGCTTTGTTGTAACTCGTGGGTTCTTTCCACCACCTTTTCTTCCAAAGTCTCCGCATATTCTTTTAGTTTCTCCTGCGCCGAACGAATCGAAGCGACCATATGATTGAAGGATCTGGATAAGAATCCGATTTCATCCTCCGCCTGAACAGGAACGGAAACGTCATACTCTCCCTCGTTGACTTGTTTTACTCCGCTTAAAAGAAGCATCAAAGGACGAATCAAACCTCCGTGGAAAAGATAAGGAAAAAGGAGGAGAATCAAAAGTGCGGTAAATACAATCAACATCGCCATTTTTAGTACGATCGAATGAACCATTTGCAAATAGGAAGAATAAGGAAAGGCGACCTCGAAAATCATATCTTCGGTCTTAATCAAATAACGAATCAGAAGAATGGTTTCGCCGCTCGGAAGTTTAAGAGACCGATACATACGATTCGAAACAGCGGTGGAAGAACTTTCTTCGATTCCGTAGTAATCTTTCCATTCTTCCTTGGAAGAAACCGATTTTTTTTGAAGTCGATTTAGATATTTTCCCATTTCATTCGCTTCACTTTGAAATAGGATCTTCTGCTGAATCGTATTCAATTTTTTATATTCTATTTTAAAAGAAGAGGCGAATAATCCGTCACTTTTGGGTCTTGAGGATACGTATATAACGTCGTCCGGAATAACAGATTTATTTAATTTAGGAATATTCTTGAGAATTGTTTCGACTTCTATGTTTCTAGCCTCGTCGTAATAGGTTTCATTGATACGAAACGTGATCCTTGATACGATGCTAAGGATCGTGAGCGTAGAAACTAAGGTAACGCCTACGATCTTAACCATAAAGGACGAAGGTTGTGGAGAATTATTTAGATATATTACGGTATAGATAAACAATTGTAAACTGGTAGCGGAAGTAAGGAGAAGTTGAAAGTCGGCAAATGAGATCTTCTTAGCCGCGTATAAAACGTAAACAGCGGAGAAACAAGTATGCAAGATAACCGCCCAACCAAAGGAGCGCAACATTCTCGCATTAGGGCTTAATAGGTGAAAGAATCGATTTTCTTTCATGTTCTCAATCTTTCTGAATTCGCGTTCCTCGCTCACGGTCTTTCGAAAGATTACGGAAAGAATCCACAAAAAAGTCAGAAAGTGGATTAGGCCCATAGGAGCGGTGGATTGGGGAGTTTGAAATTCAAAAAGTTGAGTCTCGAAGTTGTAGAAGACTTCGGAATTAAGATTATTTAATATATAATATGTATAACCGAAAAGTCCGAGCGCCGCTACAAAGATAAAAGAGAAGTAGGATTCTTTTTTGTTACGATTTTTCGGAAAAGAATAGATGAAAGAAAGTAAAACTAAATTCGAAAAACAAGTATAAAGTGCGATTATAAAGCTCGCAGGCTTTGCAAGTTCCGAAATGAAAACGCTGGTTCTTAAAACGAAGCCGAGGTTCAGTAGTAGCGCAAAAAAGAAATAGCCAACTAAGAGCCAAGTTTGTTTAGACTTTCCCTTTAAACTCAAAAGGTAAACCAGGAGAAAGGAGGAGAATATCGTTCCTGAGATATAGCCTATCGAGTAGTAGTTGAGCTGAAGAAAATTCGCCATTGTAATTCCTTTTCGAATAAATGCATGAAAAATTCTGAAGGGATATTAAATGGACTTGAAATTATAGAGTCAAACTGTTAATTTATTTCCTCATTGAAATTTGATTATTATAGAACGGATAGAATGAAAAAAACCAGTTACGCATAGCGACGATTAGATTAGAATTGAAAATCAAAGTATTGCCATCTGGTTTTGAAAACGTTTTATGTTTTGATGCGGCGCATCAGGATCATTCTCCAAGGATATCGTTTGGTTCAATGCAAAAGTTCTACATTAGGACTTTTCAATAGTAGAATATTCGATATACCGAACTGAGATAGGAATAACAGACGCTAAAAGCGAAAGAAGGTGAAAATGGAACAATATGTTGGAAAGAATTATCTCAAAACTGAATATTTAGAAATCCTAAAAAAGGGAAGATTGACCGAGCTGGAACGGGATGCCTTTCTTCGAAAGGAATCTTTGGGTGAAGATATCATAATTCAAGCCTCAAGTGGAAGCACTTCCGAGCCCTTGCTCATTCCGCGCTCCAAAGCGGATGTCGCCGACATCGCAAAGAGGGTGATCCGTCCTTATGCCGAATTTTATCAATCTTATCCGGAAAGAATCGCTCTTTTTGGAGGAATCTCTCATACGGAGGCGGCGGTAAAATTACAAATGGGATCGATCACGATGAGGTCGTTTCAATTGGATGAGGTCGATCAATTGGATACGTTCGATCCTAATGTAATTTCTTGTTATCCAAGCGTTGTTCGGGAGTTAGTCGACGATTCGGCTGTTTTTTTGAAAAATCTAAAAGCTATCAAACTTGGAGGGGAAAGAATTTATTCTTCCGATCTAACAAAGATATTTCGAAGATTTCCGAACATTCTACTGATCGAGCAATATGGCTCCACCGAAATGCCCGCTGTTGCACTGAGAATCTTTAAGAATGCGACGGATCCAACAAATTACCTGCTTCAGAACGAACGATTTTCCTTTCAGATTCCGATGGAAACGGATGGTTGGCATCCTTTGATCGTAAGGGATAACTTTGCCGATCTTCTCTTTCCGATCGGCAAGTTTTACGATATGGGTGACGATGTCCTTTGTCAGTCCGGAAAGATCATAGATGTAAGAAGAAGAGGGGATCGTTCTTTTGAATACAGAGAGGAAGTGGAAGATCTCTTGAATCTGGGTCTGACCAATGTTCAGATTGATTCGCAACGCGGTCAGATTTTCTATTCAGGAGATCCTGAAACGATCGGACCATACTCGATTAAGGGGAAAGCGTATTCTTTTTCAAAACAAAAATTGAATCGAATTCACCCATCTAATAAATTACCGGTTTTGGTTTAAGATTTTTCCGCGCGAGCGATCGAAGCGTGGTCAAGTTATTGCGAGTGGGTCGCGCTTCGTTCTGTTTTTCTTTGGCAATAACTTGACCGGAGCTAAGAGCGCGGTTCTGCGGAACTTAAAGACCTATTCTTTCCTTCGGAAGATCGACCGCAGAACGCGCCCGAGATATTTTTCAGAAAAATAAAAAACCCCCGAAACCTTTTTAGCTTTCGGGGGTTTTACGACTTACCGATTTGGAAATTATTTTTTTCCTAATCCCGGTTTATCGGCTCCTACGAGAATGGACATATTTCCAGCAGGATGTTTGTTTTCTTTCATCAACTGGTGAGAAGTAGCGGTCTCGTTCCAAGCAAAAGTTTTGGAAAGACAAGGATCCACTTTTTTCTCGATCACGAGGTCGTTCAGACCTTTTGAGTTTTCGTCGTTTGCAAAGTGAGAACCTTGAAGACGTTTTTGTCTCATCCAGAGATAACGTAAGTCAACGGTCGCATTGAAACCGGTGGTTCCCGCACAGATGACAACCATTCCTCCTGTTTCACAAACGAACATAGAAGTTGGAATCGTGGTTTCTCCCGGATGTTCGAAAACGATCTTCGGGTTATTTCCTTTTCCAGCTATGTCCCAGATCGCCTTTCCGAATTCGCGCGCGGACTTAGTCCATTCCGCGAATTTTTCCATCTTGTTGATCTCGGAAGTCAAAGCTCCCCAGTGGTTGAACTTCTTACGGTTGATGACACCCGCGGCGCCTAACTTCATACAGAAGTCGAACTTATCGTCTTCGGAAACGACCGCGATTGGAATTCCACCGGCGGCTTTTACGATTTGAATCGCCATTGCACCGAGTCCACCCGCTCCTCCCCAGATCAGAACCACGTCGTCTTTTTGTACGTCGTTCGGTTTCCAGTGATGAAGCATTCTATAAGCGGTCGCACCGACTAACATGTAAGCGGCGGCTTCTTCCCAAGAAAGGTGTTTCGGTTTTGGAAGACACTGATGGTCTTGCACTTTGCAGAATTGCGCGAAAGAACCCCAGTTCGTTTCGTATCCCCAGATCAACTGAGAAGGTGCGAACATCGGATCTTTTCCTGCTTTTACCCAAGGATCGTTTTTATCCCAGATTCCGCAGTGAAGAACGACTTCGTCTCCGACCTTTACATTCTTAACATCGGCGCCGACTTTATAAACGATACCGGACGCATCGGATCCGCCGATATGAAACTTTTCGGGTTCACCTTTTTTGTTTCTTGCGCCGATCACATCTACGGGAAATCCGAGAGCGGCCCAAACATTGTTATAATTTACACCGGCGGCCATTACCGCGACGAGCACCTCGTCCGGAGCTATTTCTGGAACATCGATGAGTTCTTCCTGAATTGCTTTGATCGGATCGCCGAAACGCTCGGGACGAACGACCTGTGCATACATTTTTTTAGGAACCTGTCCCAAGGGTGGGAGGGTTCCGATTGGAACGGATTCAATTTGGCTCATGAGCACAGATTTCTGAACTTTGGTATTTCATCTACACCAATTTTTAGGGGAGTTCCCGCGTTTTTTCGGGGGAACTCAGATCCGTTGCGCAGGAGTTCCTACTTTTATTGATATAAGAATCCGCACTTGAAATCAGGGAACCGCAGGAGTTCCTACTTTTTTGATATAAGAATCCGCACTTGAAATCAGGGAACCGCAGGAGTTCCTACTTTTTTTGATATAAGAATCCGCACTTGAAATCAGGGAACCGCAGGAGTTCCTACTTTTTTTGAAATAAGAATCCGCACTTGAAATTAGGAAACCGCAGGAGTTCCTACAAGAAAGCCGTATGGAAGAACTCGAAAGCGGCTCTTTACGAACAAAGGCGAGCCAAATCTGGGCACTACCAAACTCTAGTTTCTACTTCTTCAAATGAGTTCTGTCAATTTGTCGCTTGAAAGGATCCTTCTTTTCCAAACTTTGATTCGAGCTGAATTCTTTCAACGTTCGATTTACGAAGGTTCCAACGTTCGCATCATGGCGATACTTTCCTAAAAAAGTTTCCACTTTGGAGGTTTGGCTTTTTTGCGAAATAGCATAGGATCGAATCGCGAATTTCCGAACGGATTCGTGCTCGTTATTTGCGGAAATTTTAGATTCTAAAAACTGAGAATTCGTTTCTGAAGGGTAGAATTGAAGTAAGTTCAAGGCTCTCGTTCTGACATAAACTCTGGTTCCGGATTCTTGTATGATCGCAATCAGGTAAGGAGAAGGGTCCGCTTCGTAGATCTCTAAATTCGTCTTTAGTTCGTTTAAATCTTCTAGATGTCTCGTACCCGATAAGACGGATCGGATTTCGGAGAGTTTTTGCGGGTCTAAATTTCCCGCAATCAAAGGTGGAACCAACACCGTCAAAACGATCAATGTAAGAATTAAGTTTTTCATATATATTATATTCCTAATTTATTCAATAAACGAGAGGGTTCATTCTTAAAACCCATCCTTGTTCTCCGGTAAGTTGAGTTTGCTGGGTCACGCCGTCTCCCGCCCAAAACATGAGATTCAGTGAACCGGAATCGAAAAAACCGGTCCCGCTACATTCGCTGATGTCGACTCTACCGTTTCCGTTTGTGTTTCTCGCGGAGGTGCAGATCGGAGTTTCGATCAGCGGATCCATCGTATAATTCGGAATACCCGCCCCGCTTTGACCCGCGCTTTCCACGATATGAAATAATCCTAAAAAGTGAGAAGCTTCATGCGCCATCGTGTCGCCTAAAAAGTTCTGATCGGCGGCACTCAGAATCGATCCGAGGGCACCCGAAGAACGATGAGGTTCGATAAATACGATCATTCCTGATTGAGGAGTCCCCTTGAGGCCGACGGTTCCAGGAATTCCGCCTGAAATTCCGAGAACGCCTCCGACTTCCGTTTCGTCCCTCGCAATATAAAGATTTAATGCGACATCGGATTGGACCGAAGAAGTGGAAGAGAAAAGTTTTCCTAAACTGCCGGTCGTGTTATAGGAGTCGGTCGATAATGACGCAAGACTTAGGAATTCGGAAGAATCCAATTCTGTCGAAGTAAATTGAATGTCGATCTTAGCCGAGTTCTGAGAATAAATCGATTTCCAACGATCGAGCGCCGTTTGCAAACCGGCCTGCGTCGGATTCGGATAAGCCCGAGTGTTACCGTCCTTAATAAAGATAAGATTCACGTTCAATTTTTTACGATTTGACCAAACTTTACTCAAGCCGTTGGAGCTGGAAGTCCCGCTTGCCGCAGAGAAGGATCGTTCGTCCGGATCCAAGGTTCTACAGTTTGTGATGATCGAAGCGCTTGCGTTGATCGTGCCGGGATTGGTCGGGAAGTTGAAATCTACCGCGTTCACTTGGCCAGAAGATAGGGTATTGTTGATAAAACGATTCACATAATAATAACCGTTGTAACCGTACGGACTCATGGAAGTAGCCGTAAAGACGTTCCAAATCTCCCTTCCTTGATAATTGTTTCCGTTCGAATCGTAGAAGGAGGGGAAAACAGGTCTATAATCTGCATTCGGATTCGTAAACGTATGATCTTGTTTTACATAAAAGATCGAAGAAGGTCTTGAAGGAGAGAGCGTATAAGTCCGTGCGTTCGAATAAAAATAGGGAAGACCGCTGAAAGTCCAAGCAGTGCCACTCGAGATCGTAAAGGAATTTTTTTCGAGACAGGGTGTAGTCGAGGTGTTCGTCGATGAATTATTGTTACCCGAATTGGAAGATCCATTCGTCAACAAAAATAGAATCGGAGTCATGTCGGAACCTCCGCCGCCACCGGGACAATGGATAAACGAAGTGATGAGGAAAAAACCTAAAATTAGCTTTAGAACATACTTTTTCATTTCGAACCTTTTTCTATACCTATCAGTTCGTGGAAACGAATCAGACAGTGCCTTCCTTTTTTTTGAAAGAATCATAAAAAATTATGAAAAGATACAAATAATGGTGGAGGCAGGGGAAACTAAAGTCGTAGAAAATAGGGTTAAAATCGGAAGAAAAACATAGAAAATATATTTCCTGAAATCATTCGATTCATAAGATTCTTCTAATGATTCCTTCTTCCATTCAAAACGTTCAAAAACAAATATCGCATCGGCCTTGGCCCTTGCCAAAATCGGAACCGTTTATGGTTCAATATTGGGAGGAATTGGCTTTTTTACACTGGGAGATTCCGAAAGAATTTTTAGAAGAAGTTCTGCCGAAGGATCTGGAAGCCGATCTATTTGAAGGAAAAGCTTATATAGGTTTGGTTCCGTTTCGGATGAGAGGGGTAAGGCCGATCTATCTTCCACCTTTACCATGGCTTTCCTATTTTCCGGAATTGAATGTTCGGACCTATGTAAAGAACGGAGAAAAACAAGGAGTTTATTTTTTTAGTTTGGACGCGGGCAATCGTCTTGTTGTCGAGATCGCAAGAAAGTTTTTTTATCTTCCTTATCTCAACGCGAAGATGTTAATAAGAAGAGAGGAAAATCAAAAAGAATTCTTCTCATTGAGAAAAGATCGTCGCGCGGCGACTGCGGAATTTCACGCCGAATACAAACCCATCTCCGAGGTGTATCGATCAAAACCGGGAACTCTGGAAAACTGGCTCACAGAAAGATACTGTCTTTATTCTCAAGATTCTAATGGAAGAATATATAGAGGAGAAGTTCATCACGTTCCTTGGCCGCTTCAAAAAGGAAAATGTATCATTCGTAAAAATGAGCTTCTCCAAAGTCATGGCATTCCCGTCCTAGAGGACACATTTCTGGTTCACTATTCCGAATCGATTCAGGTTCTGCTCTATCCTCTGGAGCCGATTTCTTAGCAGATTTTTTTTAGTTCTTACATTCATTTTCAGCGGATCGTTTTTTAAATGGAATCGAATTGGTTCCAAAGGTTAAGAAATGCTAAAACAAAAGGATTACGAAGACGGATTTGAATGGAATTTTAAATTATAAAAAAGAATTTTTTAGCAAAAAGTTCGAAAGAATTCCGTTTCTTCGTCTATTGATGCATCTTTCTGCGAAACCAATTTGTCGGCTTCCGATCCGTTTTGGGGATCGGAAAACGTTCGGAAGAACTATCATAGATATCGGAGAATCGAAGACATGCTGGCACACATTAAACCGAATCAGCTTTTTTGCAAGGACAGCGAAAAAGAACAAAGTTTAATAACTTTGGGAATGATGCTCGAACTCTGCGAAAAGTGTTATGTTTTTGGAAAGTATTTCTTGATTGATGAATTCAATTCCGAAAAACATCCGTTTCTGTTAAGAAAAGGATTCGAACTTTTGGGAATCGGAATGGGTCCGGAAAACGTCCGAAATATTTTGAAAGGTTATATCCTATCCGGAAATTACGAAGGGAAGGAACTTTTAGATAGAATTATCATCCTCGAAGGAATGGAAGCGATTCAGAAAGAAATGCATATATCCGTATTTTTGGAAAAAATCGCATCCTTCTTTGGCGAATCGTATCAGCAGAATTATTGGGATTACGTGATGCAAAAAAGAAAGGAGATCGATACGATTCTTCTCAACGACTTTTATGCGGAGTTTTGTAATTCCAAACCGGAGATCGATTCTGATATTCTTTTG
Organism: Leptospira stimsonii; assembly: GCF_003545885.1. Classification (NCBI taxonomy): domain Bacteria; kingdom Pseudomonadati; phylum Spirochaetota; class Leptospiria; order Leptospirales; family Leptospiraceae; genus Leptospira; species Leptospira stimsonii. The sequence continues at coordinate 1,129,854 of NZ_QHCT01000001.1, forward strand.
AGCCGCGCTTTCCATTCTCTTTCTCATAACGAACTAAAAGATCTTCTGAGACAAGTCAGTCTTCCCGATTTGGCGGGTGCGCTCAAAAGTGTACGGGAAAAACTTGTGATTCAGGTCTTGGATTTTATGGACCGAGAATCTTCCCGCTGGTTGATGAAAGAACTGATGAAATCCGACGATTCGTATGATGGTTCGGAAAAAGTCAAAGAAGCACAATTGAAGATACTCGGTTTATTCGCTTCGAAACGGGAAATGAATCGAGATTTCTAGATTCAAAGTTTACGCGAAAAGGATTCCTTAGTTAGGGGATAGAAAAGGCCGGGTGAAAATCCCGGCCTTCTTTTTAGATAAATGGAATATTCGATTGAATCGTTTTTTGATTCTAAAAAATACAAGCTCCTTGAATCAAATTTGCGGGAGTTCCTACAGAAGGATACTGAGAAAATCGATTTGACAGAGAGGTGACTTGATCGTCGATCAAGTTCTCAAAACGTTGTATCCTCTTTCTATCCTTTCCGCAAGAGGATTCGGGATCTCGATTTATTAAACGAGTTTCTCCAATTCCTTACAGATAATTTTCGCAACCTTATAATTTCGGTACCACTTCTTATCGGAAGGAATCAGATTCCATTCTTTTTCCTGATCCTTTTCGTTGAAGATCATCTCGTACGCGGACCGATACTCATCCCATCGATCTTGAGTTACTTCGTCCGAAGGATCATACTTCCATTTTTTGTCCGGATCATTCAATCTTTCCTGGATTCTTTCTTTCTGTTCTTCCTTAGAAATATGTAAGAAGAATTTTAGAATGAGTGTGTTGTTTTCCCTCGAAAGATGTTTTTCGAAGTTACGAATCGATTCCATTCTTTCCTTGATCCTTTTTTCCGGAAGAGTATTGAGAATCAAAGGCATGATCACGTCTTCATAGTGGGAACGATTGTGAATGTAGATCATTCCTTTTGAAGGAACGTACTTGTGGATTCTCCAAAGAAAATCGTATTGGACTTCTTCCGAGTTCGGTTTTGTCCAAGCCTTAACGGAACATCCCAAAGGGTTCAATCCTGAAAAAACGTGTTTTATGGTTCCGTCCTTACCTGCGGTATCAACGCCCTGTAAAAGAATCAAAACGGAATTCTCTTTTTTTGCGAACAGCTTCTCCTGATGTTTGGCGAGATCTTTGAGATATTCCGCCGTTTTAAGAAGAACCTCTTCTTTAGTTTTATCCGCGGAAGGGATTGTTTCGACGTCTTTTAAATTCATTTCGAAAACCTCTAAGAGTTTAGTTTTTAAAAAGTTCGATCATGGATAGAATGGATTTTCGTACGGATCGAAAGATCGGAAGAGAGGACAGTTTGAGAAGTTGAAAAACGAGATCCAAACCTTTTTCAATAAGAATTTCCGTTTTTTTCTTCTTCGAAGAAGAATCGAATAACCAGACGTAGATGAAGCCCAACTGTAAGAGCCAGAATAAAAAAGGAAGATCCGCGGCCAAATCATCCGGAATTGAATCTTTGGAACTTTCGATCGCATTTCTGAAAAGTGAAATTGCGTCTTCTCGAATTTGTTCCGTTTCCTTGCTAAAAGGAGACAGTGGATGTTTCGGATCACCGCCGCTCCGCGCAAGAACGTGTAGAAACTTTTCGTATCCCTGAAACTGGCCGAGTTTAAAACGGATAATATTTTTTACTCTTGCCTTTAGTCCCAACTCGGTTCTACAAAATTCAATATTTTGAATATTAGCTTCTTCCTGAGTGAGTCTGTAAAATTCAAGGACGATGTCTTCTTTTGTTTTAAAGTGATAGTAAGTGGCTCCGACTGCGAGTCCCGCTTTTTGAGCGATCGCTCGCATCGTGGTTTGGTCGTATCCTTCTTTTTGGAATAACGAGATCGCGGTATTAAAAAGGAGAGACCGGGTCTGTTGAGACTTACCGGTTTCCCCTGTGGATTTGATTTTTTTTCGAATCATGCTCTGGCTTCAGCTTCTCCAAAACTGGATGAGATTTTCTTTCTGAACTTTGCAAACAAGAATAGATTGAAAAAATGCATCGCTCCTAATATCAAAAGAACGATACCCACTTTTGTGGTTAAGACTTCGATACATTCTGCCAGATCTAAAGGCTTTTGACTGGTAGTCAAGGAAAGGCTGATATAGCCGATATTGATCAGGTAGAAACCTACGATTAAGAGATGGTTGATGGAATCCGCCAATTTCTCTTCTCCATTAAACATCTGAACCAGGAAAATTCTACCGTTATTGAAAAGTGTTCTCGCGACCCACACGGTCATAAGAATACTGATGATGAGATAGGCGGAATAGAGTCCGATTGTAAATGGGCCGGATTGGCGTTTGGAAACCTTCAATCCTCTTGTCATCAGGAATGCGGCTGAATTCGTATTTCCATATTGTAAAGCGACATCCAAAGCATTTTCTCCGTTACGGTTCAGATATTCCAAAAAAGAATCTCGTTCCACCAATAATTCCAACATTTTACTATCGGGATATTTTGCCGCAACATGGATCGGATATTCACCGGAAAGATCCGCTCTGTCGCTCGGATTGTAACGATCGAGGATCAATTTCAAAACCTTCGGGTTTCCGCTTTCTATTGCATAGAACACGGCGCTCCTGCCTCTGCTATCGGTGAACTCAACTAATTCCGGTTCTTTTTCGAGAGCCTTTTCAATTTTTAGTAAATCTCCTTTCCGAACGGTTTCAAAAAAACCGCTTTGAGAATCCGCTGATAAGGAAGAAAGGATTCCGAAAAGGAATGTGAAGAGCAATAGGGTAATTTGTTTCATTTTTTATTCTCCAAAATTGAACATGTTCAAATTTATCTCCAATGGAGAATTCCCTCAAGTCAAAAAAATGAACACGTTCAAAAAAAAGAAAAAAATCTTTTCCACAGTTTACTCAGGGAGCGGAGAAGAAAGTCGAACAATACGGCCCAAACTCGATTTGGAAAAGGAAAAAAGAGGATTCGTAACCAAATCCAAAAGGTCCTTCCCGTTTGTAGATCCGAATTGGGAGGGCATCAACCTGTTTCTGAAATCGAGAAATCCAGAAAAAATTTCTCTAAGGGAAATCAAATTTTCGGGGAACGAAAACACGAAATGATTTTTCGAAGTGAGCATCCGATCTACTTTTAGAAAAAGAATTCCGAAGAATGAGAAAATCCCATACGGTTTGATTACGAAAGAAACTCTTTCGAAAACCGTTCCTTTTGCAAGATCAAGGAAACTGTTCCGCTTACAAATAAGTCGCTCGATTGAACTTTGGGAACGCGAAATCCTCTATTCGTTTTTTAGAATATTTCTTGAACTTTGTTTTCCCTATTTCATTCTTTCTCATCTGAAGTCTATGAGGTGACTATGAAAATCTTAACTTTCTCAACCTTGATCATGGCGATCGGTTTGATCGGATTCTTATTTTACATGGGTGCGTTCGATCGCGTTCAAGTAAAAGAAGAGAATCGTGGCCCGTTCTATGTTTTATCGCACGAGAGAATCGGTGATTATCGAAACACTGGAATTACTTTTGAAATTCTACAAAAGGAACTCCCTGCAAAAGGGATTCAAAACTTTAAACTTTTTGGAATCTATTTAGACAATCCGAACGAGGTTCCGAAAGAAAAACTTCGTTGTGAGGTCGGTGCGATTTTAACGGAACCCTTGTCGAAAGTTCCCGAAGGACTTTCTCTCGATTTAAAGTTACGAACGATTCCGGAGCAGAAGTATGTGTTAGCCGACTTTCCTTTGAAGAATTTTCTTTCGATCTTCTTAGGAATCTATAAGGTTTATCCAAAAGTATTTCAAGCCTGCGAAGAGAAAGGCTGTAAACTGAAAGGAAAATACTCGATGGAAATCTACGAGCCCTTAACGGAACACAAAACAACCTATTTGGTTCCCTTGGATTAAAAAGAATCTAAAAAGTGGGAATTCTTTGAATTCGTTTCGACTTCCGGCTTTTTACTTTTTCAAAAAGGAAAGAAGTATCGGCCTAATTCTTTCCGGAGATTCAAAATGTGGAATATGTCCTTCGTTCTCTAAAGGGAAAAATTCAATTCCGTGAAATGTTTTGAGCGCCGCCTCGCTATTCTGGAAAGGAACTACTTTGTCGTCTTTTCCCCAGATCAGCAATTTAGGAATCGGGATCTTATCCAATTTTTCATATTCTTTCTGAAAGGATTCTAAGGGCATATTTCTGAGGCTGGAAAGAATCGCTCTTTTAAATCCGATGTATTTCATCTGATCCTTATAGATCGAATTGAAATCCGGAAATTTTTCCGGCGCGTAGAAATTTGTCTTCGAACCTTTCAAAATTGCCCTATCGCCAAAGGTTTTCGTAAAGTAATCGCCGATCCAAGGGAGTCTCGTCAATTTTCCGATTAAAGGAAGTTCCATCGGAAAACCCGCAGGAGCGATCAAGCCAAGTTTTTTGACCATTTCAGGGTGTTTTAGCGTAAATTGACCAACGATAATCCCTCCCATGGAAGTTCCGATCAAGTTTACAGGTTTTTGAATATTCAAAGATTTGAATAAATGAAGTAATTCTCTTTCAAAAAGTTCCGGATTGTAAATCGTATCCGGTCGATCGGAAAGTCCTCTTCCGAAAAGATCCATCGTAAGAACTCGAAATCCTTCCTCCTGAAGAATCTTCGACAACGGTTCGTAAATGAACAGAGGATTAGAGAATCCAGGAACGAGAACTACGACGTCTCCGTTCTTAGGGCCATCGAATTTGTAATGTACAAAGCCGTCCGGAGTCTCGATAAACGTTCCTCCACTTTTGGATCGAGTTTCCGAATTGAGAATTTGATTTTCTCCGTCGGAAACGAACGGAAGGAGAATTAAAATCGCAACGAGAACGGTCAACGCAAGGATTAGAATTCGTTTCATACTTCCTAGGAACCTAAGACTTTTGAAAGGAAAGTCAAGAATCTTTTGATTCCCGGAAGTTTCCCTTTTCATTGAAGTCGATTTCCGTAATTTGCAAGAAAGAAAGGGGAGGGGTGATAAAATATTTAAAGAAAGTGCCTAAATAATTGTTGCATAGGCAACAAAAAGAGTCTAATCTTCGGTATAGAATCAAAGGAGATTTATATGAAACTAAAGACGGGTGACCAGGCCAAAGAGTTTATGGTAAGAGATTACCTTGGAAAAACGATTCACCTTTCGGATTTGAAAGGGAAATACACACTTCTGGCCTTTTTTAGAAACGCGGAATGTGCCCTTTGTAATTTGCGAGTACACCAGCTTTTAAAAGCGTATCCGAAACTTAAGGACAAAGGTCTTCAAATCGTCGCGGTGTTCGAGTCCTCGGAAGAAAGTATTCGGAACAGCGTAGGAAAGCAGGCTATCCCCTTTACATTGGTGCCGGATCCCTCCAACAAATTGTATAAGCTTTACGACGTGGAACGATCTTGGCTTGGTGTAATCCGTACGATTTTGACAGGTAAGAAAGAAATGAAGGAAGCGGAAGAATTAGGCTTTGAGATGAGAAAAGTTCCCGGCATGAAAATGGATCGTATGCCTGCGGAATTTTTAATCGGTCCGGACTTGAAAATCGAGATCGCTAAATTTTCCAAAAAAGTGACGGATCATATTTCATTGGAAGACATCAAAGCGTATCTAAACTGACCCTTACATTAAGAGGATCAGCTTGTGCAAGTCGTTGCTCTGAAACGGGAAAACAACTTAGATTCTTCCGTCTAAAACGTTGTTTTCTATCGTTTCAGAAATTCTTTTTAGAACTTGTAAGTCGGAATTGCTGAGTCCTTTGTAGACAAACTTTCTTTCCTTTATCATAAGCGGCAAGGTTCTCTCCAGCAACGCTTTTCCTTTTTTCGTAATTACCACTTGGAATTTTCTTCGATCGTCCGGATCGTCTTCTCTTTGTACGAAATCCTTCTTTTCGAGTCCGTCCAAAAGACGAGTGACGTTCGGTCTGTCCTTGAACGTTTTATCCACAAGATCCGTTTGAGAGGCCGATCCAGTTGCGGATAATTGGTTGAGAAGAATCCATTGTTCCACGGTGATATCCTCTTTGTAATCGGACATCAGTTTTGTAAAATGAAGTCTTAAAAGACGATCCGTTCTATGAAAATAATACGCGAACGCGGTATCAATGAGTTGGGAAGTTTTTTTTTCTTTGTTACGAGGCATCGTTTTTTCTCAATCCGCTCATTGTTATATAGGAAATGATTACTTCAACAATAATTGAGGAATTCGAGGAGGAGATCAAACGGAAGGATTCATTTTTTTCAGGAATTCCATTTTGGAACCGGATTGCATAAGTTCCGAGTAGGTTTGTTTTTCGACGTAATATAAGATTCTCTCTTTTCCGTTTCTCATACGAACGTGAAGCTCTTTGTGCTCCGCGTCGTATCCGATGGATTCGATTTCAGGGGAAGATATAAAATGTGTTTCTAACATTCTAAATTCTACTTTAGCATTAATACGAAGTGGTGTGCGGATAGGATCATTCTCTCCCGGAGATAAAATCGATGTGCGCCGTATCTCTGAACCCCGCTGTCCAGATGGAACTGATCGCAGTCTCTTTTTTTCGCTTCTTCTATGAGCCAATCGAAAAGAAGCTTTCCGAAACTTCGGGAGCGCTTTTCGCTATCGGTCACAAGATCGTCTACATATAGATACTTTCCGCGCGCGAGCATCGTACCAAAACGATAACCGGCGACCGCGCAAATTTCGGAATTCTCCGATACGGCGGCTAAAAGATAACCTTCCTTCATCATGGAGGAAACGAGTGAAAGATATTCTTCTTTTTTTAGATCCGGTCGCAATTGATTCATCACGGGAAACGTCGAAAGGATTTCTTCCGGACTTTCGATTGGTTTGATTTGGATCGAATTCATGATCCCAGGTTCAGGATGAATCCTCGTTTTAAAAGCGAAAAACGGCGGTGGGTAAAAAACGGATTCCGCAACCTTTATTTTACTTCAAACCGGACTTTAAGTCCGCCTTCAAGAGTTATTTCGATTGCACTCGGTTTGTCCGAACAGTGAATCAGAGAAATGGTTGCATCCAACTCAACATATTCCTGAGTTTGATTTTTTCAAGTCGATCCGTTGAAAACTGAGTCGGAGCGATTCTTTCGATTCGAATACCGGTGGGTAAAATCCCGGTTCTAAATTCGAAAATCATTCTTTTTTGATTTTCAGCGCCGATATTTTCCCTTTCTTCGCTCTGGATTGAATGATTCAGAATTCCTAATATTTCTTTTTCTGAATATAGTTCTTGGCAGTAGTCCCGAATTCCCAAGGAAAGATCTTGGAAGAGATTCTCCCTCTTTACGTCCCTGATTCCGATGATGGGCGGAAACGTCGGTCTTTGCGGAAGATTCTTAAGTTGTTCCACGGCTTCTTTGACGTTCATTCGTTCCCAATCTAAGAATAGGATTCCGGGTTCGTATTCTTTATATCGGTCTTTGAGAATCGATAGATCCTTACAAGGATAACATTCCCATCCCATCGCTCTCAAATGAGCCCGGATCCTTTGATAAAGAAGAGAATCGGTGCTCACCACGATCGAATGCAAACCCTTTCTCTGCGGAATTTCTTCCAATGGGATGTCGATGATTTTAGAAGATTCTAAATTTAAAAAGTAATTCAAACCGCGGTCGAAAAGATCTTTCAAAAGTTTAGAATCGATTCTCCCGATAAGAAGAGGTTGTTTCGACCAATCCAAGGCCGTCTGTAAGGAATCTGTTTCCACGGATTTCCGAATTACGATTTCTCCGGCCTTTGTTTCCGGAAATCTTCCCGCATTCGACCATTCTAAAAAGGAAATTTCTTTCCAGTCCAAAAGGGAGAGAAGAAGTTTTTCCTCCTTTTTAGTAAGTCCGTTTAGGAGGAGACAATCGAACAATAGGCTTGGCATGGGTATTTTGCTTGACCGAAGGGTTTTGCGACGGATTCTAGAATTGTGCGATGCGTAAAAGACGCAACCAATTAAAATGAAGCTCCTCAAACGATACGCGAACCGAAGACTCTACGATCCGGAAACGAGTAAGACAATTACTCTGGAGGACGTTGCTGAGATGATCATCAACGGAGAAGAGATTCGTGTGATCGATAATATGTCGGGTTCCGATATTACTCCTAAGATTCTCGGACAAACCTTTCTCAAAGTTTCTTTGGGACAAAGAAACGAGGAATTCTCCAATTTTATGCTTTCGGCTTTGATTCGAGAAACGGGCAAGGATATCAGTTCCCTTTTCGGTAGATTGGTCTTAGGCGGCATCGGAGCCAGTTATCTCACCAGAGAGAGGCTCGAAAAAATTCTCCAGTCTATGATTTCGTTGGGTGAACTCAAACTAGAGTTGGCGACGGAATACAGGGACGATCTTCTCACTCATATGGCGACTCGGGCTTCCGAGAACAAGCTTCGAATCCAAGAAGACCTCAAAAAAATCGGAAAAGAGCTGGAAGAATCCACGGAATCCGATTTACCATTGGAAGATCTCTCGGAAAAAATCCGCAAAATTGCGGAAAGCGTAAAAGAAAAGGAAGCCTGAAACTTTAACCAGAGATTCTAAAAACCGATATTACAAGAGAGGGAATTCCATGTTTAAGAATATTTCGATCTCTATCTTTCTGTTTTCTATCTGCACTGCCTCTTTATTCTCTTCCGATAAGGCGATGGAATACGCCGATAGGGCTTACTTCGAACAGATTCGAAAGTTAGAATCCGGTTCTTACGAAGAGAAAGTCGACGCCGCCGATTACCTCAAATTCGTAAGCAATAAACTCGCGGTTCGTCCCCTTTTAAACGCTCTCAAGGGAAATCCGAAAGTTCCTAAATCTTTGGAGAATCATCCCTACCTGAAATATACGATCGCTCAAGCTCTTTCCGTGATGGATCAAGAATCTGCGATCAAACCTACGATCGAAGAATACAAAAAGATCGAACCGACCATCACCGAAAAGGACGAACCGTATTTTACGAATAAAGACGATTATACGATGGTCATCGCCGCGGGAGAAATCCTGAGAACGATCGGAAGTTATCCGTATGCGAAAGAATCCGAAGACGTTCTCGTAAACGCGCTCGGTCATCCGAATTATTATATCCGCGCTTCTGCGGCCGACGGTTTAAAATACATGAATCGCAAGGAAACCGTAAACTTTCTCGTTTCCACTTTGGAAAAGGAAAAGAACGACTTCACTCGTGCGGCGATTCTCAATTCAATCGTGAGAATTCTGAAGGTCGCGGATAAGAATTTTTACGTTCTCTGCGATATGTTGAAGAGCGAAAGCCCGATGGTGCGTTATAGAGTTTCCATGGCATTGGGAGAAGTGGATCTGAAGGCCGCGGAATTTTATCTTCGTGAGGCGCTTCTTGTGGAAGATAAACAGACCGTGCGCGATCAGATTCGTAAAGATTTGGGAACCGTTCTCGGATTTAAACTTCCGTCTATTTCTGTGATTTCCGTGGAATAAGGAAAATCGAAATTCTAAACTCGTTCGTTAAATAAAAATCAAACCAAACCGGTGTATGAAAGCTCCTGATGACCTCAGGGGCTTTTTTGTTTTTTGGGAGCTTCCGAGAAAAAGAGATAAGCTCCTGCGACCAGTGCTACGATCCCGGACGCACTCAAGGCGACGGTGGAATTCCACTGAGTCCAAAGAAATCCGGTGATAGAACTCGCGAGAATCATACACAAGCTCTGAAACGCATTAAAAGTTCCTAATGCAGTTCCGGTTTCCGTCTGAGGAACAAGATTGGTGATCCAAGCTCTCGAAATCCCTTCCGTAGAAGCCGCAAAAACTCCGTAGATCGAAAAGGAAACCCAGAGAACCCAGGAAGAGGTTCCGAAACTCATTCCGAAATAAACCAAAGCAAAACAACCGAGTCCGAAGATAAAAAGGCTCTTCAATCCGATCTTATCGCCCAAGATTCCGAGAGGATAAGCCGTGCCCGCGTAAACGAGATTGTAAAAGATATAAGCTCCGATCGAAGCGGAATCGCTGAGTCCGAATTCTTTGAGTCTTAGAAGAAGAAACACGTCCGATCCGTTAAAAAGAGAAAAGAGTAGAATCCCTTTGCAAAGATTTCTGTAAGAAGCCGGAGAAGTTTTCCAGTATTGAAAAAAGAGTAGGATCGAATGAGAATTCTCGCCTTTCTTTTTTAGAATCGGCTCTCTGTGTTTCTCACGAATCAAAAACGTAAAACCGATCGCGAGAATTCCCGGAAGAAACGCGAACAAGAACAATTCCTTATAATGTCCCGGATAAAAATAAAGGAAAACCAGAGCTCCAACGGGACCTAAGACCGCGCCGAACGTATCCATCGATCGATGAAAACCGAAGACCATTCCCTTGTTCACGATCGTGGTTTCATCCGAAAGAAGAGCATCCCTAGCGGAAGTTCGAATTCCTTTTCCGAGACGATCGGTGGTTCGAATCAGAAAAACCCAAATCGGAGAAATGAAAGAGGTCATCAGAGGTTTGGAGATCGCGCTCAGAAAATAACCCCAACGAACAAAGGGGAGTCTTTTGCCGGAAAGGTCGGACATTCTTCCGAATGAACCCTTGCTGAAACCGGCGGTCGCTTCCGCGACTCCTTCTAAGATTCCGATGAGAAAAATCGAAAATCCGATTTCTTTGAGATAGATGGGAAGAACGGGGTAAAGCATTTCCGAAGCGACGTCGGTTAGAAGACTCACGAGTGAAAGAACAAGAATGGTTCGTGTGATGATTTTTTTGCGAGATTCGGGCATATGGAGAATCTTGAAGGAGAATTCCCGACGCTAAAAACAAATTCGACGCGTTTTCGAAGGAAGGGTGGTGGGAGATACTGGGATCGAACCAGTGACCTCTACCATGTCAAGGTAGCGCTCTAACCAGCTGAGCTAATCCCCCTTACCTTGCGTTCCAGAATTTGCGTCCCTCTTAATTCGTAAAGAAGAATCCGATCCGGAAGCTTCGGTGAATTTTTTTTTGAAGAAAGAATCCGGATTCTTCCTCCAAAAAAGCTAGCCGATTTTGAAATCCATCAGTGCTTTTGGAATTCAGACAGAACGAATCCGAAAGATCGGGTATTCTTACCTCGCGTTGGAAACAAAAGACGAATGAAACAAAGAGGTTGGAAATGAAAAAGCCGTTTACGAAAACGATTGATGGGAATTCTCCATCGGTCCGCAAAATGGACTTCGAAGCTCTGGAGAATGTCCCGAGATACTATTTCAATGACAACGCAATCATGACGCACGCGGTGAACAGCTTTCACGTGATCTTTCCCGAAGGGGAAAGATTTTTTATCCGAAGTGTGAAGCCGTTTCAGGATCGGATTCGGAGCGAAGCTCTGAAGAATCGAATCAAAGCCTTTATCGGTCAGGAAGTGCAACACGGAAAAGAACACGAAAGGGTCTGGACTTCGATTCGGAATTTCGGACTACCTTTGGATCGAATCGCGAAGTTCTACCATTTCACCTGTTACAAAATTATCTTCAATTTGTTGGGTTTTCTTTTCGGGCCGAAACTCAACTTGTCGATCACCGCCGCTCTGGAACACTACACGGCTACGCTCGGAGAAATTTCTCTCGAACACGATTTGGCAAAAGACGTGCAAGGCGATATGAAAAAACTTCTCGTTTGGCACGCGTGTGAAGAGATCGAACACAAGTCGGTCGTCTACGACGTTTTACAAGAAGTCGCTCCGAGTTATTTTCTGAGAATCGCCGGATACATGATCGCCACGGTTATGCTCTGGTCGTATGCGATTGTATTCCAATATTGGTTTTTGCTCGCGGATAAGGAAGTTACTTGGAAGAAATTCAAAAACGACCGAAAGTATGCGAGGGAGCAGATGAGAATTTCGGTTCCGCCCTTATATAAAGGATTTCTAAAGTATTTTAGAAAAGATTTCCATCCCGATCAGATGGGCGGTTACGAACTCGCAGAAGCGAAATTGGCGACCTTGTAATTTTACATTTTTTTCACTTACGAATCCATCCGAAACACTTGCTCTCGGACTTCGGAGTTCTTAGGAATTCCGAAGTCTATTTTTTTGCCTTCTCCTTATTTCCATTCTCTTAATATTTTCGAAAGTAAGAAAGAAGAACGTTCCGTTCCTTTCCTTGAAAAAAAGGTTCAATCATTCGAATGTAATTTTTTCGATCAAGAATTGGGGACAGCCGTTAAAAAGCTGAAATGATTCGCGATATGCATCGCGTGAGCTTGGTCGTATTCTTCTTTTGACAAACTACCGTATGCAAAATGAGGTTTGAGTTCTCCGCCATAGGATTGAAAATTTAGAATGGTGTTTCTTAGAACGCCGAGACTTTTTTTCCATTCCGTATTCGATTGGATTTCGGTTGCTCCCGGGATCGGCGCTTCGAGATCGTGGGACATTTTTTTAGAGAGGGAGAATTTTAAAAAGACGAGTTTGCCGATCGTGTTTTGGAAAAGCGGACTTTTGTTTTCAGGGTAACCCTGAATCGAATATTCGATGGACTGAGCGCAATGGAGCATCACTTTTCCCGCGTCCCAACCGTTGTAACCGAAAATCGAATTCGAATTTTCTAATGTATTTAGATATTTTAGAGCCTCTGAAAGCGAATCAAAGGCAAGTCCTTGATCCTTGACTCCCTTCGGCGCGGAAGAACAGTGGTTTATGTTCGGAAGAATCGCACCTGCGGTTCCTATGAGAAGGAAAAATTTTGTCGAAGAACGTAGGAATTCTTTTCTCGTAATCGATCGAGTCTCGGATTGTGTTTTCAAATTGGTGCTCCTTTCGGACGAAGATCGTAATCTTCTTTTCAAAGTAGTCAAACGTTTTGTGTAGGATGTTGAGGTTTTAGAACGAATGACAGATTTGATTCTTTCGGAAATAAAAAGAACGGGGCTCAAAAGCCCCGCCTTGATTTAGATCGGAAAAATAAATTCTTTCATCGATCTATTAAAACAAAGTCTTAGTAGGAAATCCCGATTTTTTTGTAAAAAAAGCTCAGACACCAAGCCGGACCGATCAAAAGAAATTGAAGATCCTTGAAGAAGGAAGGTTTTTTACCTTCGATTTTATGACCGATAAACTGAAAAACCCAAGCTACGATAAAAACCCCCACGGAGATACTTATCAGAGTGGAAATTCCGGAAAGCGCGATGTAGTAGATTCCGGATAACATCACGACGACCATAAGCATCATTCCTATGAACAAAGGAACGGAAAGCCGGAGATAAAAGATTCCCGTGATCAAAGCGAAGATCGTCGCCCAGTTTAAAAAGAGACGGGCCTGTCCTAAAGATTCTGGAAGAATACTTTGAATCGATCCGGAAGGTATGGACCACAACATTCCTAATAACGTAAACATAATGGTCGGCACCATAATCCAGTGGATTCTTTTGTTGATTTTATTCTGATGGCTATCTGCGTATTCGGTCAGCCACTGTTCGATTGGTTTCATCTTCAACTCCCTTCATCATTGTTAGAGCCGTTTCCGATCCCGTTTCGTAGAACACGGATGAGACGGCTTCTTTTAGAGTTGGATATCATCCTCGAAATCGCAGAAGATTACTTGAACGGAACTGCTATTTTTCAAAAAAAGTGAGGGTTTGAGTCCGAACATTTCTCGAAAAGTTCGGCTCATATGGGCCTGATCCGCGAAACCGGCCTCGTGCGACGCAAGCGTCAGTGAATTACCGCGTGAAAGAGAAAATACACAGGATTTGATTCTAAGCCATTGGATATATTTTCTCATCGGAATTCCGACTTCGTCCTTGAATAAATGCATCAATCTGCTTTCGGATAAACCCGTAAACTTGGTCAATTCTTCCAAAGGAATGATATCGGGAACGGATTCTGCAAGTTTTTGCACTACGGTTTCGATTCTCGGATCACGTTCTTCCGATCCGTTCCTATCTTTTTTGAGTTCGTTTAATAATTCTTTCCAAAGGGTAATCGCTTCTTGTTCGTTAACGGGCGCCTTTAAGAATTTTAAGATTCTTTTATATAGTTGAGAATCCAACTCTAGATAATCGGAGGGAAAGCTGAAAAAAGAGCCGTGAATTCGGATATTGTCCGGATCAAAGTGAAAGATGAAAATGTCCTCGTTTTGAGCATCTAACTGTTGTTCGACGTTGGGACGAACGAAGATCGACCGGGATTCTATCCAATCGCTGGACCCGGTTCTAAATCGAAATGGTTTTCCGTTGCTTAAAATTAGGGAAGCGCTGTAGTGTTCGTGCAACTCGTTCAAGATCGGAACCCCCGTCAAAAGAACGTTTGAACCGATAAGAAAAAGCTTTCCTGCCATCGCAGGAAAGCTTAGGAAGCATTCCACTCATTGCAACTCATTTTGAAATCGGCGTTTCCGATTCCTGGCGCAATTCGATCCTAAAGGTTAGGCAATCGCCTTGTCCATAGCCGCGTCTAAGTCGAGTGTGATCCCGATCAATTTGTCGAGTCTTGTAAGTTCGAAGATCTTTTGAAGATGCGTTGGAACGTTGAAGATGATGATCTTTCCTTGAGCTTCCTTAAAAAGTCTCGCTTGTGTGCTGATAAAAGCCGCCAAACCGGAAGAATCGATATGAGTCGTAGTGGAAAGATCCACTAAGAAAATGTTCACTCCATTTTCAATTCTATCGGTCATCGCTTCTTTGAACTTTTTCGCCGAAAAGAGGCTGATCTCTCCGGTTGTTTTCAGGATCGCCATATTCTTTTTGAGAACTCCCGCCACGTGAGAATCGGTGATTTCCTGAACCTGAAGTTCGTCTTTAGAGGCTACTCCGCCTGAGTTTGTGTTTTGCATAAGTTTCTTGTCTCCTAAAAAGTATACGTCATTTTAAATTCGATGTTTCTTTCCTTCGTCATTGCGTAGGGAAGGGTTTTTTCCGTTGCGGAAATCGAAAAGACCGCTGGAAAGGAAATCAGTGCTGTATTTAATAAATAATTAATTGATAAAGAAATCAAAAAAAGATGATTCAGCTGTTTGTGTCTGGAATATTCCGAATTGCTCTGATCGAATAAAAGAAAAGTCCCGTTGTCCTGCGGAATAAGCAAAGGTTGTTTTTCTTTGACGTTGATTCCCGCGTAGTATTCGTATGCGGCTCCGACAATAAAAAAACCGGTGAGTCCCATCATCGCATATCCGGACTTGGTGTAATTTTTTCTCTGAAGGTAATAACCGGGAATCAGGAAATCCCAGAGAACCAAACTGGTCTCCGGATTTATAGGCGTTAGATCCTCTGGTTTGAATACTAATTTTGTAATATTCTTATTTTCTAAAATAACTGGAGATTCGGCTTCTCCTCGGGTAACCATGATGGATTCGTCGTTGAGGATCGAGATTTTGGAGAGAATGTCGTCGTCCGTTTCCGAGGAAACCGTGAATTTCAAATTCGTTTTCGAAAGCTGTTGTAAAATTCTCGCGGACGGCTCTTTGATTTGAGCGAATTTTACACGATCCAAAGCGACTCTGAGGTATTCTCCTTCTTCCGTTACGTAAAAAAGAGTCTGCGGATTGATTTTCGTAATCTTATGAGTGCAAATTCGTTTCGGGTCTTCGTCCAATTCCAAACAGAGAAAATTTCCGGCTTCTTCGAAACGCATTTCGGAAATCTCGCTCTTTTTGATCTTTCTTTCACCGTCATCGGTTTGAATCGTGATCTCTTCCAAAGCTGGATCATTTTCCGTAACGTTACCCGAAATCTCTTCTCCGTTTTTCAGGATAATTCTATGGGCCGAAATTTCCAGGGAAAAAATGAGGATCGTAACTGTGAGAAGAATTCTGCTCATTGGATCACCTCGATTTTAATGGCGGAATCGATCGGAACCATCTTCTTAGAAGTTTTATCCATCACGGTTATCGTATCGTCCTCAAAGGATGCCCTTAAGAAGGATTGTTTGTTCGTATCTTTAGTCATTACCAGTTTAGAATCCTTTGTGGCGTTTTTATCCATCGAAATGGATTCGATCGTATAAGTCGGAAGCGTGATCGGGAAGTGAGTCGAAAATAATCTCGTTTGATCTCCGTTGATCACGATTCTATTTGCATAAACCGGATCCGCGTCCGAAACGATGATCTTGATAAGCGCCTTAGGCGGAGCCTGAGCTTCCACTTTTTTTAAGAATTGGGTCGATTTCTGAAGAACTTCTTCCAAGACGGCCTGGTTCTTTTTGGAAATGTCAATATCCAGTTTAGGATCTCGTCTTTCATCAACGCCATCAAGCAGTCTGCTCGGCTGTTTTAATTTTTCAGAAGAAGTTTTAATTTCCTTCGCTTCGGAAGTATCTCCAAGTCTTTCCGCGTTCTTATCGGAAAGGCTTGCGATTTCGGAACCCGCGTTGTAATAATAACCCAACATCAAAAGTCTACGATTCGCTTTGATCGCGATCTCTTTGTTCTTGTCAGAGAATGCAAGGCTTGCGTATTCTTTGATCGCCTCCGGCTGGTGTCCCGTTTTCTCCAAGGAATAACCTTTTATATAATTCATCTCAGGAGAATTGATGTTTGCTCTTTCGATTTCTTCCAATGCCTTCGCGTAATTTCCTTTAGCGAAATAAGCTCTTGCTCTTTTTTCCGGGTCATCCTCGCTCGACTCGATTTCCTTTTCGCTCTGTTTCGCTTTTAAAATCAGAGAAATAAGAATTTCTGCGTCGCTGGAAAGTAGAGTGCCCGGATGATTTGCCTTCACTTCATAGAGAGGTTTAAGGGCCGTATCGAATTCGCCTTGGACCGCGAGGCAGAATCCTTGGTGAAGTTGTATAAAACCTCCTTCTTCAGATTCCTTACCGAATTGATCAAAGGATTCTTCGTAAGTTCTATAAGCTTCCTTATAAAATTGATTTCTTTCCAGCGCGAACGCGTGCTCTAAGAGACGAATTTTAGAAGAATTAAGATGAAGATTGATACCCGCCTTTAAGGAAAGAGAACGAACGGAATTGATCAATACGGCTCCGGTTTCGTGTATAAAAGAGGGCTCCAAGGAGAGTGAATCTCTGGAACTATCGATCATCGAACTTTGAAGATGATTCAATTTCATCTCGGCTTTGATGTTTTCCTTATTGGAAATGATTCCTTCGAATTTAGAGCGTAGAATTTCGCTGGAAAATGAAAAATTAAGAATTTTACGTCTTTCTAATATGATTCTCAGCTCGAAAAGCTTCGTCTCCAAAACGATGAATCCGAGAGGAAGAATCAATAGGAATCCTATAATGGAAATGGCGATGCTCTTCTTCATAGTTATTGAATTTCGATAATTCCAAACGTAACATCGTCGGGAAAATGATCCGCGAAAATATCGACTTCCTTTTTGATAACCGACGTGATTTCTTTTGCATCCAGATGTACGTTCGACTGAAAAAGTTGAAGAAGACGATCGTCCCCGAATTGTTCTCCCGTTGGAGAAGTCGCATCGAGAATTCCGTCCGTATAAACTAAAATTTTATCACCGGGTTCCGTTTTTATTTTTAGAACTTGGTATTCTTCCGGGATACCGATTCCGAGGATATGCCCCGTGGAATCGAGTGTGACGATTTTATCCTTATTTTTTCTGAAATAGTAGATTGGGTTATGACCGGCGCTACAGAAGTATGCGTAGCCTTCCTTATCGAAGAGAACAAAAATACCGGTCGCAAAGAATGAGCCTTGCAGAGTGTCGAAGAGCCTTTCACTCAAACGAGTAAATATAAACGAAGGATTAACCGTTTCCTTCATGATATTTTCTATATTATAGTGGATGATGGAGGTGATAAGCGCCGCAGAAACACCGTGTCCCGTCGCGTCCGCAAGAAAGAATACCGTTCTATCTTCGTTGATTTCGATGACGTCGTAGATATCTCCGCTGACTTCGCGCATCGGTTTGTAAAAGATATCCAAGGTAATCAGATTAAATTTTCTTCTTTTACCGGGTAATAAACACTCTTGAACGTTCTTACCGATTTCCAATTCGGTTTGAATTTGATTGTTCTTATATTCTAAACTTTCGACTTGGGAAGAAATTCTTTCCACCATTCCGTTAAATGTGGTTCCTAAGAGATCCAGCTCGTCTTTTGAGGAAAAGTTCCAGAGTGCGCGTGCGCTCAAATCCCCCGTCGCCATGGTTTCACTGACTTCTTTGAGAATAAATAGACGGACGAAGATTTTGCGATAAAGGAAAATACCGAAAAGAATGTGAAAGATCACACCCCAGAGAAGTAGTAGCCCAAGCTGAATGTATAAGGAATTAAGGCGATCCAAGATTTCTTTCACTCGAACTTGAGAGACTAAGAACGTTTTCTCGGTAAGATAGAAAATGAGACTTACGATAAAGTTTTCCGAATCGAGCTCGATATCGTAAGAACTATTGATCGCTTCTTTTGCGTTGATAATCGTGGCCAGTTTACTTTTGAGATAATCTATGGAAGTAGGCGTTCCGTGTTCAAGATTGATTTTGAACTTTTCAACGGATCGATCCTCAACGGAAACGATCGAAAAATTTTCAATCCCAATGCTTAGCAGTTTATTCTCTATATCCGCTAATTGTTCCTTGTCCTCGTAGTTTTGGGTTTCCAAACCTTCGATTTTCTTCAGAATTTTTCTTGCGATTTGGTCCGATTCCAGTGTGAAATTATCAATCAATAAATCCGTTTGATTCTCAAAGATCATGACGGCGACAAAGGTGAGATTGATCACTGTCAATAAGGAATAGATAGAAATTATCTGAAGTCTCAGTGATCGTTTCATAACTGATATCAGTATACGGATATTTTCAGATATTAGCATCGTTTATTATAAAACGATAATTGTCAGATATATAGAGCTAATAATGATGGCTTAATGATATATTTTGAAGAAGTTTGTTGTAAAAGAATTACTTTCACGCCAAAAAAGTTTGCAAATTGCGTTTTTGAACTTTCAGAATAAAAATTTTATGACGTATTAAAGTTTTTAGTCAAATTTATTAAACGAAAATAACCTATTTCAAAAATATCGTCTTTGCCGAATTGGTATGCACGCGCAGATCCTTTTCTACGCGTACTATAAATTGATTATTTTTCAAAAGTCTGAACTTTGTTGGAAACCGGCTTTGAACTCATGAGAAATGTGTAGATGGCTCCTAAGTCTTGGTCATTCATTCCTGCATATTCCAACCAAGGCATTAAACTATTGAACTCGCCCGGTTTGATTTCGGGCTTGGCGTTAGCTCGTGCAACACTTGCTTTGAATCGTGCGATAAAGTTTTCTCTTGTCCATGTTCCGATTCCGGTATGAATGTCAGGCGAGATATTTGCGCTTATTGATTTTCCACCGGTGGGTAAAGCAAATTCAAAACCTCCGGCTAGTTCCATTCCTTCGACTGGTTTACCTTTTATCTTCTGAGTATGACAATCGTTGCAAGCCGCGAGTGTAAACATATACTTTCCGTAGGCGATCGTATCTTTCGGATCAGGTCTTTGTGAGAATTCAGGCGGTTTCGGTATGGTTCTCATAATTAGATTCATAGGAAAGTTTGCTTTCGACTTTTCCACATGATTTTCTACGGCAGGAATCGTTCTAATATACGCAATGATCGCATAGATATCTTCCTTATCCAACTGCGCGTAATTTTCATAAGGCATAAGAGGAAAGAGCGGCGAACCGTCCTTTGAAACACCGGATGTGATTGCATAAAAAATATCGGTATCGGACCAATTCTTCAAACCGGTCAATGCGGGAGTGATGTTTCTCGAGTAGAATTTTCCAGGTAAGCCCATCTCTTCACCAAACTTTAAATTTCCTGCACCTACGTTTTTATCAAATGGGTAGAATAACTTTTGAGGATCTCTTTCTCCCGTATGACATCCCATACATGCGGCAACGTTATTTACTAAATATTCTCCCCTTCGGACTTGTTCGGGAGTGTGGGCTATCTTGATTTCCTCTTTTTTTCCGATGTCCGGATATTTGATATATAGAAAGCTAAGGCCACCTACTATCACTAAGATAATCGTAAGAATAATTCTCTTCAAAAGATTTCCAATAAAATTCATCATATTTTCCTGCTATGTTTAATTCTTAAACACCCTCGTAAATTATTTTTGTCTTATATTGGCTGTGCCGAATTCCTACGTTATAAGATCTTGAACGTTTGATAAATTTCGAATGCTTTCCTTAGGATTGACTGACCGCAGAAAATAGTTCAAAAATAAAATATGGAGTATTTGATTTCGTCTAACTTTCCATCTTTTAGAAGAACAATAGATTCGCGTTTGTGGATGGATAAACGTAGCTTCTCGAATTTTCAAAAGGACTGCTCCCAATTTCCAAGGTCCGCTAAATCGTGTTAGTGGATATTTCCAGATTTGGATGGGAATGAGAGTCAAAGATTTTCGAACGTAAAATGGATGATTTGATCAAAAAAACGGCCTACACTTTCAAAATGTATTCAAAAAAGGAAAAGAACCATTGTTTCGAAGAGTATGATAGTCCGAATCTCTCTCCTCAATCTTGCCTTGTTCTTGGTTACTTGTTCGTCCGCGCAAACGCAAGAGCCCGATAATCACAATAAAATCGAAAAGATTCAAACCGCAAAAACGCTCGTTGTGGAGTCTTTTTCCGTTGATACGGTGCGAGAGATTTGTTCGAAAACTCCGGATCCTGAATTTTTAAATCCGGAAGACGATCTTTGTATGCGTAAGAGACAGGAAGAACTTTTTGGAAGAATTTATTTGCCTTCTCCAAAGGAAAAAAATATCACCAAGGCTCTGGAGTTGGTTCTTGCATTAAAGAAGGTTTTTCCGAAGAAGAAAATGCTGATTGGAAAAGATGCGGAGATTCACGTTAGACACGTTCAACAACGAGTGGAATACTGTGATCCTAGTCAGACAACATGTGTTCCCGTCATTCATAATCTTATTTCCTTTTCCAATTCAAGTGTGCATGACGCAAACCATACCTATACTCTCATACCTCAAATGAGTTATCTTGAAAAAGACGATAAAAGTCTACCGGTTGCAAAATGGAACGAACGGTTGGATTTAATCTCCAAAGAGAATATCGAGTTTATGCTGAATGCTTGTTTTAATATTGAGTGAGGGAATTACGGATTTACAAAGGAATTCCGCAAAACTGAACTTCTGCGGAATTCCAAATTTTCGATGATCAATAACTGGTAACACAACGAACATATCCGTTTGTATTCGATTTCGGATATTCGACGACTCCTCCAATTGCGAAATCTACTATGTAAACCATTGATCGATAGCTCGTTCCTTCAGGAATTTTATAGTGTTGGTCTATGTTTTCGGAGGAAGCTACGTACTGTTTTGGATCGCTTTCGTTATTTCCGTTTCCGGATAATGTCGGGCTACTTCCCATCGCAAAAGAATTTGTTGAAGTCCAATATCTTCCCGTTGTCGTATTTGGAAATAGAGAGGCATTGATGATCGGCATCGATGTAACTCTGTAGTCAACGATCGAGATCAATTCTTTAACGGAAGGTAATCTCCACTGTCTTCCGTCGCCCAAAGTGGTTCCTAAATTTCTGCAATAACTCAGTGCGTTTGTCCAGTTGCTCGATTCGGCCGGACCGGAAGAGGTTCCGCAATCCGTATAATTCATACCTGCGGTTCCTCTACCTCGAATACACTTTCTCCAAAGAAGTCTATTTCCCGCATCTTGAATGGTTCCGTCTCCTAAATCGGAGTAAGCGCCACCGATTGCGGTGATTTTGCTTTCTAATCCGAAGAGAATGATTAAAAGTAGTATTAGTCTGATTCGTTTCATCTCAGTTCTCCTTTGTTCAATCCGCAACACACATTGCGAGCGTAGCGTATTTGTTCATCCAGTAGTTGCCCCAAGAATAATTCTTACCTTTGTTATTGAGATGGGCCCCTCCGCCGAACACGGAAATTTGCCAAGCGCCCCAGGCATTCGCTCCGTTTGCTAAATCAGGTCCTGTAATACCGTTCGCCAAGGAAGCACTAACAGCGTTCGTAGAACTCCAATATCTTTGGTAGTTGTTTCTGATAAACCCGGGGAAGCTGGAAGCGGGAACCGTTTCATTGCCGGAAGTTCCTTCATAGATAAGAATTCCCATTTGTTCGCTTAGAGTCGGAAGTCTCCAAGTTTTCTTTCCTGCAAAACCTGCACCGGAATTGTTTAGATTTAATTGAAGACAGTATGTTAGAGATTGTCCCCAAGTAAGATCGATCACTCCTGGGATTCCCAGGGCAACGAGGCTTACGTTGTAAGGATCGACTCCATCTTGCACACAAGTACCTCCCGACCAAACGAACGCCGGCGGACAGGTTTTCCAAAATTTTCCATTCAGTGTATCCTGCGTAACATAGTCATTCGGATATCCTGCTAAGGTCGTTGGAGTTCCAAGACCGTAAGGGCTCGTAGAATTGAATTCCGAATCCTGTCCGGATGATGCACACGCAATCGTGGTACCGGAAACGTCATAACATGCGCTTTGTAAGGTTCTCGAAATGATTGTTGGATTTGATTCCACACCTGAGCGATAATTGAGTTTGATAAGATTGGAGACGACGAATCCGCCCGTAACCGTATTTCCGGCACGATCCTTAAAGTCGGAATCGTTAAACTGAAGATAGAAATTGTGAAATTCGGGTAACTTGCTATTTAGTTTAAGAGTGTATGTCAATCCATCCGCCGACCAAGAACCAGTCATCGTAGGCCAAGCGATTTGAGGAAAACCGCTCACTCCACTATCATGGTGTTCTGGAAGCGGAGTGACGCTCGTATTCATCGCTTCACTAAAAACAAAATCAAAGGTATTTTGATCCACGCTTACGTTTGAAGTATTATTCGCCGGAGTAACAGAACTAACTGTAGGCGCCGTATTATCGATATTTAAAGTTGAAGAATTAAATCCTACGTTGCTACCGGAAGTAGTAAGACAAACTCGAATCGTGTTGGCTCCGACTGCTAAAGAAGTACCGGGAATCGTGGACGTGACTTCCGTTGCGGCGACGGCGCTTCCGGTGATTGCTGGTGCAAGAGCCGTACCGTTCGTACCGGAAGAACAATTGGATCCACCCAAACGGAATTCGTACGTTCCTGCGAGATCCGATTGCCATTTGATCACGCTATTGTCCGCGCTTCGCAAATAATTTTTCGAAACGGAATTGATCGTAATCGTAGGATTTCCCACAGCAACGACGTATTGACTCGTGGAGACGGCGCTTTTGTTGCCTGCTTTGTCGATCGAAATGGCTTTCACATCGGTGGTCGCGTTGTTTGGAATTGCAAACGCCGCGGAATAAAGTGTAGAACCCGAAGGAACGGTTCCATCCGCATTGATATCAGGAGTAGTTCCATCCGTTGTATAAGCCGTTGCAAGGCAACCAGCGGCGCCGGTATCGGTGCAAGAAAGGGTTATATTAGGAATTGCCAATCCGTAGGTTCCGGCCGCCGGTGAAAATCCCGGCGCTGGAGCGGCATCATCGCGGATTGCACTCGCGCTTTTCATATCCCATACGCTCGCGCCGTCCGGGCTTTTTAGGCAAAGTTTGACCGCGTTGGAACCTGCGCTTAAAGAAGAAGCTTGAATTCGATTTGCATTGGAAGTGGAAGCGGTGACGGTCGCGTTACTATCTACTGTTCCATCCGTACAATTGGTTGCTCCGAGACGAAGTTCATACTGTCCGTTCATATCGGAAGACCAGGAAATATCGTAGTAAGAATTGCCGCCATTCCCGCTTACATAGAAGGTCGTTGCAGAAGAATAGGTGAGCGTTCCCGTAGGAGCGACGGGTGTGAGCGCTGGAGCTGTGGTTGTTCCAGTCGAAGAATCTCCAATTGGAAAGGAAAGGCTGGAGCTTGGAAGGAAGAAAAAATTCATTCCTTTCTTTCCTTCTCCAGGCAAACAATTTAGAAAAATCGAAAACAAACTCATTCCAAGAATAAGATTGTATAAACAATGAGTTTCTATTTTTATTTTCGCATGTTGTTTCTTTCTTTGTTTGATCATGAGAAGATCCTCCACAACATTTCCATCCGCAAAATTTGAGTGATGTGGAGTTAATTTACTTCTTTTTTCCCAATAATACGTCACCGCCTATAATTAAGGAATTCTTTGCTTATAAGTTGGAGAGGAGGCGTGTCGTTGTCGTCTATGATGCGAAGAACAAAGGCAACACTGTTGAAAAAGTTTGCCATTTCATACAAAGTCTGTGTAAAAATATGGTTTTATAGTATGAAGCTTTCTTTTTTATAAGGAGAGATTTTTTTACGATCGAAAATCATCTCCTCACATTCCGAATCCTTTGGTGTTCATTCGATCGGAACTGGTATGATTCGCAAATTTTCTTACAAATCTATTGCGTTATTAATCAATAATCATTCCTATAAATCAGTATGTTTCCTCCTTTTCTCCGTCTTTGGGTATTTTTTTGTGCGACTTTTGCTTTGGAAATCGTAGAGAATTCCTGCCGAAAGCGTGAAATTAATTTTTTTTTGAGAAGTGACGATTTATAATTCTCAAGAAATAAGAAAAATGAGCAAAAGCTCGGAATGCCCTTGTTACCAAAATATCTGGTAAAAATACAAATAAATAACTACTTAAGGATTCGGATGTGGAAGAGGTTAAATACTACTCTTTAGCCGCGATGCTCTATTTTATCATCGCGGTATTTGGACTGTTTAAGAGGGATCGTAGCAAGAGGTTCGGCGCGTCGGTGCTGTTTTTTTTGATGGCCTCTCTGTTTTGGTCGTTCGCGGCTACTATTTTTATCACTGAGTTTGCTCTGGCAAAAAAGCTCGCTCAATATTTTTATGCGTTCTTCTCCGTAACGGTGATATTCTTTTTTATGAATTTAACCGTAGCGGCAAAGAATGGTGGTTCTCAAATGAACGAAGCAGATTTTTCCTCTCTGAGAAAATTGTTACTTCGTAGCTTTGCGGCGACCGCGGCGATTGTGGTGATTTGGGATCTTTTGGACGAATTTAAGATTCCGAATTTATCGGAAATGGTTTCCTTAGGAAGCTTCTTATTCTTCGCCTACCTTCTTTTTCAGGTGTTGGTCCCGCTACGTTCCTCCGAAAATCGGGGAAATTTAGTGAAAATTCTTCCTGCGATCAGCGTGTTACTTGTCATCAAACTCACGGAAGTGATTCGGTATTTCGAAGGTGCGAAGATCATCGAACCGATGAGCACGATCAACTATTACTTTTTAATTCTTTCACCGATTATATTGAGCGAATTTATCCCGGTTGTTGCGGAATTTCATCAGCGTGCAAACGAAAACGTCTCAAAAGGGAATTCCGGCTCGAGAGAATTGGCTTCCGATAAGAATTTCGAACAGAGAGAATCAAATTTAGAAAAACGATCTCTTTTAGAAGATTTGAATATAGAAAAGGTTGAAAGCAAGCTCAACGAGTTGATGCAGAACGAAAAGATCCATCTGGATGAAGAGTTGAGACTTCCGTCATTGGCTTCCGAAATGGGACTTTCGGTTCATCATTTGTCCGCGTTCTTAAATGAGCACATGGGAATGAATTTTAATTCATTTATCAATCACCACAGGGTCAAGGAAGCAAAAGTGATGCTTCTGGAAGAACCGGATCGATCGATTCTTTCGATTGGAATGGCTGTGGGATTTAGTTCTTCTTCCGCATTTCACAGAGCGTTTTTAAAAGAGACAAAAAAATCTCCGAAAGCGTTCAGAGAAGAGAATCTAACGAATTATAAAAACAACGAAGATGAAATGGGAGATCTTGATTCAAGATACTCGCATTCCATATAAGAGGATCTACATTCTCCCTTCATTATACTAGGAAGGAAGTTATGTTGAATCTTCGATTTCCACAATTCTCAAGTCTATATTTTTCGGAGAAGAATTCGAATGAAAATTCTCTCTGAAAAATATAGGAATCGAGTGAGCCGAGTAAAATTTTTTTCCCGTTCTGATTGAAATTTCAAGAATGAAAAAAAGTCACAAAATTGTCGGATCGATTTGTCTATAAAGTAAAATCAAAGTGATAGAAATATTAGATTCCATGAAGCGAATTTCATTTTATAAAGTTATCTTATCTATTTTCCTTTTGAGCGTTTGGATTTCCTGCGCGCAAGCGGAACGCTTTTCCCTCGATGGTCCGAGTGGAGCATTGATGACAATCGTGCAAGAAGTTGCAGAAAGTTCTTCTGCTTCGGCTTCCTCCACTACATCGGGGTTTCAGTTCAGCGGAGTTTTGCAAGGTTTAGTTTCCGGAACGGTTCAGATTCGATTAAACGATGAAATTCTTTCTCTTTCCGGCAATAGCGGATTTCAATTTGCGAATCGGATTCCGCAAAATCAGGCATATCAGTTGAGTGTGAAATCCCCGGCTCCGGATCATTCTTGTAAGATTTTTTTGGGAACGACGGAGAATCCATCCGGAACGGCTTCTTCCGATGTTTCCAATCTTGTCGTGTACTGTTCGACAGTCGTGATCAACGGTAAAATTCCGGGAGAAACGATCGAAATCAATGAAGACGGAACGGCTTTGGACTTCGATATTTCTCTGAGCGGCCCCACAGGTCCCAATGATCCTGTGGCCCATGTCGGCCTATCAACGACGGCGACCATCGATCATTTTAATCCAGGTCCTGAAAGTTACGATATGAATTTTGCAAATCCGGATTCCGTTACCGTAACGGCGAGTGATTTAACTCCGACCGGAGCTTCGGATTATTTTGATCAAATCTATACTTTGAACGTGGCCGTTACTCCTTCCAATCTCGCCGTTTCTTTTAACTTAAAGATTCTCAATAATGACAAGAAGATCGGATCGATTTCGAGGGCGTCCGCTGGAAACATGCAGTATGGCGGGAGTCACGTGAGTATTTTCGGAGGTGACGCGGCTTGCAGTTGGGAAGTCGGTTTTTATTCTAAGATTCTTGCTGGTGTTGCGACCCGAGTTCCTGGAAACGCCGACTGGCCGATCGCGAAAAATACGAAATATTACCGCGCTGACAATAACGCATTCATCGCCATGTCGGATAACAACGGTCTGATTCCCTATAACACCCTTTATAATAGCACCGGGAATCCGGCCAGTGACTTTTGGTCCGGCTTTAATACGAATTGGACGATCAATGTGAATTGCGATGATTGGACGAACAATGCGACTGGCTTTGGTTTAGCGGGAGACGGATCCACTCAAATTCCTTGCACAACCGGATTTAAACGTTACCTCTGCATCGAGCGATGAATTCTGAAAAAGGCTAATCTTTTCGTTAAGTAGGTTCGATTCCGATTTGTAAGAATTTGGTTTTCTTTTAGCAAAGATATTTTTTGGTTAAAAAAAATTGAATCCATCCCGGCTCGGTAGCGGATTTTATTTTTGATTCTTTTTAAATCAGAATGTTGGCTTGTCTCAAAACTCGAAAAGAGAAAAATTTCGTTTCGTACATTCTAATTCATTGGGTGAGTTCCCACAAATTTTGTCTCATAGGACTTTTGTGAGATCCGCTCCTTTCCCCTGATCCGGACGGATTTTGTGTGAGTTTCCGCAATCTTGTGTTTTGGAACAGATTCTCCATAGGACGCTGAAAGTTTGTTTTTGAGATGAGGCCGCTTGGATCCAAATTCTTTTTTTTGAGAAAAATCGAATGAATAGAATAGATTCTAAAATTCGGGGTGGGGTTCAAAAACCTACTTCGGAGATGACGGATTTATCTGGATTTTTAGTCGGACGGACTTGAAGTCCGATTCCAAGTTATTTTCGGTATGATTCCGTTTGTCGGGACCACGTTTTTTCGATACGAAATTCTTAGATTTTAGGACAATCAGGATCCTTCCCGTTCTACTCGGATCATGTTTCGATTTCGTCTAACGTTTTCGGTTCCTTCCGATGATCGCGTAAAGTCCTTTTGCGACGCTCTGAATCGTTCTTGTCATCACACCTTTGAGTTTGATTTTTAAGAATAATTCTAAGATCAGTTCTCGGAGCGCAAGATCGAAGGGAAGATTGTAATTTTTCCAATCGATCACAAATTGAAACGGATAACTTTGTTCCGGCTTGTCGTTCGAGTTCGGCGCAAAATGAATGAGTGTTCCTTCGACGGTCGTTTGATCTTCGTTGATATGTTTGAATTCCACGTAGATTTGCACTCTGTTCTTGAGAAAGGGAAGGGGAATCACTTGAAGACCAGCGAGTTCGGACCATGTGATGTCGCTTAACGATAGAAATCCCCTTGTCTCTCCGGCCAATACGCCGATTCTAAGGTTTCCTCTTTTTCCAAGTCTACAGGAGCCGCTCTTGGTTCTAAAGAGTAGTTCCAGCGGAGAACCCGAATCCATGTATCCGCCTTCGATCG
Source organism: Leptospira stimsonii (assembly GCF_003545885.1). Taxonomy (NCBI): domain Bacteria; kingdom Pseudomonadati; phylum Spirochaetota; class Leptospiria; order Leptospirales; family Leptospiraceae; genus Leptospira; species Leptospira stimsonii. Next base: position 1,158,098 of record NZ_QHCT01000001.1, read on the forward strand.
CGATATCCCTAAGTTGAATCGAATAGGTTGGAGTCAGAGTTTTATCTACGATCGAAATCGATCCGTTTTCTATTTTCATATTTTGGAATATGATTCTTCCACGTTTGGGCATGAGTCCTATTTTTTTGTGAGGACTGATGATGTTGGTATAATCCATGTGGAAGTTTCCAAAGTAAGAAGAAGGAATTCTCAGCTTACCTTTGAAGAGTGAGAAAAAATCGATCTGAAAGTTCAGCGAAGCGATTCTCGTGTAAACCTGATCGGTTTTAAGAATTCCGGGAAATTCTATCGTGCAGTTTTTGGATATCACGTAAAAGAGCGGAAGAAGAATTCCGGACGAGGTCCATTTGAATTTGAAATGTCGAAATGAAAAAAAGTTTACTAACAATTGGATGATCGGACCGGACATCAAGAACTGAAGTCCGGCATAAAGGATCAAAAGATAGAACAACGTTTCCCAGACCCAGTTCATCGTAAAGGTTTTCCGGGAAACAAGGATCTGATCTGTAAGAAACGAATCTGCTTCAAAAGGCGGGGCTTACTTCTTCTTACCGTGTGTTCTGCTCTCGATATTCTTCTTATCCATCGAAGATATCTCGAGTTCTTTTGCTAAATCGTCTAAAAATTCTCTTTCTTTTTTTGTAAGCGCGCCGTCCATCGAAACGATGACACAAGCGTCTTCGTAAAAACCCGCGGCCATGATCGGATTTCCTTCCGAAAAGTTTCGGATCGTTTTTACGGGAAGAGGATTTTCAAACACATCGGATAGTTCGCTGATGATGGAAGTTTTTTCGCCTTGATGATCGAAGAAGATACAACCTTCTTCAAAAAGTGCTTTTACCATCTGACCAACGAGACTTCCTTCTTTCTGATGAAAGATTCCGTCCGCCATGCAGGAATAAGACCAAACACTGACGAGGACCTTGGCATAATTCATCTTCAGTTGAAAGATTTCTTGTTCGGGGTCTAATTCTTCTCTGAACTTTTCATAGAATTCATGCCCCGGCAGGACTTTGCTTGCAAGGGATGAAAGATTCTCCATTGGCATCGGGAGTTCCTCCAGGTTTTCAGAAAATTCTATCCTAACCATTGGATTTGCAATGAAAAACTGAAAAGAAAGACGTTGATTTTGACCTAAATTTTAAGAACCTGACTTTTGTGAACTCTTCTCTTAAAGAAAACCAAAGAAAGATATTGGTAACATCGGCGCTTCCTTATGCAAACGGTCCGATTCACTTAGGGCACGTGTTGGAAGGTATTCAGACGGATATCTGGGTTCGTTTTCAAAAAGCGAAAGGGAACGAATGTTATTTTTTCTGCGCTGACGATACACACGGCACTCCGGTAATGCTCGCGGCTCGTAAAGAAGGAATTACTCCCGAGCAACTGATCGAAAGAGTTCAAAAGGAACATTTCCGAGATCTGACAGCCTTCGGAATCGAATATGATAATTATTATTCCACGAACTCAGAAGAGAATAAAATTATTTCGGAAAAAATTTATTTACAACTCAAAAAGAACGGTCATATCGCTCGAAGAGGAATCGAACAATCCTATTGCGAACACGATCAGATGTTTCTTCCCGATCGTTTTATCAAAGGGACTTGTCCGAATTGTAAATCCAAGGATCAATATGGGGACAACTGCGAAGTCTGCGGTAAGACTTATAATCCAAAAGATTTGATCGATTCCCACTGCGCTCTTTGTGGAACCGCTCCGGTTCTTAAGAATTCGGATCATATCTTTTTTAAGTTGGAAGACTTCCAAAAATTCTTAAAAGAATGGATCGAAGCGGGAAATCACGTAACCGAAGGCGTGCAAAAAAAATTGAGAGAATGGTTCGATGCCGGTCTGCAACAGTGGGACATATCTCGAGACGGACCATACTTTGGTTTTGAAATTCCGGAAGAGAAGAATAAATACTTTTACGTTTGGCTCGACGCTCCAATCGGCTACATGGCTTCTTCTTTAAAATTCTTTCAAGGTGATTGGAAGAAATTCGATTCTTTTTGGAAGGATGAGAACGCTGAGATCGTTCACTTTATCGGAAAAGATATATTATACTTTCATGCTTTGTTTTGGCCGGCGATGTTACACGGGAGCGGATACCAAACTCCGAAGAATGTTCACGTTCACGGTTTTATCACCGTCAACGGAGAAAAGATGTCCAAGTCCCGCGGAACGTTTATCAACGCGAGTACTTATACAAAGTATCTGGATCCGGAACACCTAAGATTTTATCTCGCGGGGAAATTAAGTCCCGGGATGGACGACCTGGATCTTTCCTTTGACGACTACGCCGCCCGAGTGAATTCCGATCTTGTCGGAAATTTGGTCAATCTTGTGTCCAGAATTTCCACGAGCATCTTGGATCAGTTGGATCGAACGTTAGGAACCCTTCCGAAAGAAGGGAAAGAATTGTTAAACGAATTACTCAATCAACCGATCAAAGCCGGAACCGGAGAACAATCCGTTCAAGAGATTATAAAAAACGCATACGAACAGAAGAACTACGCGAGAGTGATGAGAGAAATTACTCGTCTGGGAGATACGGTAAACCGTTACGTGAACGACAACGCTCCTTGGAAACTGATCAAGGAGAATCCGGAAAAGACCCGAGAAGTCGTAACCACCGTTTTAAACGCGAGTCGAATTCTCGCCGTTTATTTGTATCCGGTCGTTCCGAAGGTTTCCGAAAAAATCTACTCTTTGTTAGGTTTGAAGGAAGCCCCGAAGTTTAAAGAATTAGAACCGGAAGAATTTAAGGCATTAGAAAATACGAAAGTAAATCCGTACGAGATGATCACAAAACGTGTGGATGAAAAGGCGATCAACGCAATGTTAGAAGAAAACAAACAATCCGTTACGGAACATTCCAAAAAAGAAGAAGAAGCGAAAGTGGCAAATGGCGCACCCGAGGAGAGGTTAGAAATTTCGATCGACGACCTCGCAAAAGTCGAGTTGAGAGTCGGTCAAATCGTAGAAGCGAGTCCGGTGGAAGGTGCGGACAAACTCGTAAACGTGAAAGTGGATCTCGGAGAACTCGGAATCAAAAACGTCTTCGCGGGAATTAAAGTCGCTTATCAACCGGAAGTTCTGAAAGGTCTAAAAGTTGTGGTTGTGGCGAATCTCAAACCGAGAAAGATGAAGTTCGGAATTTCGGAAGCGATGCTCCTTGCTTCCGGTGAAGGAGAATCCTTGAGTTTGTTCGTTCCTCACAAAGATGCGAAACCCGGAGAAAAGTTAAAATAAGAAACCAGGAAGCCTTCAAAGTGAATTGAGATAGAATTCAATGGTACCCAGATGCAAACGTTGAAGCGAATGGTTTCGTTTTTTTGTTCGGAACTTTGCCCGGATTGAAAACACAAAGAATCTCTTATAAGAGCTGTTACACCTGCATTTTTTTGGGCGTGCTTTGAGGAATCCTAGAACTTAAAGAAGGTCTGTGGGAATTCCTACAATCAAGGAAGGAGACTTTTTACTTGCAAAATTATGGTTTTCTGATAGAGAAAAGTCTCCCGAATTTTCCCACCACCGCACCCCACCACCCAAGATCAGGGTGGGGCGCGCGAATTTTACGGAAGGTTTGTCGTATTTCCGACAGGCTTCTTTTCCAGGAATCGTTTGTAGTTCTGAGAATGGGTTTTTCTTCAGCGATGACTTTCGTTCGGTGCCAAGCTTTTTTTCAATCCGATCCTTTGTCGGACCAAATAAACGAGCTCAAAAAAATGATTTACGAAATCAAAAAAAAATCTCCGTGGAATTCGGAACCGATGGATTGAATCTCCCAGATTGAATTTATTTTTAGGAATTTAGATGCCCTTACAATTAGATATCTCTTATAGTTTTCAAAGACTTCTGGAAAAAAGTAAGAACGTCGGAGGTCGGCTTGTTTCTCGACAACTCACTCATATCGTAGATTCTTTTATCCTTTCCAAGTTCGAAACCTCGGGTGTAGAATTCAAATCCGGAGATGAGATCTGTTTAGTCGCGATGGGTGGTTACGGAAGAATGGAGATGGCCCCGCACTCCGATATTGATCTCTTGTATCTTCACAATGGAATCAAAGAGGAACGTCTTTCCGCTCTGATCTCTAAAATCAATACCTATCTCTACGATTCCGGAAAAGAAGTCGGACATTCCTGCCGAACGATTAAAGAATGTTTTCAATACCTCGACGACATGTCTTCGTATCACGCGTTTCTGGATGCGCGTTTTCTCGCAGGTTCAAGGACTCTCTTTGAGAAATTCAAAACGGATTTTTTGGAAAAACTTCCGGAAAAAAGAACCAAAAATTATAACCAAGCGAAAGAAGAAATTCTTTCCTCACGATTTCTCAAGGAAGAACGACCGATTTTGTTAAGCGAACCGAATCTTAAGACGGATCTCTGCGGTCTCCGAGACATTCAATATATGTTCTGGATGGAAAAATCGGTTCGTAATCTTCCTTCCTTGGGAGGTCTTTCGATTCTTCCGGTATTTCAAAGAGGGGAGATTCAGCTTTTGCAGGAAGCATACGACTTTCTCTTAAGAACTCGCATTTCTATGCACGTGATCACGGCAAGAAAGACCGACCGACTCGACCTCAATCTCCAACAGGAAGTCGCCGAATACTTGGGCTTCGGTAAAAAGACCGAGCTTTCCTCCGTGGAAAAGTTCATGTACGTATTGTACGGACATCAGAAGAATATTTACTTCATCATTCGCACTTATTTAGACTCGATCATAGAGAAGAGAAAAAGTTCGGAAGGAGAAAGTTTTCCTTATGAAGACCTTCACTTTTTTAAAATCGGAAGAACCGTTTTTCCGCCAGTCATGGGAACTCTTTTTACGAATCCGCACACGATCTACCGAGATGTGATGATTTCTTTTCGAATGATCCAAGAAAAGGATCTTCAAGTTTCCGGAACACTTCTGAATGAGTTTCGTTTTGCTTCCAACTTTTTGGACGATGACTTCAAATATTCTCCCGAAGTGAACGATGAATTCCTAAAAATTCTTAGAACTCCTTCACAACGGGGAAGAGTTCTGAAACTTATGCATGAGTCGGGAGTGTTAGGAGCGATTCTTCCGGAGTTCGGAGCCTGTACAAACTTTCCGCTCTTCAGCTATCATCATGAGTTCACGGTCGACGAACACACACTTCTGATCTTACACGAGTTGGATCTTCTTGATAAAGGAGAATTTCAGGATGTCGAGGTTCAAAAGGCCTACAAAGAATGTTCTAAGATCGAGCTTCTCGCATTAGCAATTTTGTTACACGACGCGGGTAAGGTAAAGGAAGGAGATCATTCCCAGTATGGTGCAGAACTTGTTTCTTCCGTAGGAGATCGACTGGGCTTAAGCGAAGAGGATCGAGATCTCTGTCGTTTTCTCGTGGAAAAACACACTCTTATGTCCGAGCTGAGTTCCAAAAGAGATATCGGAGACCCGAATTTGGTTTTCGATTTTGCTAGGACGGTGGGAAGCAGAGAAAGATTAAGAAAGCTTTATATTCTCACCGTTATCGACACAAAATCCGTCGGTTCGGGCGTTCTAACGAATTGGAAAAGTTCCATCCTAAACACCTTGTATCAAAATACAATTCCATATCTGATCAGCGACTCCAATGGAAATTTCGGAGAGGTCGGTCCGGATCGAGACGTAAATCTGCAGGATCTAAAAAAATATCTTATCGGGAAGGAAAGTTTGGAAGAGAAAATTTCCGATAAGATCGTCCAGTTCGCAAACGAGGTGACTCCTTCTTCCTACCTAAATACGGTTTCCAATCGTAAAATATTAAAGAATTTTAAAGCGATTGGGACTCTTGCACAGGATCCCGTTCAAGGATTGATCTTTGATTGGGAACAGGATCCCGCTTTCGTTACGATCGACGTCGTTACGGTCAATCAACCTGAAATTCTTTTGGATCTTTCCTGTGCCGTTTCGTCCGAAGGCCTTAGTCTTTTAGGAATGAAAAGTTATACTCTCGGAGAATATTGGATCACTTCTGTCCAAGTTACTGATTCCGCGGGTGGTGGAAATCTTCCTTCCGATAGAATGGATCGTATTCAAGCAAAGCTAAAAGCGATTGCTTCCGGAAATTTGAAAAGGGAAAGTATCGCGTTTCAGAGAGCGGATTGGAATCCCAGAAAGCCGACTCCGGAAAGTATCGTAAATCGATCGGTCATGTTCTACAATTCCGATCTTCCAGACGTGACAATTATGGAAGTTAGAATGCCGGACGTTGTCGGTTTGGTTTATAGAATTCTTCAAATCATCCTTCATCTAAATTTGAAAGTGAGATACTTGAGAGTATCGACAAGCGCCGATTATGCGTATGATTCTTTTTATCTCCAGACTTCGAGTGGAGCTAAGCTGGAAGAGCAAGAACTCTTATCCAAACTGAGAGACCAAATTCTTAATATACAACTTTCCGAACAAATTTTGGATGAGATTACGATCTGAGTCCGATTGTTTTTTCGGATTTCATTTCGACTCTTTACATACTAAATTTAAAACACGTTAGTTCGTTTCCGACTCTTCCCTTTTTTCGCTCGCGCACAAACCCGGGCGAAGTTATACTTTCCTAAAATCGATTTTTTAAAAAGAATAAAAGATAAGATATTTCGTTTAGAAGAATTCAGTGAACGAGGAGAGAATACTTTGAATAATCCAACCGTAAATCCAGGACTTGCCCCCTTTGATATTTCCGATTATAAAGGAAATCGAGGAAAGAATTTTTACGAAGAAGATCGAGTATTGCAGACTCTTGTGGAAAAGTATTCCCAGGGTTATGACTCCACTCATAAGAAGGCTATGCAGGATCACCTTTTGGGTTACGGGGCTCTTGTGGGAGGAATCTTAGACGAACTTACGGAAGCCTCTCATAAGGAAGGCAAATACGGAGAAGTCGTAAAATACGATCGAACAGGAAATCGTATCGATCAGATCGTTTATTCAAACGAACAAAAGCAATCTAGAAAAATTTCCTATGATTATGGAATCGTAAACTTAAACTATCATTCTTCTTGGAAACATTCTTTCACCGATCTTCATCGTTATGCGCTTGCCTATCTCGCGAATCAAAACGGAGAAGGTGGAGTTACTTGTCCACTTGCGATGACAGAAGGTATGATTAAAGTTTTAGAAGCGTTGGGGACTCCCGAACAAAAAGCTAAGTATTTGCCTTTGGTCGCAGGTGAAGGAAGCGATTCCCACTTTATGGCCGGTCAGTATGTGACGGAACGGGTCGGTGGTTCGAACGTGAGTGCAAATCGAACGATCGCAAGAAAACAGGAGAATGGGAAGTGGATTCTCACTGGAGAAAAATGGTTCTGCTCCAATCCGGGAGATCTTTGGGTCACCACCGCGAGAGTGGAAGATACGAACACGATCGGCCTTTTTCTCGTTCCAAGAATCAAAGACGACGGAACGTTAAACGGACATCATATTCTTCGTAAAAAAGATATTATCGGATCGAGAGGAAAACTCACCGTTGAAATTATTTATGACGGAGTCGAGGCGGAGGCTCTTGGAAGACCCGCACACGGAATCGCCAATCTAATTAAATATGTGATCGGAATTTCTAGACTTCATGTGTCGCTTGCCGCTTCCGGAATCTCAAGAAGGGCTTGGATGGAAGCGTACGAATATGCGAAGTTTAGATCCGCTTACGGAAGTAAAATTTTGGAATTCCCTTCGCTTCTAAAACAACTCAGCGACCAGAGATTAAAACACACTGCAATGTTGACTTCTGTTTTCAGACACTATCATACTCCAGAAAATTTGAAATTGGCGGGAGAAGTTTTGGCCCCTCTTTTGAAATATAAATGTTCTTCTATATCGACCGAGATCACTTACAATTCTATTTTAGTCCTGGGAGGAAATGGAATTGTGGGAGATTTTTCTGCGCTTCCGAGACTCCATAATGATTCCATCATAAATGAAACTTGGGAAGGAACCCATTTATTGTTAAGCGAACATGTATTGAGGGGTTTTAAGAGGGAGAAAGTCGCAAACGCTTTCTTTAAATATGTGGAAGAGTTGACCGATACGACGACTGAAGCATCCGAAACCATTCGCAAAAAGGCGGATCTTTTGAAAGGGATTCTCGAAAAATCCAGTCCGGAAGAGTTAGATCTCAATCGAATTTATATTTCTGACTTAGCTTTCGAGATTTTTTCCTTGGCTTCCCTCTCCGACGTTTCCGGAAAAAAAGCCCCGAACGCAGAGAAGGACCTCTCTTCCTTTCGAGACGGATATTTGGATTTAGTAAATTCTTCTCAGGATTTTGCAAAAAAGGGGAGTTTTTCGGGAAGTCCTGAAAAACTAAAATCAGTGATTCACTACTGAAATTTTTTTTGGAAATCTCGGAGGCTTTCTTGTGGAAACGTCTACGAGTTGAGAATGATTCCTCCGCTTGGAGCGGAAATGCGTGGAGTTCCCGCAAAATTCCGTATCAAAACAGAAGAACCCCTGCCATCGAAGGACCCGGTCGATCCGGTTTCCTTTGTCGGACAAAAAAATTCCAGAGGAAGTGAAGCCAACAGTTTGAGTGGGATCGACGTCTTCGTTTAAGGAAGATTCCTCCGCTTGAAGCGGAAATGTGTGGAGTTCCCGCAAAATTCCGTTTCAAAACAGAAGACCCCTTGCTATCGATGGACCCGGTCGATCCAGTTTCCTTTGTCGGACAAAAAAATTCCAGAGGAAGTGTAGCTAAGAGTTTCAGCGGGATCGACGTCTTCGTCTAAGGAAGATTCCTCCGCTTGGAGCGTAAATGTGTGGAGTTCCCGCAAAATCCCGTTTCAAAACAGAAGACCCCTTCTCATCGAATACTTTAACAATTCAAACGGAAAAGATCTTTTCGTTCAGAACCAGTTCTTCCGCTTGTAGGATCTCCAACGGATAAGAATAAAAATAACCCTGACCGAAATCGCAATTGAGTTCCTGCAAAAGATTGTGTTGCATTTCGTTTTCTACACCTTCCACGATGATCGCCTTTCCCATCGCTTGAATCAGATTTACCAAAGAAGTAATGATCGTCCTTGTGGAGGTTTGAAAAAAATTAAAAAGAAAAATCTTATCGAGTTTGATGTAATCTATCGGAAGATGAATCAATCTTCCCAAAGAAGAATATCCCTTACCGAAATCATCGAGCGCGAATTTAAAACCGAAATCCCTCAACGAATTCACCACTTTCCCGATTTGAGCGTCGGAAGAATCGAATGAATTTTCTATAATTTCAAGAATGATACGCTCCGGCTGAATCTTATAAAATGCGCTCGCCTCTTTCAGAAGAAGAACTATATTCTTATCACCTAACTGTTTCGGTGAAATGTTAAGCGACAGAGAAATATTTTTGGATTCTAAAATCGAATTTTCATAGTAGCGAAAGGTTTCCCAAATCATCCATTCTCCGATCGTCTTTATAAAACTCGAATTCTCAGCGATTGCGATAAAACTTCCGGGAAGGAGTTTTCCTTTTTTTGGATGATTCCAACGAACGAGAGTCTCCATCGAAAAAATTCTATTTTCCCGCATATCTACGATCGGTTGAAAATGAATTTCCAATTCCTTTCGGTTTAAGACCTTTCGAAGGTCGATTTCGATTTTCGCTTTTTCGGATGTTGCCGAAATCGCGTTCTGATCAAAATAATAGTGAGAATTCGGGCCGATCAAAAAAGAACGATGTAAGGATTCTTTTAGGATACGAATCGCGTTCAAATCAGCGCCCGCGGACGTTTCAAAACGTGAGTAACCAATATTTACGTTGAGATGGAATTCCCTTTCTTCATACGAAAAGGGAAAATTGAAAAGAAGAATCAAACAATCACAGAACCACTCGGATTTCGACTCGGAATCGATTTGCACCGAGGAAATCAGAAAACAATCTCCTTCGAACTTAAAAATCAAATCATTCGGGTGGAGATACTTTTTGAGTCTTTCCGCGACTTTCCTCGAAATGGTCTCAAAGTAAGAATTTTCCTCTTTGGAAACAACCGAGTCCGGGTTTGAAAAAGATAAGAAGAATAGGAAGTGTTCGTCGACATCCGAAAAGTTCTGAGAAACGAGTTCTTGGAAATGTTTTAGGAAGAATTTTTTGTTAGGAAGATTCGTGATTTTGTCAAAGTAACTCCTTTCGAATTCCTTTTTCGGTGCACCCGAGTTTGCCGGACGAAAACGAATCATGTAAGAATGATCCAAGTCATGAATCGTCCACTGGAGTTCTAAATTCGCTTCGTTCAAGAAGAACGGATCATCGATGTCGTTCTCCTGTAAAATAGAAGTCATTCCGAAATCCTTTTCCCAAGTTTTTTTGCTCCTAAGAACTGGAATTAATTTTTCGAAGAAAATTCTAAAATGAGGAGAGGTCAGAAATTTTTGAAACTTAGAATTGGAGTAGATCACTTTCCATTGTCGATCCAAAACTACAATGGCTTCGATTGATTGATCGGAAAAATACAACAAAGACTTTTGTAAAGACGGAGATAGATTCTCCATTTGTATGTCCATGCTTAGCATTTTATCGTTAAAATACTATAATGAAATACGTACTATAAATCAAAATATTCGCTGTTATAAGTTTACAATTCTAAAAAGAGGCAATTTCCAGAATCAAATGGAAAATCGATTTCATTTTAAAATCTTCGAGTGAAATTATTTTCTTATAAATAAAAAATATCTTTCCTAAGAAAGCTTTTTAAGATTCTATCTTCAATCCGTTGAAAATCCCGCTTTCTCACCTTTGAGATCTGAGGTTGATTCTTTCACGTTCAAATTGAAAAATTCTTACCAAGACTTCGACTCGGAGTCGTTCTCGAACATCTTCGATGAACGTTAGGCTTTGATTCGAATCTTTCTTTGAAACAAGGATGGTGCAAAGATTGGACATCGAATTCTATAAAAATCAGCACATTGAAATACTCAATCGGTTGAATGAAATCGAAAGCCGATTGGAGTCTGAAATTTCAGAATGTATCGAAATCCTCTCCCACGAACTCGCCGGTTTGTCAGCCAGATTGAATCTTCATAGAAACATGGAGGAGAATCTTGTTTTCCCCAGTGTAAAAGATTTGCTTTCGAATGCGGAACGTTCTTTCCATGAAGAATCTCTTAGGAAGGCGACAAACCTAAAGATCGCAATCAAAGAATACAATAGTAGATGGTCCCTCCCTTCTGCGATTCTTCAAAGAGAATCGGAGTTTCGTAAGGAAACGAGATGGCTTATCCTCTCGATTCAAGAACTCGTAATAAAAAAGGAAGCCGAAATCGATTCCGTTTTGGAAAAGGAATCAAATTGATTCTATCTTTTTCCCATCCATTCGATACAATTCGACAAAAGCATTTGCATTTCCTTCGGATTCTTTTGCAAAGGATATCCGTGCCCGGGTAGAATTCGTTCGAAGGTAACGTTCCTCAATCTTTCCATCGATTTTTTTTGTTCTGGCCAGGAATACCAGCAGACGTTTCGAAATGCGATCAGCCGATTCTTCTCCGGATCGTAAGCGAGATGATCTCCCGTAAAAAGAAATTCTTCCCGATACAATAATACGGCGTGGCCCTTGGTATGGCCCGGTGTGGGAATGATTCTTATATCTTCCCCGAGTTCGAAGATTTCGTTTCCCCGAAGTATGATTTCCGCAGAGGGAACCGCACGTAGATCCCCCTCATGGATGATTCTTTCGCAATTGAATTCTTCCCTGAACTTTTCGTGATCGGCGACGTCGTCTTGGTGGGTTAAGAAATGATATCGAATCCCTCCGAGTTTTTTTATCTTCTCTGCGAGCGAAGGCACGAATCGCGGAGAATCGATCAGGACATTTCCGTTTTCTCTCAGAATCAAATAGGAAAAAGCTCCGTACGAATCTTTGGAATGATAACCGCAGTAATAGACATTTCCTTCAATCTTGCTCGGAAAGCTTTCTTTTGCTTCCCCGAGGTCCATTCTGTCCTCGGTTCCGATGGACGTAGTAGGGCAGGCGATCAGCGCACGGAGGGCTGAAATCGTTTCGGAATCGTTCTCAGGTTGTTTCCAAACAAACGAAGCCCCGTTTTTTTCGGAAAAAGTTGCAGGCGCAAGGATTCTACAGGTTTCGCAATCGATACAGGAAGAATCCACGTAGAAGTTTCCTTCTTGATTCTCCTTTCTCTTCTTCGTCCGGTTTGCCATGTTCTTTAGACACTGCTTCTAGACCGAGGAAGACTTCTTACTTTGGTCCTAGCATGTAAGAAATCCACTCCTCCCGGATTTTTACGATTCAAATACGATTTCGGTCGACTTCGGTTTTCGTAATCAAAATGAAACATTTCCCTAATCAGATTGTAATGTAAATGAAATATAAAGTGGGCATCAGTTACAAAGAATACGAACGGAGAACGGATGGATTACATTCCGGTATCTTAGGATGAAAAGAAAAGAAAAGAATCGTAAATTAAGGCTTAGATTATTACAAATCGGTTTTCAGATTTTTGGAGCTTTGGTCCTGAGCCAGACATCCTTAATGGCTCAAGAGAAGAATTTACCGGCCCCGGAGACCACACAAGCTCCTGTCAAACCGCAAGCCGCGACCGTGACGACCGGAACGGATTCTTCCAAATCCCAAGAAAAACCGAAAAGGGAATTTTACGAAGACAATGAGACCGGTTTGATTTATACCAAGCCGGGACCGAATCGGACCAAAATTGATACCGTGGATAAGAATAACTTTCCGGATCGCAAAGAAATGCAGCTTCCGAATCATTTCAAACACAGACCCGAAAATTTGAACGAAGAAAAGTTGGTCATTGCCGCTAGAACTCAGTTTCGGGGAGTCAGCGGGGACAGACAATCGGCTTTCTCGGGCAATGAAGATTTCAACACCGTAGACGCGAACTTTCGTAGATTACGTCTCGGTTTCTTTTACCAAGGTGCGAAATGGTGGGGTTTTGCGACTCAGCTTCGTCTGGAAAACGCGCTTAATAGCCAATTCCTAAAAGTGACTAAGGACAAAACCACTGGAGACGTCCAAGATGTTACTTTGAACGATTCGCGCGGGATCATTCACGAAGCCGTTGTCTGGATCAATATTCCGATCCTGAGTTCCCGTTTGACCTTGGGCCAAATTAACGTTCCGTTTAACAGAGAATATATACAAAGTTCGGCGAACTTCATTTCTCTGGAACGATCCATCGTGACGAACGTTCTTCCTCAGTTTGATTTAGGCGCGATGTTCGCGATTCATCCTCTGGAAGCCATTGATAAAAAATATACGAGATATCTTTCTCTTCACGGTTTTATCGGTAACGGTCACGGCGGTGGCGGTGACTACGGTTACGGTAGAAGACAAGACAATACGGCCGCTCGCCAAAATCTTCCACAACTCCTCGCTCCGATTTTTTACGGAAGAGTTCAATACAACGTCTTTGGCGGGTTGATCAAAAAAGAAAAAGATATCGGTTGGGTGGAAGGAGACGAAATCTTTCAAGACGACGCGAAACTTTCCTTCGGTGCCGCCGTAGCTCAAACCACTCAGGTGAAAACATCTCAACCCGTGCCCATAGAATTCTTATACAAGGATCAAACTCCAACCAAACTGATTCTTCAACAAACGACTCCTACGAATGGAATCGATCCGACTGGACTTCGTTCCGATTATCTCGCCGATCCTTCGATCACAACTCCCGGAAGACCAAATCTTGGAATCGTCGGTCATACCTATGACATGACTTTTACTTGGAAGGGGCTTTATCTAAACGGAGCTTGGAGTAAATTTTCCGGTTCTGCCGCCAATCAAGTTATGGGTTATCATGGAATGATCGGCTACAATTTTCACCTCTGGGATTCCAAATACATCATGCCTGTCGTCAAAGTGGAGTTTATGAAAGGCGACTGGAATCAAAACCATACCTTTGAACCAGGTGAAGCCTATTATATCTATTGGGCCGGTATAAACTTGTTAGGCGACTATCATCTCTTTAAGGTTCAACTTTTCTATCAACAGATGCACAGCAATTCGGCAAAAAATTATTTCTTCGGAACTCCGGATAATCGCGACTCAAGAACCGTCTATCTTCAGTTCCAGGCCAACTTTTGGACAGGAACAACTTCTCCGGAGAACGTTTCAGGCGGTGCGATTTACAGACAGGATTATTGATCGGAATTCGAATTCGTTACTAACAGCGATTGATCGAAGAGTTTTAGAATCGAGTTGATCTCCACATCGCCGCTTTTGGAACAAAAAAAAGAATACGCCTGATTGATGGTAAAGCCGTCGATCAGGTATCGAAACATGACGTAGATTTCTTCCGTATCGAAATTCGGATTCAGAAGATTCAGCTTTTGCGCGAGTTTGATACTTCTTCTATGATATCTTTGATAGAGTCGGTTGTAGTAATCGGTTTTTTTCTGAAGTTTTTCCTTCGTAAGAATTTCGTTCGTGAGGAATTGATAACAGACTCGGTTGAGTTCTTTTTTGGATTGTATATCGAGAAGAATCGGTTTTAAATACTGATCTCGAATCGCGATCGAACTCTTACAGCGTTGAAAAAGAGACTGAGTGATCTCTAGATCCTTTCTCGCGGCGTAATCGATAAGAATATAGATAAGATCGTCTTTGCTGTCGAAGTGTTCGTAAAAAGTTCCTTTTGCAAATCCGGCTTGAGCAGTTATGTCTTCCACTCTTGCTTCGTGAAACCCCTTGCTCCCGAAAACAAAAAGAGTCGCTTCTAAAAGTTTCTCCTTTGTTTCGAAAGATTTTTTAGATTCTTTTTTGGAAGAGATAGAAGAAGAAAACCCGAGAAACGTTTTTTTTCTCGGGCGGATTTTCGATTCTTCTTGGGGGAGAAGTTTCAAGTTCTTACTTCTTCTTTCCGTTTTTGTTTGAGAACTTGGAACCGAGTTCGTGAAAGACAGAAAGTGTCACAGGAACATAGAGAAGACTTCCGAACGTTCCAAATCCCAATCCCCAACCCAAGGCCAAGGTCATAGGAATCAAAACCGGATCGGAACCGCCAAGGCTGTATGCGGTGGGCAGAAGACCCGCGACAGTCGTGAGCGTTGTGAGAAGAATCGGCCTGAATCTTCTTTGACTCGCTTCGATCAGAATTTCATCCATACTCGCTTTGGATCCCTTTTTGATCGAATCGATACAATCTACGAGTACGATGGAAGCGTTTACGAGAACGCCCGCCAATCCTATAATCCCGATCATCGCTAAGAAGCTGATCGATTTTCCGGAAAGAGGAAATCCGATTACGATCCCAATGATTCCCAAAGGAATCGTGCTTAAGATCAGAATCGGTTTCCAAAAACTTCGAATCGTCAAAGCAAGAATTCCGAAAATTCCGAAGATCGCGATGATTCCTGCTTTTCCAAGAGAAGCCATCGATCTCTGCGTATCCTTTTCTTCTCCGCCGAAAGAGATGGAAATACCGGGATATTGTCTTTCGATCAAGGGTTTGAATTCGTCTGCGACCTTTTGATTCGCGTCGTGGGCCGTGATTTCGTCTAACTTAACGTCTCCGTTTACGGTGATCGCACGTTCGAAGTCCTTGTGCGCAAGAAGCTCCGGAGATTCGATCAGATCCATACGGGAAATTTTCGCGAGGTGCGTTATGTTACCCGCCTTGTTACGAAGCGGAATCGATTTGATTTCGTTCGGATTCTTACGGAAGTCGCGGTCATAGACGACTCTAAGATAAATTTTGGTTCTTCCTTTTCTGATCGAACCGGCGCGTTCTCCGTCGTAAGCGGCGCGTAACGCGTTGGCCGCGGAAAGAGTCGAAACCCCGGTGAAACTTTCGAGTCCCTCGTCCAATTGAATGTACATCTGTTTACGGCCGAAGCGATAATCATCTCGAACCGAAAACACTCCAGGAATGGATTTTAAGAATGTCTGAAGTTCGTTGGAAATCTTCTTTAGAGTTTCGTAATCTCTTCCTTGAATGGAGATCGTAATCGGAGCTCCAATCGGAGGTGCGTTTCCGAATTCTTCCAGGAAAAGATCGCTGATGCCCGGAGTCTTACGAAGTTCGGGTTCGATGGAACGAAGAATTTCGGACGCCTTCCGTTCTCGTTTTACTTCCGGAGTGAGATAAATAAGAATCACCGCTAAGTTCTCGCCGAATCGAGAAAGAGGATCGTCCGGGTCCGTCTGCTGAACCCCGATCTTTGTCGAGTAACTTACCAATTCTTCTTTTGGGATCTTTTGGACGATCGCTTCCATATACTTCATCTTTTCACGAGTCTGAAAGATTCTGGAAGTCGGAGAAAACTCAGCTTTGATCATGATGATCTCGATGTCTTCTTTCGGGAAAAGAATGAAATCCATCTGAGACATCGCTCCACAGGAGCCGAATACGAGAAGAATGATAAAAGCGAAGGAAGCTTTTTTGTGTTTGATGTTAAACGAAACGAGTCTGGAGAAAGAAGTTTCCAGAGACTCGAAATAAGAATCCATTTTTTGCCTGAACTTACTTTTGATTTTCAGTTGTTCCGGCGTCTTTGCAAACGCGGCGATTCTTGCTGGTAAGAATAAGAAGGATTCGATGAGGCTTGCAGTCAGAGCAACGATCACAACGAGAGGAATTTCCCAGATGAATTTTCCCATGATTCCAGTCATAAAAAGCATTGGAAGAAACGCGGTCACGGTCGTGAGATAGGATCCGAAGATAGGAACGATCATCTCCACGGTTCCGCGGAGAGACGCCGTATGGGAATCATTCTTTTGATCTAGATATGTGTAAATATTTTCGGAGATGACGATCGAGTTGTCCACGAGCATTCCAAGAGAGATGATCAATCCCATCATCGAGATCATGTTAAACGAAACGTCAAAAAACGGGAGAACTGCAAACGTCATAAGCATCGAAAGTGGAAGAGACAGGGAAGTAAGAGTTGCAGTTCTGAAATCTAAGAACAGAAAAAGAATCCCGAAGACGATGATAAACCCTATCAAAGCATTGGATGAAACTACGTTGAGACGGTTTTTCGTTCTTTTAGCCTCGTCGTTTAATACGAATGTCTTCATGCCGGAAGGATAGGAAGTGGAGAGGGTATTTAATCTTTTGTGAACCGTTTCCGCTACTTCGATCGCATCGGCCCTTTCCTTTTTGATCACTGAAAGAACGAGTCCTTGTCTTCCGTTTGCGATCGCCAAGAATCGTGGATATTCGAACGTATCTTCGACCCTTGCGAGATCCCCTAATTTTACGGTGGAAAAGATTTCATTTGTTCGAGTGGGAATTTTCCCGATTTCGGAAGGTTCCTTGAATTCTCCATCGATTCTTAGGTCGAATGAATTTTCGGAGTCCACGGATCCGGCAGGAAGGTTGATATTTCTGTTCCGAATTGTCCCAACAATATCAGATAAATCTAATGAATATTGTTTTAGTTTATTTGCATTTACTAATATTTGCCATTCTCGATCCCTCTTTCCGAAAACGTCTACTCTCGCAACCCCCGGGATCTTTTCCAGTTCGAGTTCGATAAATTCCGCAGTCGTATGGAGTTCGATTTCGTCTTTTCCTCCGGAAATCGAAAACTCAATGATTGGAAAAGAACCGGATTTCCTTTCGGTCATCTTCGGTTTTTCCGTTACTTGCGGTGGGAACTCCGACATGGCATTGTCCACTGCGCGTCGGATCTCGTTGAGAACTTTCTCCGGGTCTTTTTCTTCCAGACTGACTCGGACGTCGATATCAGAGACGGAGTTTCTGGAAAAAGAGCGGATCTCATCGATTCCGTCGATTTCTTTGAGGCGCTGTTCGATTGGATAGGTAACTCGGAGCTCGACGTCTGCCGGAGAAGCGCCCGGGAACTTGGTAGAAATGACCATCTGTTTCAAGTCTACGTTTGGGAATGCATCTCGGCGAAGCCCTAAAAGGGATATAAGACCCGAAAGAAGAATGAAGACCATTCCGAGATACATAAAGAGACGATTTTTGATGAAAGATTCGATAATTGATTTCATATATTCTGACTGACTGGTCAGTTCTCTGAAATGTTCGTTTTGTAGTCAAGCTTGATATTGCGGGAACTCCACAAAAAAACTTCGGAAGAGTTTTGACTTGCATCGAGGACTGCACTTGAAGCAGTAAAATTATGTCACATAATCGTGATTAAAAAAACGAAGAAGGGCCCTTTTACCCCGGAAGGACCAAAATTCCCCTTCTTCGAAGCGGGAATTTGCGGGAACTCCCCACAATTTCCGATTCTCTACAGAAGATCATCGATTCTTATTTCATTGACACTCTAGAAAGGGAAGAATCTGATCTCAAGTGTGGAAAGAAACCGTCTTGCTTTAGCGATCACATTTGTTCTTACAATTTTGTCCGTCCTCGTCGGACTCGTAAACATTTCCCTCTCAACGACCACTTCGAAATACTCCAAAACTTCCGGTGGAACTTTTTTTAGTACTGCCCCGATTGGAGCGGCGCTGATCAAAATCGATGGGGAGATTCATTCCGGACATTCGACGTTCGAATCTACCGGCGCGGAAAGTATTCTTCAGAAGCTCCGAGATATAGAACAAAATCCGAATATTAAGGGAATCTTAATCGAAATCAACTCTCCCGGAGGAACCGTAGGAGCTTCCCAAGAAATTTACAACGAGCTCATGCGTCTTCGAAAAACTCGAAAGATCGTAGTTTCCATGAAAGACATGGCGGCATCGGGCGGATATTATATCGCGGCCTCCGCCGATAAAATCTTCGCTCTCTCCGGAACGATCACCGGATCGATCGGAGTCATAGCGATGGCGCCTAACGTCAAAGGTCTTCTCGATCGTTACGGAGTGAAGATGAGAGTTTATAAAGAGGGGAAATACAAAGATTCATTGTCGCTCTTCCGAGATTCGACTCCCGAAGAAGATGAGATGATTCAGAAGATGCTCTCTGATACTTACAACGAATTCATACAAGACGTCGCGAAAGGAAGAAACCAGACCGTAAAATCCGTTCAGACTTTGGCGGAAGGAAGAATCTATTCCGGACAGGATGCGTTTCGAAACAAACTCGTGGACGAAATCGGCGGAAGAAAGGAAGCATTGGAAGAATTATCTAGGCTCTGTCAATACGACGGTGAGATTCCTCTTTATGAAGAAGAAGAGTCTCCGTTTGATAGACTTTTTATGATGTTAGGTGCGAAGATGAATTCCTTTTCGAGTGAAAGAATTTTCTTTAAAGAATTTAAGAATTCTCCGGTTCTCATCATTCTTCCGCAAGCGCTTAGGTAAGAATCCTTTGAAAGATCTACTCAATACAATCATCGAAGTTCTCGAAGCGGTTCTTTACGAACCGATTCGTCTTGAAGTCGCACTTTCCAATATTCCGGAAAAAACGCTGAATCTTTTTTCTTGGATGATTCTGATTCCTAGCGCACTGAGCATTTCCGTAGGAGCGACGTATTTATCACCGCCTTATACGAGCGGATCGATGGGGTTGATCGCGTTTGCTTTTCTGGCAAATCTTTCCATGATCTCCACGCTTCCGCTGATTCTCGGAGCTGTGATCGACTATCACGCGCAAAAGAAAGAAAGAACCGGAAACGTGCGCTTCTCTCATAATCTCTGTCGTTTTGCGATGTCGGTCTTTGTATTCTTTACTCCCTTGGCGATTCTTCTTCGTGAAACGGGTTTGACCGGAGGAATCGGGTACTTCTTGATTCTTCTTTTTTTGATCGCCTACTACGTAGTAATCGTTTCCAGAGGAATTCAGTTTATCTATGATCTGAAAACTTCCGATGCATTTCGTTTTTCCCTGACTTCGATTTTGATTTCCGGAATTTTTCCTTTTGTCTTTTATTTCTATATTTCCGGAACCATTCTACATTTGATATTATGAATATATTGATTACGAATGACGACGGAATCGCTTCGTCGGGAATTAAGGCTCTCGAAAAGGTTCTTCAAAAAGAACACAATACATTCTTAATCGCACCCCTTCGTGAAAGATCCGCCACTTCGATGGCGTTGTCGATTTACGATTCGATGAGAGTCGAGAAGATCAACGATAATCATTATATCGTAGACGGTTATCCGGCCGATTGTGTGAACATCGGTTTGCACGGTGAAATTTTCCCGAAAATCGACTTGGTTTTATCCGGAATTAACCGCGGGGTAAACATGGGTCACGACGTTCATTATTCCGGGACGGTCGGCGCCGCGAGACACGGAGCGATTCACAATCGTCTTTCCCTTGCTGTCAGTTCGGGAAATATAAATCGTGATTACGATTATATTCAAGAAGCTGAATTTGTTTTAGAATTCATAAATAGCTATTCTGCCGTTTTGAAAACGGGAACGGTTTACAATATCAATATTCCTCCGGACTTTGTTTCTTCGATGGAAAATCTTCGAATTACAAAGTTAGGAAGAAGAACCTATGAAGACACTTATTCCAAAAAAAACATTATCGGTGGAATCGCCGACTTCTATTTAGGAGGTTCCGAGTTGGGGCACTCCGAAGAGGAAGGAACCGACTTCTCCGCATTCTTCTCCGGTTTGATTTCTCTCACTCCTTTGTCTTTGGATCAAACGGATTCTTCTCTTTTAAAAGAACTCTCCGAATCCGTAGGGAAGAATGTCTGAGAAGGAAAACAAAAAGAAATCCTCTTCCGCGAAGAAAAGAATTCTTCAAGAGATCAACAAAGAGAATTTTCTTTTCGCCCTGACTCTGATCGATCGGGAGATTTCTTCAGGGAACGATGATCCTGAGCTATATTACAATTTTGCAATTTGTTGTGCGAGAACGGATAACTTTAAAAAGTGCATTTCGATTTTAGAAGATCTCTTAGAAAAATTTCCGAGATTCGGAGAAAGAGAAAATTCCATTCTTATGATGATCTATTCTTTGATTCAAAACAAAGAATTCAAAAAGGCTCTCGATAAATGTGACGAGAGACTCAAACTTCAAGTCGATGATATTCGAATTCTTTCCATGAAAGCCTTCGCCCTCGAAAAATCCGGGAAAATCGCCGAGGCGATCGAAACTCATAAGAGAATTCTGAGACTTCGTCCGGAGTATAAGAATTCTTTAAATTCTCTTGGTTATCTTCTCTTGAACAATCGAGAAGCAAGTCCGGAAGAATGGAAATTAGCGGCCGATTGTCTGAAGTCGGTCCTCAAGGAAGAACCGGAAAATCCGGCGTATTTGGATTCTTTCGGAATTCTCCTCTCAAAAGCGGGTAAAAAGGAAGAGGCGATCAAGGCTTTGCAGAAGGCTCTTCGGAAAGCTCCGACACATCCGGAGATTCTGAGGCATATCGAAAAAGTTGAAGAGTCTTCTTGACACTGCGGGTGTTTTTAAAAACATGGAGTCGGAAACGGGATGTAGCGCAGGGGTAGCGCATCTGCCTTGGGAGCAGAGGGTCGTAGGTTCAAATCCTATCATCCCGATTTTCCAATCCTCCCAAGACTCGGTAGCTCAGTTGGATAGAGCAACTGCCTTCTAAGCAGTGGGTCGGGGGTTCGAATCCCTCTCGGGTCACCAAAGGACAAACAAGAGATGGAGAACGTAGCTCAGTTGGTAGAGCTCCAGTTTGTGGTACTGGCTGTCGCGGGTTCGATCCCCGTCGTTCTCCCCAGTCTTTTTTTGCGGGAACTCCCTCGTTTTTCACCGTGAATCAGTCTTCACTGAGCCAGATATCCTCCAGGCAGAGCCTTTCCTTTTTTCGCTGATTCTTATGATCTTGCTTCCAGGTTCCGAAGATTGTCCAAATGAACATTTTTTGCGGGAACTCCTCACTTTCCTCAGCTTTATAGTAAGGCTTTAAAGGAATTTTTAAATGCTTTGTTTTTGAAAATTCTAAGAATAGTTCCCCTCTGATTTCATCTTTCGGCATTCTCAATTCTTTATCCATATCAATGGATTCTCTAAGCACCAAATCTATTTTTAGATTTTCCTGGGTTTCCGGACAGGCCTTGATTTGAAGATACTTCCAATCTGAAATTCTCGGTTTACCTTGACTTAAGTGATGAGTTTGTCTTAATTCCAACTGAAAATCTTCCTTTCGAGTGGAATCGCGAACCTTGGTCCAAGTAGTAGTTGGATTTCCATCTAAGAGATTCCCAATTCTGGAATCTCTTTCCTTCAGGTAGGAATTTGTGAAGTCAAATGCTAAGAATGGTGGTTTAGTCTCAAAAACTTTGATTTTGTCTTTCGTTGAATTAAAAAGAAGGATATTTCCTATTATAATCGAGGCGGGAAGGATGAGCGTTAGGGCAATTAAAATGCTCTTTTTATTAACCACAGAGTCAAAGTTGCGGGAACTCCCTTGATATATCAATCAGGATTCGCGGAAGTAAGAGTACAATTATCCTAGGGATAGAAAAAGGAAAAAGTATGAAAGTTGGAATTTCGGGTGGGACTGGACTAATCGGTAGATACCTTACATTTAATTTGTTAGAAAATGGGTTTCGTGTAAAAATCTTTACGCGTTCACCCGGCATTCCAGGTTTTTTCTCTGGAAAAACTAACTTAGAAATCATTAATACTGACCTCCCCAATGTAAAAGATTTAGAAGGCTTGGACGGGTTCGTAAATTTAGCGGGATCTCCAATCGCTGGTGTTCGGTGGAGTCAAAAAGTTAAAGAGGAAATTCGTCGCTCCCGTGTAGATTATACGGAGAAATTGGTGAAATCCATTTCGAAAATTGCGGGAACTCCTTTAAAATTTTTCTTACAAGGCTCAGCAATCGGTTATTATGGATCCTATGAGAAAAATTCTCCTTTTTTTTCCGAATTTTCAACTGCAGGATCGGATTATTTAGCCAATCTCTGTGAGGACTGGGAGAAGGCCACTAGTGCGATTTCTAAATTAGGAATTCGTCAGGTAATCATGAGAACTGGCGTTGTATTGAGCCCTGAGGGTGGGGCATTAAAAAGTATGCTTCCGCCATTTAGGCTTGGGTTTGGGGGTCCTATCGGATCAGGAGAGCAAATATTGAGTTGGATTCATTTAAAGGATTTAGTAGATTCTATTCTTTATATAATTCGAGACCCAAATCTTTCTGGAGTATTCAATCTGGTTTCACCGAATCCAGTGAGTAATCGCTTCTTTTCTGAGATTCTTGGAAGAATTTTAAACAGACCTGCTTTTTTTAGAGTTCCCGCAACGCTCTTATATGGGTTGTTTGGGGAAGGCGCTGATGTCATTCTAAAAGGTCAAGATGTGGGCTCAGAAAAGCTTCAGAAAGCCGGGTTTTTATTTTCATATCCAACGATAGATATGGCTTTGCGGGAACTCCTAAAATAAAACGTACGGAATTTCAATTTTCCAAAAAAAAAATCAAAAGGAGGTCACATTTTTTTAGAAGATACATCATGCGATTCATTCCCCGAGAACCGGAATGGATATGGGAAATTACAGAGAAAGAGATGAAATCTTATCTTCAGCGTTCGAGAGTTCCAAGATCACCTGTTCGTTTTTAATTCCGGAAATCTTCTTTAATAAACTCAAGCCTGAGGATCGAAGAAGAATCGGTAAGAACTTAGAATTCCTTTTAAAAAAATTTAGAAACAAGATTCTTAAATGTAAGAGAATCCACAAGAAAACGGCAACCTCTCTTTATCAAGAAAAGGGAAGTGGCCTTCTTAAAATCAATGTAAGAATCAAACCCATCTTTTGGGAAGAATTGACAATTCTTTCAAGATCGCACGGCGTCTCGAATTGCTTTCTTTACCATCTACTCTTAAAATGGGAGAATTCTGAAAGAATGGAAAATTCACTTCCAGATAAACCTACCTTTCTAAATACCAATCAAAGACTAATCTTAGTCTGGATGATAGATTTTAAAAATAAATGCTCTAAGAGAATGGCTCAACTTTTACATGAGTTCCCGCCCGAAACCCTTTGTTAAGTATTGTGATATTTTGAAAAAAGTAAGACCAGAAGATTCAAAGTAAGAATTTATGTTATCGAAATTCTATAGTCTCATTTTTCATCAAGAACTATTAGATTTCTATGCAGGGCTTGGTCTGTAAGAACTATTCTTTACTCTGAAAAGATGCTGAAAAACAAAAAAACACATCCAATTTTGCGAGTTTCTTCGCGAGAAAGAAAGAGTTCCCGCAGTATTCTTGTTCACAAATCGAATTCTTCTTTCATTGCAGGATGTTTTTTTAAAAGATCCAAAGCCTTTTGAATCAATTTCTTCCCAGTCTCCGTGTGATTCCACACATTCAGTCCAGACGGATGCGGCAGTGGAACCCAATCCACCTGAACACCGTAGAGTTCCCGCGAAAATCGTCCACCGATCACATCCTCTAACTTGTAACTACGACTCTCGAACAATTGATCGATGGCGAGTTTTCCGATAGGAATGACAAGTCGAGGTTTATGAAAACGAACTTCGAATTCCAAAAATTCCGAGCAATTCTGAACTTCCTCGGGATTTGGTTTTCGATCTCCACTCTTCGCTTTTCCGGGAAAACATCTGCAGACCGCGGACATATTCACTTTCTTCCGAAAAACTTCCTCTTCGATTCCGATCTTTCGAAACCAACCGAAAAGCGTTTTCCCAGCCGTGTATGAAAAAGGTTTCCCGAAACGTTCCTCGTGAATCCCGGGGGCTTGACCGATACTGATGATTTTAGAGGAAGGAACACAGCCATGGACAGGTCTTCCTTCCATCTTAGGACATTTTGTGCAACTGAGTAAATGATTTAGATGTTTAGAATATTCTATTTTCTTTTTATTCATTCTCTCGGGGAATCAATTGAGAAGGATATTCATCGCATCTTTGAGAGTTCCGGTAACCCGAATCAAAGATTTTAATTTGGTTAATTCCAAGATTTTATTAACTTGAGAAGAAGGAGAAAAAATCGCAACCCCTCCCTTTCCGTTCTTCACTAATTTTGCGTGTGTGCTCATAAAAACCGCGAGACCTGAAGAATCAATATAACGAATGTTTTCCATATTCACAAAAATATAAATAAAACCCTTATCGATCAGATCGAAAATTTTCTCCTTGAGGGCATGAGCAGAATAGAGATTGATTTCCCCGCTGATCTTCAAAGCGACCGCTTCTTTTGGGAAATTATCCGGGATATCTTCTTTCTGAAGATTTACGTTCAGTTCATTGATTGAAAAACCTACTTCCTCACCGTCGAGGTCCAGAGAATCATCTGCTCCCATCTCGTTTCTCCCTTCGTTCCAATAAAATTCTTTCTTTAGAATTCTTTAACGCCGTCTGAAATTCGGAAAGTGTAGAGTTGGGGATCGTTATTGAATTCTTTCCGGTAGAGCGTTTTAATTTTCTCAAACAGTATATCCTTTCTCCCTTTTTTGTCCAGTATCAAAACGCAACCTCCGAACCCGCCGCCGATCATCCTCGCACCGAGAACTCCTTCTTTCTTTAATTGTTCGACTATAAAATCCGTTTCTTCACACGAGACTTCATAATCTTTAGAGAGAGAATGATGGCATTCAAAAAGAATTTCTCCAACGATTTCGGAGTTTCCTTCTTTCAAATTTGCGATCGCTTTCGAAGTCCTCAACCTTTCGGTGACAACGTGTTTGGCTCTCTTCTTCTCGATAGGATTTAAACCGAAGGTTTCATTTTCTAAATCTTCCAAATCTGCTTGGTAGAGGCTTTTGAGAAAAGGTTTTCCTTTTTTGATCTTCAAGAAGGCGGATTCTACTTCCATTCTTCTTTCATTATAAGCGCTGTCCTTGAGAGAATGTTTCACCTTACAATCGATTAGATAGAATTCGGAGTCGTCCAATTGCATCTCATGATATTCGTATCTTAAGGTTTCCGTATCGAGGGCGATACAATAGCCTTCTTTAGCTGTCGCGATGACGAACTGATCCATGATTCCGCAATTCACTCCTACGAATCGATTCTCAGCTCTTTGTCCTAAAAGAGCGATTTCTTCTCTTCTGATTTTCCAAGAATGAATTTCAGAGATTGCAAAGGCGACGGCGACTTCAAAGGCCGCAGAAGACGAAAGTCCGGCGCCTTGCGGAATATTTCCCCAGACGACGAGATCAAAGGGAGCAGGTTCCATTCCGAGTTTTCTAAATTCTTCAATGACTCCGAATACATAATTGACCCAGGAACTTTTCGAGTTGTAAGTGATGATCTCCGCTTCGACCTTCTCTCCGGATTCCGCCGAAAAAATCCTAAACAAGGAACCTCGGTTTTTTCGAATCGCGATTCGAATGGAAACGTCTATTGCGGCCGGAAGAACGATTCCTCCAGCGTAATCGACGTGTTCACCGATTAGATTGATTCTTCCGGGAGCGGAGAAGAATCGGATCGGTTCTTCTTCGGGTGATGAGGAAAATTCTTTTTTAAGAATTCTTGTGAGTTCTTCTTTGTCCATTGTAGATTGTTTCTTTTAAAAATCCCGGAAAGATTGATATACGCTTCCTTTCTCGTCAATCCTTCTCCATATTTTTCTCCTCTCTTTCAATTTGCTTTTTTCTTGCCCGTCATTTTCATTTTTCTAAACTGTTCCAGCGTCCCGTTTTTTAGAAGGATTTTCAAAGAAGAATTCAAATCGTCAGTTGATGATGGAATCCGTGGACCGATAAATATTTTAGAATCTCGGAATTCTCCAAAATGAATCCGAGATGTAACTGAAAAAAGAGATTTTGTAATTCATTATGATCCGATTAGAAACAAGATTCGCTTCCACGTTTATTCATTCGCAAGAATTCGAAACCTTTTTGAAAGGTGCCGAATCGGCGAGAAAAACGTTACATTCGTTTCAGGGAAAAGGAAACGAGTTTTTAGGCTGGTTGAATCTTCCGAGTGAAATCCAAAATTCGGAAATAGAAAGAATCATACAAACCTCTGAGAGAATCCGTTCTTCTTCGGAAGTTGTCGTTGTGATCGGAATCGGAGGTTCTTATCTGGGATCTCGGGCGGTCTTAGAGGCAAGTCTTCCTTTTTTTCGTTCCCCAAAAAAGGGAAGTCCCGAAGTCATCTTTGCGGGACATCATTTAGAATCTAGATATCTTTCCGAACTCCTTGATTATCTCGAAGGACGGGATTTTTCCATCAACGTGATTTCCAAGTCTGGAACAACGACGGAGCCCGCGATCGCGTTCCGCCTTTTTTGGGATCTCCTCGTGCGGAAATACGGAAAAGGCGCCTCTTCAAGAGTGGTCGCAACGACCGATTCCAGCAAGGGCGCTCTCAAAACGTTCGCGGACGCGGAAGGTTTCGATAGTTTTGCGATTCCGGATTCCGTAGGAGGAAGATATTCCGTCTTAACTCCCGTAGGATTGTTTCCACTTGCGGTTGCAGGGATTCCCATTCGAAAATTTATATTAGGATTTAAGAATATTCTGGATATTTTACATTCCGAGAATGATCCGCTTAAAAATCCGGCGATGCATTATGCCGCCTTAAGGAATTATTTCTTATCCTCCGGAAGATTTGTGGAAGTATTAGCAAATTTTAATCCTTCTCTTCGTTATCTTTCCGAATGGTGGAAACAACTATTCGGGGAAAGCGAAGGAAAGGAGAACAAAGGAATTTTTCCGGCATCGATGGATTTTACGACCGATCTTCATTCTTTGGGTCAATATGTTCAGGAAGGGAAACGGATTCTATTCGAGACGGTCTTGAGTCCTGCTCGAATTCATTCCGACCTTATCCTTTCTTCGACAAAGGAAAATCTGGATTCTTTGAACTTTCTATCAGGAAATACGATCGAGCATGTAAACGAACAGGCGCGGTTGGGAACGCTCTTGGCACATTCGGCTGGTGGCGTTCCTTGTTTAGAATTGGTTTTTCCGGATATAACTCCCGAATCTTTGGGAGAAGTTATGTATTTTTTTGAATATTCTTGTGCGATTTCCGGATACGCCTTGGGAGTGAATCCTTTCGATCAACCCGGGGTGGAGGCGTATAAGAAGAATATGTTCGCGCTCCTGAATAAAGAAGGCTTTGAACGAGAAGGGGAATTTCTGCGAAAGAGAATTCTCGGAAACTAGTGAATTCTCCCTAATCAGATCGTATTAGTTTTTCCTTTATAAGTGAATGGATTCCGATCTTTTTGTTGAATTTTTATTTCCTGCTTGACACTTTTTAAAATTTAGAGCGCGATGAAGTTTATGAAGGGGCAAAGAAACAAAATCGGTTCTCCTCTAACCGCCTGCGCTTTGGCGTTTTTGTTTCTATTATTTTCCATTGCTTTTTCCAGCAATCTTCCTGGGAAGTTGCCTACCCAAAAACAAACAATAGACGGGATTGAATCCGAATATAAAGAGTTAGTTCAGTTAGAGGAGGAATCCGAATTCCTTTTCAGCTTTCTCTCTCTTACCCATAAAAATATTCTATTCGTTTTCAAGGGCAAAATCACTTCCCTCCAGGATAGGTTCCAATTCCACTTCTGTAACATCCAAACTCTAAACCTGTTGAATTTACCTCCGCCCGTCCTTTCTTAACTAGTTTTTCTTTCTAGTTTTGTCCTTACGGGGGAAATATGTCCTACAATCAAGTTCGGGTTGCGTCTGCTATCGCCAGTCTTGCTTTTTCTTATGAATCTCTCATGGAAGAGAGTGTCTCTTCACGGAGATTTTATCAGAAAAGTGCGGTGGAGCTTTCAAATCCTCTCCGTAATACTCTTTTTTTTGAAGTCTCGAAAAGGGGAACCTCAGAAAATCGTAAACCTTTTGGAAAAGCGGGGGAGTTCCCGCACAATTCTCAGAAAAGCCCCGAAGCCTTGGGATCATGGTTCTTTGGGAAAAGACGAAAAAACGCGGCAGTTCCCGCACTCGTTTCCTCAGCAAAGTTATTCTCTCTCTTAAGAGTTCCAACTTTGAAATACAAAGCAAAGCTCGAGGCCCTTCTCCAAAACCTCGGGAATAAACTATCTCGTCCTTATTACTGTTTGCAACTTACGGATCTCCAAATTGTGCCAATCCCGATCTTGGGAAACTACTCATTCTCAAGATTGGGGTTGGCATTCTTTTTTTTGGCAATCTTAATAGGAATCGGTAAGAAATTTCCAAAAAAGTTTGTTTCTCTCAGGAAGGGAAATCTCTTCCCAAATTCTTTTTCCGAACTGATTTAAAAATAGGTTTTCTTTCTTTAAAAACTGGGATACTTTTTCGATGGAATTTTTTCCGAAAGCGAAATGGATCAAGAATTTAAAAGATGGACCCGTCTCCTCAGAGCGATAGAGACCGGTAAACGAATCGAATTAACCGGATATATTCTCAACGATTGTTTTCGTTTGAATCTTGAGAAGTTTCTAAAACTCTGTCTCGAAAATTATAACAAAACCGAACTTACACCGGTCGTTTATTCGGTGATTCAAGAGATGCTCCTACGATCGGCGATGTCCAATCTCAGGGAGCTTTATTCTTCCGAACAAGGATTGGATCTGATGGATCAAAACCACTACGAATCCAGTGAAGAAGAATTTAGAAAATTCTTATATACATTTGATTCAAAAGTCGTTCGAGAATCCCTGAAAGAGAAAGGACTTTTTCTAAAAGTTACCATTTATCATAATGATACCGGTTTAGCCGCTGAAGTATTACATAATTCTAAAGTGATTCCTTTCGTGGAAGAACGTCTGAGAAAGTATCTCTCCGCGGCGATGGAATTTAAGAATCTCATGGAATACTACGATCTCTATCCGGAGGATTCCGAAGGAAGAGACATCGGATTAGCGCTTTCCATTTTGATGCTCCGGGAAACCGGATTAAAACCGGAACTACTTCGAATCGGTGCTGGCCCTGATATTCAGACTTCTCGTCTTGAGGTTCCCTTTGCGGAAGGATATAGAAGTATTCGAAAGAAGATTCTGAACGACGAAGAGATTCTTCCTTTCCCAAAAGAGGTTCATGAGGATGCCGAGTTACCTTGGAAAACGAGTCACTGCAGTTATTGTGGAAGAACGGTCGATGATCGAATTTTCTTTTCAGAAATTCCAAAAGACATTCAACTAAAGAATGTCCCGGAACCGATTCGGGTTGGAAATGGAATCTGTGCTTGGTGTCTTTCTTCCTATCTTTAGCGAAAGGTTTCCTAAAAATCTCTGAATGTAGGAACTCCTATAAGAATCGAACGCGTAATCGTGCTTTTTTAAGGCAATCTTCCTTTCGACGACCAAATTTGCGGGAACTCCAGCGCTAAAATTTCGGGGTTATCGGTGTTGTAAGGGTTTTTAAGAAAGATCGCAGAGTTTTATAAATTCCTTCCACCGAGAATCCAATTTTTGAGAAAAATCTCTGTCCTTTAGAGAAAGATAATATTCTTTCTCTCCTAAGTCCAGGGCTTCTCCGCGGAATAGATCGCCGCCTAATCTTTGTTTTTCGGATAATTCTTTAAAAGTCTGGGATAAATCCGCGAACGATTCCGGTGAAATTCCCTCTAAAACGGAACTATTCAAAATCGAAATTCCGATGTAAAAAAATTTTCCAAAACCGAAACGGATCTTTCCGTTCTCTAAGCCGAGCCCCGTATAGCTTGTTGAATCCGATTGAGGAAGCAAATAAAGAAGACAATCTTCGTTTTCCAGAGAAGTCGGAAGCGAGAAATCGGAATTTGGAAAATAAAGAAAATCAGGGTTGATGATCCCGATCGTTCCACCCATCCATCCTGCTTTTTCTAAGCCGGTTCGAATCCCACCTGCGGTTCCAAGAATTTCTTTTTTTTCCTCGGAAAAAATCAAAGGGAAAAGAGAGAATTTTTTTAAAACCTCCCGAATCTTTTCGCCGTGGTAATGAAGATTGATTACGGCGCCTTCTGCATTTTGAATCCAAGCCTGAAAGAGCGCGTAGTAGATCAACGGAATTCCGTTAATCGGAAGCAAAGGTTTCGGAATCTCTCGGGTGAGTTCCTTCATCCTGGTTCCGAAGCCTGCGGCTGGTATGAAAAATTTCAAAGAAGAGTTCCCGCTTATTTATTTTTAATAAAAGAATAATTCGACAAAAGTTCTTCTCTGAGAAGATGAAAGAAAACAAAAAGCTGATCCGGAAATAATCCGGCCTGAACGATCTCTATCAGATTGTCCAAACATCCGAGAACGCTTTCTCTGTATTTATCCATCTTCTTTTCTGAAACGAGATAAAAATAGGAACCCAGAGCTTTATAAGAACGTTGCAGACATTGAAGATAATAACATTCTTTTGACCGCGGAAAACTCTGATCGCTCAACTTAATAAAAAGTTGATAGAGTCCTTGTCTCATAGCGAAAGGAATCGGTCTGTATGCGTCGTAAAGGATGCTTGCGAGATCGTAGAAAGGAGTTCCCATTCTTGCATCCTGAAAATCGATCATACAAATTTCGTTTTGAGAATTGATCAAAAGATTCCGTCCATGAAAGTCTCTGTGACAGAAAACCTTAATCGGATATTCCGCCAGATAAGAGGAACATTCTTCGATAAAAATCTTTACTTCGCTCCTCAGTTGAGTTTCAAGCTGGAACTGTTTCCGAAATTTTAGAAAATTAAAATATGTGAATTCACTTTCAAAATGAAATTTTTCCACGTCGAATTCTCGCGAACTCACCGGAGGCATCGGATCCGTTTTTTGAAGCTTTACGAGAAGCTCCAAGGATTTGACGAGCCAGTCCCTGTATTCTACGTCGTCCGTTACGGAAGTGAGATCCCTTTCTCCTCCGTCGGACATGAGGATCAAATAGTGGATTAGGTCTTTTTTGTAAATTTCGGGAACAATAAAATTTTCATGACTTAAGAAATCAGCGATTTCAATAAAGTCGTGTTGGAATCGAACGTCTTTGCAAAGAATCAGATTTTGATCCGAATACTCGACTCGGAAATATTTTCTGTCCGATGCCTCCGAAGTGATAGGAGTTATCTTCTGAGGAAGTTTTCCGGAAAATTGTAAAAATTTAAGTTCTGTATCGGTCAGAGAGAGGGAAGCGTTCATGATTCTTTTTATACCTTGTCCGGAAATACCAAACGAAATTCGGTTCCTGAGTTTGGCTCCGATTCGATTTCGATTCTAATTCCGTATTGATCTGCGATTTCTTTTGCAACGAACATTCCTAATCCGGTTCCTTTTCCGATTCCTTTGGTTGTAAAATACGGTTGATAAATTTTTTGAATCACTTCTTCGTTCATTCCGATTCCATCGTCCAAGATCGAGACGATCGGATGGTGGTTTCTAATACGTACTGAAATTGTAATATTCCCTCGGTTGCCAGTCGCGTCCGCGGAATTCAACATGATATTAGACAATAAAAGGGAAAGTTGATCCTGATTCGACTCCACTAAAACCGGTGTCGGCTCCGGTCTAAAATGAATCTGACAGTTTTTGAGACGCGAAGTTTTTTGAAACACGTCGATCACGCTCTCGACCGACTCGTTGAGGTTGATCGGTTCCGAATGTTTTCTTA
Source organism: Leptospira stimsonii (assembly GCF_003545885.1). NCBI lineage: Bacteria > Pseudomonadati > Spirochaetota > Leptospiria > Leptospirales > Leptospiraceae > Leptospira > Leptospira stimsonii. Next base: position 1,190,383 of record NZ_QHCT01000001.1, read on the forward strand.
AACTCTCTCCAGGTTTTCCAAGTTGAAGAAGATTGTTGGTAAGGGTTTTCAATTTGATCAATTGACCCCATGTTATCTGGATCGCTTTTTGCCGAACCGAATCCGTGGAGTCCGGAAGTTTTGCGATTTCTATATGGCCTTGAATCGCAGTAAGAGAATTATTGATTTCGTGTCCGATACTCGAGGCAAGCGTGGATAAAAATGCCCTTCTTTCAGCGTCGATCAGCTTTTCTGAGATCAAGAGTTTGTTCGTAATGTCCCTTGCAATTCCAGTGTAATAGGTCTGACCTTCTACGTCGTAATAACAAACAGAAATATCAAAAGTCCTAACCTCTCCACTTTTGCTTTTGAGATCGGAATGGCTGATTCTTGCGATCTGCTTTTTCCCTTTTCTTTTTAGAAGCAAAGCAACCTTTTCCATATAAAGGCTTTCTCTTCCGGGAGGAATCAGAATGCTGATATGTTTTCCTAAGATTTCCTCTTCCTTATAGCCGAATGCGTTGAGCGCCGCTTGGTTTAGGCTTGAGAATTTCAAATCCTGATTGAGGGTAATTACGCAGTCGCTCGTGGCGTTCAGAATATTATAATTTTGTAAATAAAGGTCTTTGGCTCTTTGGGCGAGTTTTGTGTTTTCGGTGGTGGATTGAATCAGGGATTCCGTATGTCTATCTCTGGATTCCTTTTCGATTTTTGCTTTTTCCAGAACTTCCAGAATATTCGTTCTTCGGATGGGTTTTGAAATATAATCGAAAGCTCTATTTCTTACGGCTTCTTCGGCGGTGGTCAGATCCGGGTTCCCTGTCATCAGAATCACCGGGATGTTTTCGTTGATCTTTCGAATTTCCTTAGTGACTTCGATTCCATTCTTACCGTTCATAACGATATCGGAAATGACGACGTCGATATCGTAATTGCGGATGATCTCGATCGCGGAGTCGTAGTCCTTGGCGAGGAATACTTGATAACCTTCTCTGGAGATGACTCTTTCAAGAACCGTTCGGATATCCGATTCGTCGTCTATAACGAGTACTGATGTATACTTAGATTCCATCGGACTTAGATTCTTACCTTGAAGAAGATCCTTAATTTACCAAAAAATTCATTCTATATGGGAAGGCGAATCAAAACCCTAGTTCCGTTCTCAAGAGAAGACTCCAGAGAGATTGTTCCATTATGTTCCGAGATAATCCTCTGAGAAATGGCCAAACCTAAACCGGTACCTTGTTTGCCTCTTCTCGTAGTAAAGAGGGGTAAAAACGCTTTATCAAGAACTTCTTTACTCATTCCGGGACCGTTATCCGAAATCATAAAAAGAATTCCGTCTCGGTTCAAATGAAATTCTTTGCGAGCGGTGATCGTAATTTTCGGGTTAGCCGGTTTATTTTCCATTTCGGAGATTGCATTGATCGCGTTGACAAGGCAATTGATCAGGACTTGTTCGATCTCTTGCCAAGCGACTCGAATCTTTGGAAGATCCGGACTCGCGATTCGTTTTAATTCGATTCCGTTTTTTTTACAGGAGACCTCGATCAGCTCGCAGGCCCTCAGAAGAATATAATAAGGAGACACCAATTCCTTTTCTCTTGCGACGGTTCTTCCCAAATCCAGAAGAGACTTGATGAGGTCCCGGATACGAATGCTTGCGGCTTCGATTCTTTTGTAGATCTTGAGTCTTTCTGCGGGATCCGATTCTTCCGCTTCGATGAGATCTTCGAGATAAAGGAGACTCGCTTGAAGAGGGTTGTTTACTTCGTGCGCGATCCCGGCCGCCAATTCCCCGATGGAAGCGAAACGAGCGGTTTCGTAGAGTTGTTTGTCCAAGAGTTTTGTCTGAGTGACGTCTGAGAAGATGAGCATGACGGCTTCTCCGTCGTCTCTGTATTTTTTAAGAGGAAGAATTTTGATCGAGAAGAAGTTTTCTTCGCCTTCGATGAACTGAATTGGAAGATCCAAGAAGACCGCACGTTGCGAGGTGAGGCAACTTTCGATTCCTTTTTTAAGTTCGTTGGAAACGGATTTTACGAAAAGAGAGAAGAAGTCCTCGCCCGGATTCACGTTTAGGATTTGGAAAAGAAGAAATTTGAGAATCGGCGCCACTTCCAAGATGATTCCCTTCGGCGTTAAGATTACGATCCCGTTGTTCATCGCCGAGAAAAGATTCCGAAGTTTTATTTCGGAGGAACGAATGAGTTCTTCGTTTTTCTTTTGCTCCGAGATATCCAAGAGAAGAAGAATCGTTCCGATCGAGTTTCCGTATTCGTCCCGAATTCGAGAGGAAGCAAGAAGCATCGGAGCTTCTATGTCCGGAAAGATTTTCATAATAATTTCGGTTCTGAATTCTTCTTTAGAAAAACGATCGATCACTTCTTGGCTGAGATTCAAAAATTCTCCGATATGGGAATCGATAAAATCTTCTTTATAAACTCCTAATATTTTCTCCAAACTTCTATTTCCGTAAGTGATATAACCTTCATCGTCCGTCGAGATCAGCGGGACTTCGATCGAGTTCAGAAGCGCGCCTTGGAACTGAAGCTTTTTGGAGTTTTCGATTCGAGTTCTTTCTGTTTTCGCATTTTGAAGAGATGTATGGACGTCGGAGATGATTTCTTCATAAAGGAAATTTTCTCCTGAGTCGAAGGCCATTCCTTCGAGGGAAAGAATTTCGATTCCGCCCAAAAGATTTTCCTTGTCTCTGATACCGATGGAAAGACTTCTTCGAAATTTATGATCGGAAAAGATGGATTCCCATTCCGGATATTTACCGTTACCGAATTCGTGAATGATAAAATTGTCTTTCGAGTCGATGAGATTTCGCATAGGGAAAGGAGAATCGGACGTTATAAAAGAATGAATCTTTTGTTTTAGATCCGGATTGAGATCCTTTTGTCCGAGGACCTGAAGTTCTCCGTCCTTAAAAAAGAAAGCCCAGACAAGAAAGTAGTGCGGGTTCTCCTTCAAGGTATCGCAGAGCTTTTGAAAGACGAGGCTTTCCGATGTCAGATAACGTAGATTCTGTCTCAGAAGTCGAAGTGTTCTTAAGACACTTTGCATGTAGTAGAGACGAAGTTCGGTTTGCTGGATTTCGGATCGATCCGTAAAATAAAATAAGAATACGTCCTTCCCTAAAAAATTGGAAGTATTGACCGTGAAGTTGACTAATTTTCTTTCTCCGTTTTTATCGCGGAGTTGCCAGTATACTTTGAGAGGTTCGTTTCGTTTGACCGTAAGCGTTTCCCGAGGTTGAGTCGGACTTGGGAGGATCAAATCCAGAGGCTTGCCTGTGAGCTCATCGATGGAATAATTCAGAAGTCTTTCTAATGCCGGATTGAGATAGAGAATGGTTTCGGTTTCCGTATCCAACGCGAGAATTCCTTCCTTCACGGGATAGAAGAAAGAATGGAGAACGGAGAGTAGAGATTCAGGCATTCTGATTCCGGTTCAATAGGTAGGATACCTTCGAGTCGTAAGACAAAAATGCAAATATATTTGTCGTTTCCGAATCTAATTTGAATTTCGGTCGAATCCGATTCTTTGCAAGAACTAATTCCGATTCTTGGTGAGGGAAGGATTTACAAAGAGGAAGAGGATGGAATTTTTGTTCTAAATGTCGTCCAAAAAATTCATTCCGAACGGTAGATTGAAATTATCGGATCGAGACGGAATTAAAACACAACTCTAAGATGAAGAATCGGCTTTTATGAAATCATTATTTAGTTTCTTTCTCACGTATTACAATTGGAAAAAAAGGAAATACATGAAAGAGGTTCTCGGTTTTCGGGAACTTGAAGTGGAGACCGGCGGTAACTCGGTTTATTTTTTGGAGAAGAATCAGGAGAAAACAAAGACGATTCTTTTGATACACGGGCTTTTGGATTCCGCCACCGGATTGAGAAGGCTTGCTCCCAAAATTCGACAAGACTACAGGATTCTTATCCCCGACATTCCCGGGTTCGGAAAGAGTAAATTACCTGATCTGAAATATCTCTATCAAGTGGACGTATTCGGGGATTTGATCTACGAAGCGATCCGGAAGATGGATCTCGAAAATCTCGTGTTAGGCGGTCATTCGATGGGTGCATTGATTGCAATGCATATCGCTTTAAGAGATCGGGAGAAAAGAATCTCTAAGTTGGTTTTGATCGCACCGGGGGGAATTCCACATCCGAAAAGAGACGAGATGAAAGAACTTCTGTTTCCAAAGACGGAAAAAGATATGGTAAAACTCATAGAGGCCCTTTACTACGAAACTCCCGAATTGCCGGGAAGGCTCGCGAGAAAGGCGTTGATCCAATCTTGGAACGAACTTCCCAATCAATTTTTGACGATCAATACTTTGGAGAGGGAAGAGGAAATTTTCTTGGGAAAAAAACTAGGGGAGATCAAGATTCCGGCGCTGATCCTATCGGGGAAAGAGGATCCGATCACGGACGCATCGATGACTAAGAAACTCCATTCTTACTTAAAGAAGAGTAAACTGGTTTTTATTCCCGGCGCAAAACACGCAATTCACATGGAGAAGCCGGACGAACTTTCTTTGGAAATCAATCGGTATCTGGATTAGATACCGTTGAAGATTTCTTTGACCGCTTTGACGACGTCTTGGATGTCTTCTTCCTTCATTCCAGGGAAAAGGGGAAGGGAGAGAGATCTGGAATACATCGCGTTCGAATTCGGGAAGTTTTCTTTCTTATATTCGTAACGGGCGCTGTAGAAAGGATGTTCGAAAAGAGGAATGAAGTGAAGGCTAGAACCTATATTCCGTTTTTTTAATTCAGAAGCGAAGATATCCCTGTCGATTTTGGAGGATGCACGGTCCACTTCCACACGGAAGAGATGCCAGGAATGTTCTCCGTCCGGAGCGGAAAGTGGAAGATGAAGAAAGGGAAGATCAGCGAATTCTTTTTTATATAACTCCGCGATTTCGATTCTTCTTTTCCAGAGGTCGTCCGCTTCGGAAAGTTGGACGATTCCCAGAGCGGCGGCGACGTCGGTCATGTTGTATTTAAAACCGGGGGAAACTACTTCGTAATACCAGCCCGGGCGATCGTAGGTTTCACGGTTGATTCCGTGGAGACGCATGAGTTTGATTCTTTCCGCGAAGTGAGAATGATTGGTAGTGACCATTCCACCTTCACCCGTTGTGATTCCCTTCGTAGCATAAAAACTAAAGACGGTAAAGTCGCCGAAGGTTCCGATCTTTCTTCCTTTGTGAACCGCGGGAAATGCGTGAGCCGCGTCTTCTATTACATAAAGATGATATTCTTTTGCGATCTCTAAAATTCCTTCCATGTCGCAGATAACGCCTGCTAGATGAACCGGAAGAATCGCTCTGACGGTTTTACCCGTTTTTTTATGAAGGAGGGATCCGTTTTGATACGTGCATTCTCTCTCGATCGTCGCGCGGAGAGTTTCGGGAGTCATGAGGTTGAAGATGGGATCTACGTCGGTGAGGATCGGCTCCGCGTCGAAGTAGCAGATCACTTCGGCGGTCGCCGTGAAAGTGACGGCTGGACAGATCGCCGCGTCGCCACGACTCATCCCGATGGCCTCGAGAGCGAGATGGAGCCCCGCGGTCGCAGAGTTTAGAGCGAGGGCGTAATCGGCACCGGTGTAACGGGCAAATTCTTCCTCGAATTCTTTGACTTTGGGCCCGGAGGTAATCCAGCCGGAGCGAAGGACAGAGGAGACTTCTTCGATCGCTCTTTCCGAGATGGAAGGGAGCGCGAAGGGAAGAAAGGTTTTGCGAGCTGTGATCATATCGGACATAACCCCCGGTGCATTCTTAAACTTCGGCAGATTTTGAATTTTCCTGAGCTCGAAATTGGTTTGAAGATCGGAAAAGTGCGGGAACTCCCAAGAATTTTTCGGCCGCATCCTGCGTGATCTGCGGAAAGAGGAGGATCTGCCGAAAGGAAAAGAAGGAGTTCCTACTTTCGATTCGCAGGACCGGGCCACTCCGGGCTCGCGGATTCCCGCTCGGTCCTGGCGGACCAAGCCCTGCATGTCCCTTGCGGGTTGAAAAAGATAGGAGCCATGCTTGAAGACCGAAAGAGCGCGGGAACTCCCTTATATTTCGAAGAAGGGACCGCCTGCTCGAACGAACGGTTTAGTCAGACGAGATAAAACTTCCTCCATTCTTCTGTTGGAAGCCCTTTCGATCCGTGAGATTCAATTTTGAGACCAAAAAATGCGGGAACTCCCTAAGTTTTCGGAAGAACGAAAACGGAACTCAAGGGAGACTCCGAGAAAGGGGGCTTCCTACCCTTTTTCGGACGAAGAAGAAAATGATAGGAGCATCCCCAATCGAACCAAAGAATGCGGGAACTCCCGCGATTTTCAAAAAAGGCTCGAACGGAACGCAAAGAAGTTCTTTGAAAGTAGGAACTCCTTCTTTTCTTTCAGAAAAATACCGTTTCCGGAACTCGGAAAACAATGTAAGAGCCAGAAAGTGCGGGAACTCCCGCGTTCAATTCAGAATTGAAATCTTTTGATAGGAAATATATTTTGCCTTAGTGGCTCTAACATTTGGAGAGATCTTAGAAAGAATCCGGATCATCGATCGAGATGTAACCGAACTCAATCGTCTCAAGTCCCGACTTCCAGCAGATCGTCCTTATTCTTCTTCCCTTCAGATTTCTTTCGACAAACAAATCAACGAACTCTTAAACGAAAGAGTCGGCCTCATGGAACTCGAGGTCTTGGATCCACCTTCTTGGATTTTAGGAGCTCCTACAGTCGGGATTCCGCACGAAACACCGGTTCCGATCAAAGGACTTTTTCCTTCCGGAGATCTTTCGAAGGAAAAACCGGACGACCAAGACGTAATCAATTTCCTCAGAGAACTTCCGAAGACGGAAATCCATCTCCACCTCGAAGCTTGCGTGAACAAAGACACGATGAAACAGCTCATGGCGAAGAATGGAATCACGGTTTCCGACGAAGAGTTTGAAGCGAAGTTCAACTTCAAAGATCTCAACGGATTTATCCAAGTATTCTTCTTTATCCAATCTCTTGTAAAAGAACCCGCTGACTTTTCCTACTTTGTGGGAAGTCTTGCGGAATACATGCGCGCAAACAACATCGTTTATACGGAAGTATTCTTCGCTCCTTCTAAGTTCATCCAGAACGGCTTGGACTTCGACGAGATGGTGGACTATCTCGTCAATCGAATCAGAGAGGAGAAAGAGAATGACGGAATCACAATACGCTTGTTAGTCGACGTCTCGCGTTCTTTCGGTCCGGAAAACGCGATGAATAATCTCAACCGTGTTCTCAAACTCAGACATCCGGAAGTTATCGGAATCGGACTCGGAGGCGCAGAGCTTATGGGACCGGCGAGAGACTATCAGGGAGTTTTTCAGAAAGCGAGAGAAGCCGGGCTTCGTGTAGTCGCCCACTCGGGAGAAGACGACGGACCTTGGGCGATCTGGGAAGCCGTAGAACTTCTCAAAGCGGAAAGAATTGGACACGGAACTTCGGCGATCCAAGATCCTGAACTCGTTCGTTACCTCAGGGAAAAACATATTCCTATCGAGATTTGTGTGACGTCTAACGTGTTCACCGGAAAATACGTCAGAAAAGAACAAAATCACCCGGTTCGATATTATTACGATCAAGGACTTCCTCTTAGTATCAATACGGACGATCCTGAAATTTTCAACGTCAACCTTACCTATGAGTATTTTAAACTCTGGAGATTTTTGGATTTTTCTTTGGACGAGATCGTTGACTTGATTCGTCAGGGAGTTTTCGCTTCTTTTCATCCGAACAAAGAATCTCTCTGGGCTGAAATGGAAAAGAAAATCAATCTCGTAAAGGCGAGATACGGTTTGAGAAAATAGATTTTCAATTCCTTTCGAAGTATCCGCTTCTTTCTTTTCGAACTGAATTCTTCGATAAAAAAAACGAAATAAGAATAAAACGAAAAATCCTTCTCTTTGATCCGAATTCTTCTTTTCTAATTCTTTCCAATTCTTAAAGATCTCTTCCTATGCAACCTAGAATCAATATCATTACTCTCGGAGTAAAAAATTTCGACAAAGCGGTTCGTTTTTATCAGGAAGGATTGGGATTTCCTCGGATGGATTTTCAAGGGGATATCGCCTTCTTTACGTTAAACGGAACTTGGTTCACACTCTTTCCCTTGGACGAACTCGCCGCTGATATCGGTGTTCCGTCGCAAGGAACGGGTTTTCGAGGATTCACGCTTGCTTATAACGGTTCTTCAAAAAAAGAAGTGGATGAAGTGATTGCACAAGCGCAGAAGGCCGGTGCAAAGATCGTAAAACAACCTCAAGACGTTTTCTGGGGAGGATACTCCGGTTATTTCGAAGATCCGGAAGGTTACTATTGGGAAGTTGCATGGAATCCGATATTTTATCCCGGCCCAAAATCGGAGGATACACCTTAAAAATCACGAACAATCGACGACCCTTCTCGATTCAACGTATGAAATGTAGTTTCGTTTTAGAGTGATAAATTCTTTTCGGAACTACATAATTCTTTTTGAAAATAATTTCTTTATGAAATTCGAAATGAATCGCGCTCGTCGCAATAAACTTTAAAGATTTCCTCTTGTTCACAAAAATAGTTTTTTTCAAAGATGGACTTTAAGAAGTTCGTTGTGGAAGGAACGATGACATACTATACTGTAAGGCCCGAATGAGAAAAATCGGAATTAGCTTCTCTCGAAAACGCGACCGCGAACTCAACTCACGAACTAAAAATGGATCAAAGGTAATTCTTCCTCGGAGTCTCCGATTGATCTACAGATCACGTTTGAGGAAGATGATGCCGAAGAGTCAGAACTTCCGGACTCTCTTGTGAGTTTCGGCGGATCCGAGCGACTGAAAGAATCCTCACAAAGGCAGGCGTTGATAACATCGAATAGGATTCAACTGGATTCGTAACACAGGAAGGAAGTCTTTTTATCCTTTTCACATCGTCGGGAGTCTCAAATGTTTAGATCAAGATCGCTCTGAGTGTAAGACCTCTGATAAAAAGATCGCTAGGGATATGATCGCCTTTCCTCAATACGGGGCAACCTAAAGGCGCCAAGAATTTCCGACTTCAAGATTGTCCGTAAGTAATTCTTGTTTCTAAAGACGTTGCGCACGCCATCCGCGAGTTCATCGGGATTTTGTTTTCGCCGGCGGAAGGCTGGAACGATGAAAGTCGATTTTGAATCGATGCAATAAAGTGACTCAGGAAGTAATAATCTAAGGATCGATCAAACGGAAAGAAAAGGTTTGTAACCTTATTTCGGGTCGATCCTATACAAAAACAATCAAAATAGAATATACAAAAAAATTATGATCGAAAACCGATTCAAGATTGTTTTTACGATATTAGAATTTAAAACGAAGACATTCTATTTTTTTGAATCGGGTAAAAGTAAGTTTCTTTTTAAATAGGAACTCGTCTAATCAACAGTATGAATCCAGTTTTATTCTTAGGTCACGGTTCTCCGATGAATCTAGTCATCCCAACCGAATTCTCCCGCAGTTTGGAAGCCTTTGGTTCTACCTTGGAAGGTGTGAAGAATATCCTAATCGTTTCCGCACATTGGAAGACGAGGGGGACTTATGTGACAATCGCCGATCCACCGGAGCAAATTTACGATTTCTACGGATTCCCGGATGCGTTGTATGCAATCGAATATCATCCCAAGGGCGATTCTTCCTTAGCGAATCGTGTGAAAGAAGTCGTAAAAACCGTTTCAGTTCAGACGACTTCCGAACGGGGAATCGATCATGGAAGTTGGGGAGTCCTTTACTTTCTTTTTCAAAAAGCGAATCTTCCCGTGGTTCAATTGAGTATCGACGCTAATCTGAGCGCGGAACAACAATACCGAATCGGGCAGGAGTTGAGACAATTGAGAGAAGAAGGGACTTTAATCATCGGAAGCGGGAACATCGTTCACAATCTGGGAAAAGCGGACTTCCACAATATGAACGCCACACCTGCGGATTGGGCGATCGAGTTTGACGAATTCGTGCGACAAGCGCTCGAATCCAGAAACGATAAGGCGATCTTAGAATTTCAAAAGAAGGGAGACATTGCGAAACTTGCGGCTCCTTCCACGGAGCATTTCGAACCGATCTTTTACGTATTAGGAGCGATGATGCCCGAAGAAAAAATCAAGTTCATCCATCACAGTTTTCAAAATCGATCCGTTTCGATGCGATCCTTCGTTGGCGTCTAACGTTAGTCCTCGTCTCCGGAAAGAACCCACTCTTTGTTTGTGAGGGAATTCGTGACTTTCATAAGGTCTCTTTCCGGGTCGATCAAAATCTGACTCTTTCTGCCGTTTAAAGAAACCATCACGTCCGCATAGACGGAAACGTCCTGGCCTGTTCTTGCCTTTTCGTTTTCACCGATCCAATGAGCAAATTGAAGAATTAAATCCGGTTGATAACTCATCATAATCCTTTGGATCTCGTTAAGATGGGATTCCGGAAGAACAACCGTCGTTTCACCGGTCTGTTGATTTACGACGCGAAAGGAAGCGATCCCGTTTTTTTGGACGAGCATGATCTGCCAGGAGAATCGAAATCCTTGTTCCGTCCAGAGGTGATAACCCGGATAAAGAAAATGTCGAAGCGGTAAAAGAATCTGTAAAAGAATATAAAGAATCCAAAAGTAACGAAAAGAACGATCCGATAAAAGAAAACCGAATTTATTTCTTAAATTCGTAACTTTGGAAAAAAGAAAATTCTCCGATTGGAAGGACTTTTTTTCCAAAAAAAACAACAACGATTCAATAAGAGAGAAAACCGATTTTCTAAAATGAATCGGAAAACGAGTCCATAAGAAAAGAAGAATATTCTCCCGATTCGGGAGCATACTTCTGTTCTTGAGAAAACGAAACAGATCCACAGGCCAAGTCGGCGAAAAGAAAAGTGTCGCATTCAGAATCATCACCCACGGAAACATTCCGATCGGAAACAACTTCCAAGTTAAAAAATGAAATATAAGAACTAATGAATATCCGAATGCTCTCGTTTTTCGATTCAAAAGTAAGAATGGAACGGTAAGGTCGAAAATCAAACCGGCGTAACTAAAAAGATACCCCATCGCCGGCATCGAAAGTGTAGGTCCGAAGATCGGGATATCCGAGTTTCGTAAAAGCCAGATCCGAACCGGTTGTGCGTCGATAAGCCAATCCGGGACGAGTTTGCCGATTCCACCGAAAAAATAAACGACTCCGATCTGAAATCGAAGAAGATATAAATTCCAGGCGGGAATCGGTTCAATTTCCTGAATCGCTTTGTTTTTGAATATTCTAAAAATATGAAATATATTCAATCCCCTGTCCGCGGGAATCCAAATCAATAAAAAGAGAATCAGGCAGATGAGATAGTAATGATTTAAATAAACCGCGACTTCGAGAAGATTGATATAAGTGAAGATGATAAAAAAACAAAGAACGGATATTCTGTAGAAGATTCCGAGGGAAATGAAAATCGCGAAAAAAAGAAGCGAAACAAAAAGCGGATATAAAATCCATGCAGGAAGAACGCCAACCCAAGAAAGACCGTAGAATTTAAAGTGAAAAACGGGATCCAAAAAGTATCTCGAGATCCATCCGTTTGCAAAATAACGAAACGCTAATATAAAAAGCAGAAAACCGAAGACGATTCTGTAAAAACCGAGCGACCAGGCAGGAACTGGATCAAAGGCCCGGGAGTAAAGATTGGGAATTCGTTTTTCTCGCATAATAACCGGATCCGATGTGATTCCACTCGCCAGAAAAACGTTTCTTTGAAAGTTCTGCAAGCATTCCTGGAATCTCCGATTGAGAATCGGGCAAAAGCTCGTTCGAGTGAAAGACTTCTTCCATTCCCAAAGAGATGGTTTTCAGATCCAAGACGTCCGCTCCTTCGCGAATCAAAAGTTCTCCGCCCTGATTTCGGGTTTGGCTCGGATGAGAAAAAATAAAGATCTGACGATTCTGTTCGATAGCGTTGTGTGCGGAAGAAATGGCTCCCGATTTTTCCGGAGCCTCCATAATAAAAACGGAAGAACAGATTCCGGTGATGATTCGATTTCGTTTTGGAAAAGAATATTTTAATGGGACATGGCCCGGAGGATATTCGGTAAGAATCAAAGCGCGATCCGATTCTTTCATGCTCCGATACAAATTTTTATTTTCGTTAGGATATTCCGTTTCTGGTCCGGTTCCAAGAACTCCGATCACCGCCAAACCTTCATCGAGCGCATAACGCATAGAAACTGCGTCGATACCTTTCGCGAGACCGGAAACGATTCCGAAAAAACCTTGGGTTTTAAGAAAAGAAGGAAGCAACGTCGAAGCGAAAGAGGAAATAGGAGACGGCTCTCTCGTTCCCACTACTGCCGCGAAATTCTCTCTAAGAATGTTTCGATTTCCCTTTATAAAAAGAATCAGAGGCGGATCAAAGATTTCTTTTAAGAGCGGTGGATATTCCTCGTCGAAAAAGGAAATAAAATCGAATCCGAGTTCATGCACTTCATCCGAGATTTTTCCTGCGGAAACCATCGCGTTCTTCAAAATCGATTCGGGAAGAGAAGAACGTAAATCGTTTTCCGCTTGACCCCAAGAATTCCAATTTTTGAATATTCTTGTCCGAAAACAAATTTGAGAAACTTTCGGATCCGCTAAAACTAGGAGATTCATTCTTCTTTCACTGAATTCTCGGAGATCTTTTTTAAATTTTGAAGAACGTTTTGATAAGAATCGTTCTTATCCAGACCTTCTCGAACCAAACCGGCATCGTTCAATTCTTCGATCGTCTTTTTGATTTTCAGATATTCTTCCTTTGCGTCTTCGGATTTTCCGAGTCTGTATAAGAAGTTAGCTTTTGCAAAACGAGCGGGAACGTTTCTAAATTCTTTTTTTAGAATATCGTCCAGAATTCTCAACGCCTTGTCCTGATCGTGGAACCCGGCGGACACACCTTCCCAAGAAGAATCGGGCATGGAAGAATCGAAATAAATCAACGCCAATTGAAACGGAAATCGGGAATCCCTCGGATCTTGGATCGCGAGGTGCGTAAAAAGATCGATCGCGATCTGTCTTCGTACGGTTTCCCAACCCCTGTCCTTCGAGGCGTTTGCATAAGCGAGAGCCGTTTCGTATAACAGCTGTTGGTCGATTGGTTTGAGAAGAAGTGCTTTTTCAAAAAAAGGAATCGCAGGTTCGAAAAAATGAAGTTCGGCTCCTACGATTTCCACCTTCTTTCCTTCGTTATTTTCCTTGAGGGCGCGGTTGTAGTATTTCACTCCCATATCATAGTCGCCGATTTTCATATAACCCTGCGCGATTTTCCAACTCAAGGCGCCCGCGGATCTTGTCTTTTGTACCATCGTTGATATTTTCTTTTCCAGTTCGATGATTTCTGCTTCGTTGAGAGCCAATCTTTCTTTCCAGGCTTCCAAATCTTCCACTGTGGGAGGCCTTTCGCCTCGATTTTGAAAACCGAAGTTTTTGGATCTTTCGCAGGAAACGAAAAGAAAAACGATAAGAATGATGAGAACACGTAGAATGTTTTTTGACATGAAACTTCCTCGAAACGGGTGAGACTTCCTGAGTATTCCTATCGGCTAACCGAAAAAATCTCATCTCCCTAAATGTTACGGTTCTCGGATTGGAAAGAAGAGGGTGGGTTGGAGAAGAAAAACGAAAAAAGCGGAGTGAAAACCCCGCTTTTTTTCAAAAGAACTTAGTCTTTCGTAGAACCAGCGATCAAAAGAGCCGCTCCAAGCAAAGAAAGATCTTTGAGAAGGGATACGGTTGACATTTGATTTCCCGCGGCCGCGCCCGGAAGGTGAACCAAAACGATAAAAATCCCGAGAAGAACCGCGAGAAGAATGGTCGCGAGATGAGTTTTGATTCCTGTAATGATGGAGACCGCCGCCGCGATCAGCGCCAAACCGAGAAGATAAACCCAGATCACCGGAAACGGAATGTAGGGAGGAACCATACCGGACATCGCCGGAGCGGAAAGGAAATGGAACAATCCGAAAATCGCAAAGGGAACCGCATATACGATTTTACCTATTTTTTTCATACTAACTCCTTAATTCTTAAGATTCCTAAGAAGAATTCAATCTTCCCGAATAAGATAGGTGCTGAATCTTGATTGAACATTGGACTCCGGCAATCAGAATTTGACGGTAAAATGAAAATGGTTTCAATCTTTTGGATATAAAAAAACTCGATAAATCGGATTCGCACTGGATCTATCTCCTCGAAAACACTTGTTTTGGAGCGGATGCTTGGACGGAAGAGATGATACTTTCCCATTTTTTAGAATCGGAAGGGGTCGGGGTCAAGGATCTGGGTTACGTTCTTTACAAAATTATCGGAGAAGAAATCGAAATTTTTAAGGTCGCCATTCATCCTTCCCAGAGAAGAGAGGGAAGAGCAAAGCGACTTTTGGAATCTTTGCTAAACGCACAAAAGGGAAAGACTTTTTTCTTAGAGGTTAGTGCCCACAATCTTTCAGCGATCGGTCTTTATACTTCCTGCGGCTTTCAAAGAATTCATATAAGAAAACACTACTATAACGACGGTTCGGATGCGCTCGTTTTCAAAAAAATCCCCGCGGATGATTTTGAAAACTACAGCTTCGACGTTCCGAGTTAGACGAACCAGTTTCTCGACTTCGGTTTGACGTTTCTGTTAAGCGACCAAACTCGACACTCTAAATACTACTCAAACGAGTGAGAAGCCGTCCTTCTAAAGAGAATTCCACCGATGTCTTTTCGTATTCCGGAGGATAAAATCGATTTTTTATAAACTTTCCGATCTACTTTTTGAATTTTAGATGCAAGATCTCATTTCTGGGATACACTGTTTTCATTGGATAATTATAAAATGAAAAGAATCTTTTGTATTCTCTTTTTGATTTTGCTCTGTGGTTTTTCCACAAACTGTTTTTTAAATCCTCTCTCTCAATTTGTCACGGAAGCGATTTTTCCAACAAAAGAAAATTGTCCCAATTGCACTGAACAACAGTTTATCGCTCTGGCCGCCGTAATAAAACCGAATGCCAACGGAATCAAAGCCTTCGCGTTCGATCTATCTTCTTCCTTTTCTAGTTTTTGCGCCTCGGGAATTTGTGCCGGCGGGATTACGGAAGCTGAATCGAATTCCACGGTTACGGTCGCCGTTCCGAATGGCGCTATTGTAAGTAATTTGGTAGCGACTTTTTCCATTCCGGAGAATTCCAAACTGGAAGTTGCCGGTGTAACTCAGGTCTCTGGCGTAACTGCAAATGATTTTAGCAAACCCGTTACTTATTCGTTCACCGACGAAAACGGATTAAAAAAAGATTATACTGTTTCTGTCGTACCAGCTACGAACGGAGATCGAGTGAACGGCGTCTTAGTTATTTTTTCTTCGGGTCTGGATAATTATTGGACGAAATGTTCTTACGGTCAAGTTTACAGACCTGGTTTCAATGACTGTCAAGGAAAAGGAAGCGCAGGTGATGATTACGGAGCAATTACCGATACTCTCACGTATTGTTCCACTGCGGATGCGAGTTGTGACGATGGCTTTTCCTTAACTTCCGGACCTTTAATGGCCGCATGTCAAAATATGCAAAACGATTTGCCTGCAATGCAATCGTTGTCCGGAGTTTATTCACCGATTGCTCCTCCTCCGGCAGATTTATACAGCGGTCCGAATGGGTCTTTGATGTCTGGTTGCCCGGGTTTTAAAACGGTAAATCCATGTTTTGCGGGAGGCGCCGGTGGAATTGTCTGTTCGCCTGGATTTACCGGAATTGCAATTGATACGACTTTATTTTCGGAAACTTTTTCCGGGGACTATTGGACAACGACTTCTTGCACTGCTACCACGGCCGCAAAAATTTCAATGCTCGGACCAGGGCTTGCTAACGCTTCAGTGAAGAATCTCGTAAGCTCAGCATCCAAGAGAGCTCTTCGGTGTGTTCGGAGAAACTTGAGTTAAAAAGAATATTTCATATTTTTAATGTGAATTAGCGATCCGATTCTAATCATTCGAAAAATTAATAAATCATAACAGTACAAAAAGGACCTATGAAAATTAAATTCTGCATTGTTTTGCCATTCTACTTATTCGTTTTTCTTTCGAATTGTAAGATCGATCAAAGGTTAAGCGAAGATAAAACTCACAGGACGATCCTTGCGTCCGCGGATGCAACGTGTAAGGTCGCTTCCGTCGAACCTCTCTATTCATTTTTGTTCGGTTTGGCCCCCGTGTTTCGTAAACCCGAGCCCAGCGTTCCAGCCGGTCAAACCTTAAGAATCACCGAATTCACAAATTGGAAAGACTACGCGGTCACGTTAGTCGGCGGTTGGGCAATCACCCTCGTGAGAAGAACCAGGACGATCGAATTCTGTGACGAGAATTTATTCGCGAGTAGTTGGAATCCGGAAAGACAATCCGTGGATCAGACCCTGTATCAGATGGCTGTAACCGGAAAGGTAGTTTTGTTTTTAAAATCGGGAGAATCTTTTTCCCAGGTTCGAATTCTCGGATTTGACGAAAGTTCCATCGAAGTGGAAACGGTCGTTCCCGATCCGAACGGCGGGTTTACGGATCGTGCGATCCTCAGAGACGGTTCCACGATCGACGGAAAGCAGATCGGTCAGGACGACAAAGAAGTTCAGATGGAGAATTTGGAAGGAAGAAAGATTACCATTCAGAAGGCAAATCTGCATAAGATCGATATGAGGGTTCCGAAAACGATCAAAGAAAAAAGAAATCTTTTAAAGGTAGATATTTCGAAGATCGCATTCGAAGATTCTACGAAAAGATAATCATCGGGTTTCTCTGCGAAGAATTCGGGTGCGACTAACAAAAGAAAGCCGACCGGCTTCCTCGACTTTCCAGTGGACTCTAAGTTTCGAAAAGCTTACTTAGTGGTTTTCCGTTTTTTGAATCTGTTGCGAAAGAAAACGAGGATTCTTATATTCTTTCGAACCAGGGAAACGAGGGGATTCGATTTTTTACGATAGATTCTCGCGAAAAAAAGCGGATCGTCATGGGACAACTCGGTGGACACCGAGGATTCGAAGAAAGTTTCTATTCAACTGAATTCTTCTTTCCAAGAAGAATCGTACAAAAGGTTCCCAGGCCCTCTTGACGACCGAGCGCTCCCATTTTTTCGGTCGTAGTCGCCTTGACAGAAACACAATCTGCAGGAAGGGACAAAAGATTACTTAAAGATTTTGTAATCCTTTCTTTGAGCGGTGCGATTTTCGGTCTTTCACCGATCACGGTGCAGTCCACGTTGATCAGTTCGAATTTTTTCTCACGCATGAGTTCCAAACACTTGGAGAGAATGATCTTACTGTCGATGTTTTTTATTTTCGGATCGGTGTCCGGAAAATGTTGCCCGATATCGCCGAGAGCCAGAGCTCCCAAGATAGCGTCCGAGATTGCATGAAGAATGATGTCGGCATCCGAGTGGCCTACGAGAGCGAATTCCGATTCGCATTCGATTCCTCCCAAAACGAGAGGGCGTTCTGCGTTGATTTCCAATTTGTGAAAATCGATTCCGTTTCCGATTCGATACATTTGTTTATTCCTAAATCATAATATTCTAAATGGCGTGGATTTTCATTTTTCAGAGTTTTCGTTTTTTGAAAGGCAAGTCTTTTTTGTGACACTCAAAATTTGTTCCGACAAACAAATCCCCGGAAGAATCTTTAGCGGAGGATTGTTGCTTTTGTCATAGGAAGTATGAGTTCCTACTTTTTAGATTCTTACAAAGTTCTCATCTTTTGAACGTAAAGTATGAGTTCCTACTTTTAAAATTCTCACAAAGTTCCTTATTTTTTTGAAAGTAAAGTGTGAATTCCTACTTTTAAGATTCTCACAAAGTTCCTTATCTCTTTGAAATTAAAGTATGAGTTCCTACTTTTAAAATTCTCACAAAGTTCCTTATTTTTTTGAAAGTAAAGTGTGAATTCCTACTTTTAAGATTCTCACAAAGTTCCTTATCTCTTTGAAATTAAAGTATGAGCTCCTACTTTTTAGATTTTCACAAATTTACTTATCTATTGAAAGTAAAGTGTGAGTTCCTACTTTTAAGATTCTCACAAAGTTCCTTATTTTTTTGAAAGTAAAATGTGAGTTCCTACTTTTTAAAAGAAAGATCCAACATTCTCTGAACGGACATTCTTCCCTTTTCGATCACTTCCGGATCGAGATGAATTTCAAACTGTTCGTAATGAAGCGCGTCCCTGATTTTTTCCAAAGTGATTCGTTTCATGTGAGGGCAGACCTGACATGTGGAGACAAAATGTCTGTCCGGAAATTCCGAACGAAGATTGTCTCCCATCGAACATTCCGTGATCAGAAAAATATCCTTCGCTCCCGACTTTCGAATGAACTCGCTCATCTGAGAAGTGGAACCCGAATAATCGGAATGATCCACGACTTCCGTCTTACACTCTGGATGAGAAATTACGGTAACTCCGGGAAACTGTCTTCTCGTAAGTTCGATATCCTCCGCGGAATACATCTCGTGAACCATACAACTTCCCGGATGTGTGATGATTTTTTTCTTCGTAAGATTCTGAACGTTCTCTGCCAAATATTGATCGGGTAAAAAAATGACCGTATCGCTCTCTAAAGATTCTACCACCTGAAGTGCGTTAGCCGAAGTGCAACAGATATCCGTCTCGGCCTTAACATCGGCGGTGCAATTTACGTAGGTGACGACGGGGACTCCGGGATATTTTTTCTTAAGATCGATCACGTCCTGTCTAGTAATACTTTCCGCAAGCGAACAACCTGCTTTTAAGTCCGCGATGAGAACCTTCTTTTCAGGGGACATAAGTTTCGCGGTCTCCGCCATAAAATGGACTCCATTGAAAAGAATGATCTCCGCCGAGGTCTCGGCGGCCACCTTGCTCAGGTAGAGAGAATCTCCGGTAATATCGGAAACTCCATGGAAAACGTCCGGGGTCATGTAGTTGTGTCCGAGGAGAACCGCATTCTTCTCTTTTTTTAATTTCTGAATTTCTTGAATCAAAGGAAGTTTTGCCTCGACTTCGTGATCCAGATACGTGCTCTTGAGAGCTTTTGTGATTTCGTCTAGGGTTTTCATAAGTAGGGCCAGTACGTTGTCGTAGTAGAAATTCCTTTTAATTTTGGATAGGCGAGATCGGCGCCCGTGTTACAATTAGACTGACATTGTCTCCAAAGATTCCCGCTATTTGAGGAACCGGAGCGTTTTGCGTTTTCAAAATCCTTTTCCGCATCAAAGGCACAAGTTCCATTCGAAGAAACGGAGTTTAGATAGAATGTAGAATTGCACTTACTCCAACAGCGGAGGAGTTCGTCGAGAGTGTCCCGGTTTTGCCGGTTCGAGGGCTGAATTCCAATTTGAAAACGATCCAATTCAGCGGCTTTACATTTATCACTGATGACCACCGGAGTTTTCAAACAGAGATTCCCTTGAGTATAGTAGTCGACACAAGACGGATCGGAACCCGAAGAGAGAATCCAACTAATAAGTTGTAGGTCTTTTGAGTCGGATTCTTTTTTTGAAGCAAAACATCCAGTGAATGAAAGGATACAAAGTAGAATAAAAATGGATTGTTTGTGCACAGCAAAATCCTATCCCTTTCAATTTCTCTCAAGAGAAGTCTTGCTTCAATCAAAAAATAAGATAGGAATCGGCCTGAATTAAATTGCAAATCTGTATTTTTAAAATATATTGACACGATTTATTTCGAGATTTAAATAAGCCCTTATCCCCAAAATCAAAAACAGGATTGGTATTACTTTCCATGAGAAAATTATCTTCTCTAATTTCTGTGTTAGTTCTCCTTATGTTCTTAGGAAATTGCGCAGACACAGTCGATGTAGAATATCCGGTATTCCCGAAAGATAAGGAAGGCCGTGCCCTTCAGAAATTCCTCGGAACCATTCGTAACGTAGGATTGGCTGTTGAGCCTCCAAAGAAAAGTCTTTGGGAAGCGATCTTCGGAGCAGGTTCAAGCTTTATCGATCAAATGCCTTCTAAGGTATTCGAAGCATTCGACAAAGAATCTTATTACAAACTGATCGACCTCAGCAAACGCGCGGACGTTCTGAACGAAGCGACACTTTCTCTCACTGGTATTACTAAGTCCAGAGCGAAGATCGGAAACCTTCTCGGTGCGGAAGCGATTCTTTACATCGGATATCAAAAGCCTTACACTGAGTGTGGTAGCGAAAATAAGATCGATATGGTTGCCGCAGGAATGAAAGTTGCGGGTTTCGCGGCTTCTATGGCGACTGGAAGAGAAGTAAACACCGGAAACGATCCAGTTTCTAAACCTACCGGCGTGCGTTACATGTTGATTCCTCTCGATGCGACTCTTATTAAAGTAGATACTGGAGAAGTAAAAAAAGCGGTGGTTTCAAATCCTGCAAAAATCTTCAACAGTGTTGGAAACTTGGAATGTCCTTCCATCCTTGATTCTTTTGGACAAGGTTTGGACGAAGCGGCTGGTTACATTAAGAGCAGACTTTCCCCAATCGTTAAGACTGAAAAAATCGAAATCTTTGTAAAAGACGAAGATGAAGAAGTAAAAGAGCTTCTTGCTGAAGGTTACGAAGAAATCCAAGGTGAAACTCCAAGTTTCAAAAAAGCAAAAGAAGCGTGGGAAAAAGCCGACAAAAAAGCGAAGGGTCAGTCTTGGGGAGCGAAAGCAAACCTCGGAACTTATTACTTCTCTACTGGTGATTTCGAAAAATCGATCAAACTCTACGAAGAAGCTATGAAGATCAACGGAGCGAAAAAGAGCTACCTGAGAGAACTTAGAAAGAGAGTAGAAGCTACTTTCGCGGTTGACGAAAGCAACGCAAAGTAATCGATTCCTTTGAAACGAATTGATTGTATGAAAAGCGGACGAAAGTCCGCTTTTCTTATTTCTACACTGTCATTTTGTTTTCTCTTTTTCTTGGATTGTAGAAAGACTCCGACAGAAGAAGAGTGTGTCGAAAACCAGATGCACAACGTGAAGTTGATCGCTCAGGCTTCCGAAAACGAAATTCCAACGGGGATGCAACAGTTGATGTTGAAGCAGATTCTCCAGCCGGATATGTCGAGAGCGATTGTTTTACGTTGTATGTCCGATAAGACTCTGAAACAAGTTCAATGTGAACTTGGGAAAGAGAAGTTTATGGATTTGAAAGAATGCAAACAATTCGGTAAGGAAGAAAAGTAGGAACTCCTTCTTTTAACTTCTACCGACAAATGAATGTCTTTCGAAATAAGATTGAAAACGGACTTGAAGCCCGTATCCGGTAAAATACGGAAAAACCGATTCTTTCCAGAAAAATACAAAAATGGCCCGAGATCTTCGGGCCATTTTTATTGTAACCGTTACAAGAAAGAATCCTACAAAAAAGTAGGAACTCCTATGAAACCCTCTTCAGCTGGGTAAATTGTTTCTTCTTAGATAAGCGGGGATATCGTAGTCTTCCGGCTTTGGCGTGTTAGACGAACGTGGCCTCAAAGAACCAGGATGGAGTCGGACCGTTTCTCCTGAATCTTCCTGTAGGAACTCCTTTCTCTCATTCGGAGATTCCATTCCCACAGCCTTTCTCTGAAAACCGTAGTTCTCCTGAACTCTTGTACTGAGATCCTGATTCTGAATCAGTTTTCCGGAAGGATTACGCTTGCTAAAGCCGGTTGCGATCACAGTGACCCGGATTTTGTTCGCTAGGCTTTCGTCTTCGTGAAGACCTATGATGATATTTGCATTCGGATCCACTTGAGAGGTGATGATTCCGGAAACTTCGTTCCAATCGGAGATCGTAAGATCCTTTCCGCCGGAAACGTTGATGAGAAGCGAAGAAGCCCCCGCGATCGAAGAAGAGTCTAACAGCGAATTGTTGATCGCAAATTCTACTGCCTCTTTAACTTTTCCTTCTCCGCTCCCTTCACCGACTCCCATCACCGCGTCACCCGTATCGCGCATGATTGTTTTTACGTCGGCGAAGTCCACGTTGATCAAGCCCGGGTTATTGATGATATCGCTGATTCCTCGTACGGCGTTGAGAAGAATATCGTCTATCACCTGAAAGGCGAGATCGATCGGAGTCGATTTATCCACGACTCGAAAGATAGAATCGTTGTTGATCAGAATGAGGGTGTCAACGTGCGAACGAAGTTGTTCGATTCCTTTCCGAGCAAGTTCCATTCTTCTTCTTCCTTCGAAAGAGAAGGGAAGAGTCACGACCCCGACCACGAGACATTTCATTTCTTTCGCGATCTTTGCGATCACGGGTGCGGCGCCGGTTCCGGTTCCGCCGCCCATACCCGCGGTGATAAAAACCATGTCGGCTCCTCTTACCGCGGACTGGATTCTTTCCTTATCTTCTTCCGCGGCCTTGTAACCGAGCTCGGGATCGCCGCCTGCGCCCATACCGCGAGTGATCTTGGTTCCTAAGATGATTTTATTTTCCACCGGAGAACGGAGTAACACTTGTTCGTCGGTGTTGAGAATCGCGAACTCGACTCCTTTGAGAGTGGAGTTGGACATCCGCGTGACGGCGTTCATTCCGCCTCCGCCGACTCCGAATACTTTTATGACTGCAGGACTTGTTTTTGTTTCTTCTTCAAAACGGATCATCGTATTTTCCTTTTGGAGGACGGTCAAAGATTCTCTTCGATCCATCGTCTGATTTTTTTCGTCCAACCTTCCGATCGGTCCACGGATTTCTGATCCATGTCCGTCATTCTATCTGCATATTTGATCATTCCGATCACGTTGGAGAATTCGGGTGAAGAGGCTTTTTCTGCGAGCCCGCTGATTCCGCCCGGTCGCGCTCTGGATGCCGTTAGACGAAACACATCCTCGGCGAGCGTATCGATCCCTTCGAGAAGACTTCCTCCTCCGGTAAGAATCACTCCTCCGGCAAGAAGTCCTTTTTTACCGGACTTTACGAGTTCCTTATCCACCATCTCGAAGATTTCTCTCATTCGCGGTTCTATGATTGCAACCAATTCTTCTCTGAGAACCTGTCTCGCGGGTCTTCCGCTGATCGGCGGAATTTCGATCGTTTCAGTCGGATCGATTTCGGAAAGAATGGTATGTCCGTATCTTTTTTTGAGAAGTTCAGCAGTTTCTAATGTAGTTTTGAGTCCGATCGAGATATCGCTCGTGACGTTGATTCCGCCGAAAGGAATTACGGAAGAATACGAGATTCCTCCGTCGACGTAGATGATCAAATCGCAGATTCCCGCGCCGATATCAAGAACTGCGGTTCCGAGATCTTTTTCTCCCGAAGTCAAAACTGCCTCGGAAGAAGCGAGGCTGGAAAGAATCATCACTTCACAATGAAGTCCCGAAGATTCGATACACTTTTCTAAATTATGAATTGCTGTTATACCAGCGGTGACGATATGGACTTCCGCTTCCAGACGAACACCGGTCATTCCGATCGGATCTCGAATGCTCGTCTGATCGTCGACGGAAAATTCTTTGGAAAGAACGTGAAGAATCTGTTGATCCGCAGGAACTCGAATCGCTTGTGCGGCTTCGATCACTCGCACCACATCCGGTTCGGCTACGGTTCGATCGCGGTTTGTGATTGCGACGACTCCTTTGGAGTTATCGGCTTTGACGGTTTTGCCTGTGATATTGACCGCGACAGAAGTGATCTCTTGTCCGGACATGAGTTCCGCTTCGCTCACGGCTTCGATGATGGAACGGGTTGTGGATTCGATATTGATGATGGATCCATTCTTCACTCCCGAAGAAGGATAGGCTCCGGTTCCGATAATTTCGACTTCGTATTCGGAGATCGGTCTGGCCACGACTACTTTTGTCAAAGAAGTCCCGAGATCCAAAGCGGCGATGATTCTATCTCTTGGTTCTAACATATCAGTGATAGACCGCGTCTTCTCCTCTGATATCTACGAGTTCGGATTGAATCTTATCTTTTTCAAAATAGGCTAAGATTGCGTAGAGTTTACGAATCTGATCCCTGTGAAGAAGGGTTCCGATCTGAATTCTTAATTGAATCGGCTCGTCCGCGAAAAAAAAGATTTCCCCGTCTTCTTGGAGAAGAACTTCGGAGATTCTCGGTTTGAGAGCCGGATACATTCGAAAAGCCTGTTCAACGGAATTATAAAGATCTCGAAAACTCGCGTCTTGGATAAAGCCGTTCTTGACCGGAAAGTTTCCGGAAAGAACACAGAGGTCTTTTTCTCGAACGTCGTCTTTCGAAAGAACTCTGTGTTCGGAATCGATCTCGTAGAGATGTCCGTCCGAGTTGACGATGAAGGAAGCTTTTCTTTCGGTGAGTTCTATGAGGAGTTGGTCTTCCGACTTTTTCGTGATGCGTGCAGAATTCACTCTCGGATACCTGGAGAGTTTTTTTTCCAGAAGATCCAAGTCCAGAGTATCAAAGGAGGTTCCGGGTTGAATTTCAAGCATTCTGACGATTTCTTCCGTTTTGAGCTTTTCGTGCCCCGTAATGATTAACTTATTCAGTTCTCGGGGAATTCCTTGAAAACGAAATCCGAGAATCGCCCCAACGCTCAAAATACAGAGGAGAAGAGCCAAGAGGAGAATGTTTCTCCTTTTCTGCACGAATTCTCTTAGAAAGTCAATCAGATTATGTCTCATGGCCAGATCTTGAGGTAAATTTCTTCCCTGGTTCCAATATCGGGAATTTCTTTCTGAAGTACAGCTTGTTTTTAACGGGGAGTTCCCGCAATCTTGGGAAGCATTTGCAATTGGGAAGAATCCTTCGATTTGAAAGGCGGTCGTTTTCTCCGAGGCGCTCAAAAAAAGGGGAGTTCCCGCATTCTTCCGGAATACAAAGAGATTCCGATCCAAAAGAAGAATCCAAAAAATCGGAATTCGACTTTGGTTTTGTTGAACTCTTTAAGAGGTTGCTATTTTTTCAAAAAAAGAATTCCTTCTTGGAAAGCGACGTCTCTAATACCGATCTTATCATTATACGAATTCATTTATGAATCTCTCAAAACACACAACGGTCCTCACGGGCGTCATATTCTTCTTAGGATTCTCACTTGGATTGTATATGGCCGTAGTGGAAAAAGCCGGAACCATAGACGATTATCCTTATACGATGAAAATCTATTATCCACGTCTGGAAGGAATTCATCCCGGGGCGCCGGTTCGAATCCTTGGGGTGGAAAGAGGAATCGTCCGAAGTCTCGATGTGGTTCCGATCGACGAAGTCGGGGACCAACGATTTTTGAATAAGGATCAAACCAAAGCGATCGAGATCGTAATCCGACTCAAGGAGCCGATTACTCTCTGGGACAATTATAAGATTACCTTTCAGACGAATACGATTCTTTCCGGAAGAACGATCGATATCGATCCGGGTTCTTCCGAAAAAGACGATACAACTTTTTTCCAACCCACTTATCTCGAGGACGAACAACGAGCTCCCGACTTCCTTCCTTCCGCGGATTATTTCGAAGATTTTTTTGCCGCTTCCACGGGAGTGATTCGTGAGAATCGAGAAGACATTCGAGCCTCCTTCGCGAATCTCTACGAGATTTCCGAAAAACTCAAATCCAATCGGGGAACCATTCCGAAGATGATTCATTCTCCGGAAACCTACGATAATCTTCTGGAACTTCTTACGGACGCGAGAATTTTCGGAAACGATGCGAGACGTTATACGGAAGGATATCGTAAGTTGGAACGTTCCGCTCCGGCCCCTTTTACGATTAATATGTATCGAAGAACGACTCTCATAGGAAGCGTTGGAAACGATTATTATTTCGGAAAACTCTAAAGATCTTTTTTCAGCTTAGGATGCTTACGTAAGCTTTTTCTCTTCCAAGTCTTTCAAAGATAAAATTTCTCCATTCTCTACTTTGAACGATCCAAACTCAGGAACATTTAAAAAAGCTAAGCTCGATCCTTTCTCCTTTTCAAATTCTTGAAAGGAAAGTGAGAAAGAAAAAAGTTTTTTAATTTGAGAATTTTCTGATCTCTAAATTCTGATTGAATCCGGTGGAGATCCAATTTTGAAACATCCGAATTTAGAAATCATAGATCGTTTTTTCGAAGCGTATATACAAAGGGATTGGAATGAGTTAAGGAAAGTTCTTTCTCTGGATGCGAGGTGGAGTTTTCCCGGAAAACACCCTTATGGAGGTTGGAGGAACGGCTCTGAGGAAGTGATCCAATTTTTTGATACGATGGGTTCCGTAATGGGAAAATCCAACGTAAAAGCCGAAAAATTGATCGTCGCGGCGAACGATGATTATGTGATCGAAAGCCAACACGTTTTTACAAATAGAGATGATGGGACCAATTTGGATCACCTCGTTTGTGTTCTCTGGAAGTTTGCTGAGGGAAAGATCGTGGAAGGCATTCATTTTTTTGCAAATCCTGTGGAAGCGGATTCTTTCTTTACGAAAATCTCTCAGAAGAATTTAGAATAGAATTCAATTCTTCTTTCGCGAGCGCGAGGAGAATTTCCAATCGGCCACTCCAGAATTTATTTCTGGAGTGTTTGGCGAATTTGAGTCCTCATCGTATTTTGAGAATTTTTTAGGAACGTCTGGGACGGCGATTCTTTGTCGGGACAACCGCTTCGTTTCATCTTAAGACTGTAAGCTAGGAGTTCCTACTTTTTCAAGATTCCCATGGATTGTCGAACTTCGAACGAGGGAGTTCCTACTTTTTAGGATCAGGCGTTTACAGAAGAATCGCGAATTGTGGTGGAGTTCCCGCACTTCTCTGAAAACAAACTGACCAAAGCGGAACGGTGGAGTTCCCGCACTTCTCTGAAAATCAAACTGACCAAGGCGGAACGGTGGAGTTCCCGCACTTCTCTGAAAATCAAACTGACCAAAGCGGAACGGTGGAGTTCCCGCACTTCTTTGAAAATCAAACTGACCAAGTCAGAATTGCGGAGTTCCTACATTCTTCCGAACAGGTTAGAATTGTGTCAGTGAGCGCTTTTCTAAAAAACCGAATCGCAAATGGGAGTTCCTACTTTTTCAAGAATCCCCATGAATCACCGAATTTCAAACGAAGGAGTTCCTACTTTTTAGGATCAGGCGTTTACAGAAGAATCTCGATTGTGGAGTTCCCGCACTTTCTCTCAACAGAGAAATCAAAATTCTGCCGATGAAACCAATATGAAAGTTGCAATCATCCATGACTGGCTCAACGGGATGCGCGGAGGAGAATTGGTTCTGGATTCTCTCCTCAAAATCTATCCGTCGGCCGATCTCTTTACTCTATTCTACACCCCGGGAAAGCTGAATCCTCGGATCGAACAAAGAAAAATCACGACTGCATTCACAAACAATCTTCCTTTTAAGGATTCCAAATACCGTTGGTATCTTCCTCTTTTCCCGACCGCAATCGAATCCTTGGATTTGAAAGGATATGACCTTGTGATTTCTTCTTCTCATTGTGTCGCAAAGGGAGTCATCACGGATCCGGATTCGTTGCATTTCAGCTATGTCCATTCTCCGATGCGTTATGTTTGGGATCTCTACTATGATTATTTTCCTTCTCGCAAGGGAATCAAATTCTTCGCCTTCGAACTCATCTCGAATTATCTGAGAACCTGGGACGCGGCCTCTTCTTCTAGAGTGGATTCTTTCTGGTCCAATTCCGAATTCGTCGCAAGAAGAATCCAAAAATTCTATCGTAGAGAAGCGAAAGTCATCTTCCCGCCCTGTCTTCCTGAAAAATGGAAAGTAGTCTCCGAAAAAAAAGACGATTTCTATCTCATCGTCTCCGCATTCGCACCGTACAAAAGAATCGATCTCGCGATCGAAGCGTTTCGTAAGAATGGAAAGAGGCTCGTTCTCATCGGAGGCGGCCAAGAATTCAAAAAATTGACTTCTCATCTTCCGAAGAATATCGAAGTCCTTCCTCATCTCAAACGGGAAGAAGTCTTGGAATATTACAAAAAGGCAAAAGCCTTTATCTTTCCTGGAATGGAAGATTTCGGAATCGCTCCTGTCGAAGCGCAAGCCTTCCAAACACCGGTGATCGCCTTCGGAAAGGGCGGCGCTCTTGAAACCGTGATCTCGGGCAAAACGGGAATCTTTTTCCAAGAACAAACCGTGGAATCTCTGAACGAGGCGATCGAACGTTCCGATCGAATTTCCTGGAAAACCGCCGATTTTCAGAAGAACGTAAGTCGATTTACGGAGGAAAAATTCATTATCGAAATCCAAAAGCAGGTCGAGACTAGAATGAGAACTCCGAGGAAAAAGGGATAATTATTTTGATTCTACTCCATAGACTGAAAGGGGACGAATTCGTGCTCAACGCATCTCATATCGAATGCCTTGAAGCCAATCCGGATACGACGATCACCCTTTCCAACGATAGAAAGTTTGTGGTAAAGGAATCCATTCCCGAAGTCATCGAAAAAATTTTAGAATATAAGAAACGGATTCTTGTGTTTCCTCTGGGCTCTTCTCCGGACCAGTTCAAAAGGGTGGAATAAAAAATTATGGATTTTGGAACAGTAGTTGGTTTAGGATCGGCGGTCGTCCTGATGATCTTCGGTATCATCTCGGCGGGATTGAGCCCATTAGACATTTTTGATATTCCATCCGTCATCATTACGTTCGGAGGGGCGACTGCGGGAACCATCATGGCGGTTCCTTGGGAATCTACGCTTGCGGTCGGAAAAGTCACACAAAAAGTTTTTAGAACCGAAAAACACGATCTCATCGAATTGATCAAAACGTTAGTCTCCTTTTCGGAAAAAGCAAGAAGAGAAGGTCTACTCGCTCTCGAAGACGACGTAAACGAACTTCCAGACGAATTCTTACGAAAAGGAATCACACTCGTAGTGGATGGAACGGACCCTGAACTTGTTCGTAACATCATGGAAACGGAAATGGGAAACATCGCTTCCCGTCACAACAACGGAAAGGCTTGGTGGGAAAACTGGGGAGCTTTGGCTCCCGCCTTCGGGATGATCGGGACTCTGATCGGACTCGTTCAGATGTTGAAGAACCTCGGTTCCGGTGACCCTTCCGCGATCGGAACGGGGATGGCCGCCGCCTTGATTACGACACTCTACGGATCAATGGGCGCCAACATGTTCGCGATTCCCGTCATGAAAAAACTCATCCGTAAATCGGAAGACGAACTTATGATCAAACAGATTATGATCGAAGGAACTCTTTCCATTCAGTCCGGCGATAACCCGAGGATCGTAAAAGATAAACTCTCTTCGTTTCTTCCGCCTTCGGAACGGGATGTTCTCAAGGACGACAGCGAGTAAGAACGGTTTTTCATTATGGCAAAATCAAAATGTCCTGAATGTATTCAGAATATCCCCGAGTATATGCTTACCTATGGGGACATGGTGACGCTTCTCTTATGTTTCTTCATCATGCTCTATACCACCGGTAAAACGAACGCGATCGAGATGCAGATCATTCTCTCCGCATTCAAAACGACGACGGGCTTTTTTGACGGAGGTCAGACTCTTTCCAAAGGAAAACTCGAGGAAATGGGAATGAACATTGAAAGTCTTCCTTCTCAGACGACCGGAAAGACACTTTCAAAATCCAAAAAACTCGCGACTGAACTTTTTAAGCCGGAAGTGGAAGCAGGTAAGGTAAAGATCACGGAGGACGAAAGAGGTTTGATCATCTCTCTCGTCAGCGCGGATTATTTTAATCCGGGCTCCGCGGTTCTTACGGATTCGATCAAGATCGCTTTGAAGAAAGCCAGTTCCTTGATCAAAGAACTCGATCGTTTTGTTCGAGTCGAAGGTCACTGCGATGCAGACGCGGTAAACCCCGGAGTCGCACCCGGAAAAGAAGAAAGGGCTTATATCAACAACTGGGATCTCGCCGGTGCAAGGGCGATCAACGCTACGGATTATATCATCAACGTGGAAAAATTGGATCCTTCTTGGTTCCAAGCCGTGAGCTTCGGGGCGTTTCGTCCTTTGGTTGTGGAATATTCGGGAACACCGGAAGCGAAGGCATACAATCGAAGAATCGATATCGTAATCATGACTGATAAGTCTACCAAGAGAAGTCCATACGAAACCAATTTCGGACTTCCAAAAACTAGGATTCCCGGCTCCGAGTCGTCTACACCAGGCAACGAGTAACCGGAAGAACAACTAACGTCAAAATTCAGGAGGCAAACCAATGGGTGATGCGGAAATAGATGAGGAAGAAGGCGGGCTACCCGCCGCCGAAGGCGGTGGTGGAACATCGCCCATAATCAAATGGCTTCTTTACGTAGCCGGAGCAATTTTTGGAATTATCATCGTAGCGATCATTGCAATGGTCGTAGCAAAACAAACTGCGACCAGCACATTCAAACAGATGAAGAACGTCGCGTTGGTAAAACCTCCTCCACCATTAGCGAACTATAACTTTACGGAAGAATTTCGGATCAACACCTCGGACAAAGGAGAAGCTCACTTCGTGAAGATGAAGTTGGCTTTTGGAATCGCGAAAGAAGATCAAACTTTGTCCGCCGAACTCGCGGAGAGGAACGCACAGATGCGGGATTTGATCAACTTGATCGTAGGACGAAAATCCAAGGATGAATTGATCAACATCGAAGATCAGTTGGATCTTCGTGAAGAGATCAAAGCTCAGGTGAATCATATTCTTACCGAGGGAAAGATTCAGGAAGTCTACTTTACGGAATTTATCGTCAACTGATGAGAAAAATTCTCGGAGTAATACCGGCACGTTATGCGAGCTCTCGGTTTCCGGGAAAGCCGCTTGCGAAGATCGGCGCCAGAACGATGATAGAGTGGACCTACCGGAATGCCTCTCGGTCTTCCACTCTTTCCGAATTAGTCGTAGCAACCGACGACCAACGCATTCATGAAGTTGTTATCGGATTCGGTGGGAAGAGTGTTCTTACGAGTCCGGATCATCCTTCCGGAACGGATCGAATCATAGAAGTCGCCGAAAAGTTTTCCGATTTTAACGTGATCGTCAACATACAAGGGGACGAACCGGGAATCGAACCGGAACTGATCGACGGTGTCGCGAGTTTAAAAGCATCTCATCTGGAATGGACGATGAGTACGGCCGCCGTTCCACTTTTGGATCCAACACACGCAATCGATCCCAATCGTGTAAAAGTTATCATCGATCAGAATGGAAAGGCGATCTACTTTTCCAGGTCGCTTATACCGAGTCAGTTCAAGGCGACGGTTCCACTCTATCGTCATTTGGGAATATACGGATACGATCGAGAATTCTTATTAAAATACAATTCTCTCCCGAAAAGTAACTTGGAAGAATCGGAATCTCTCGAACAACTCAGAGCGATCGAGGCAGGTTACGGAATCGGAGTGTTTTTAGCGAAGGAAGCGGGATTGTCCGTGGATACGCCGGAAGACCTTGAGATCGTAATCCAAGATTTCAAGAAGAAAGGTTTGGTTACTTAAGAGCTTCTTGGAGAGTGTTGTGGATTAAGACGAAATCGGTTAAACCGACGATGTCCATCACCTTTCTGAAGTGTTCGTTGAGCCCAGCAAATTCGATTTTTCCTTTCGTTTCAGAAGCTCTTGTGATCAAGCTGATGAGGGTCGCGATTCCGGCGGAATTGATATAAGAAGTTCCTTGAAAATTCAAGATCACTCGTCCCCTTTTTTCGGCGGGAATGGACTCGTACTTCCCAACGATTTCCTCGTCCGCTTCGGAAGTGATCTCTCCTTCAATATGGATGATGGGAACAGATACGGTGAGATCTACGAAAATTTTGAAATCGTCGGACATAAGGAATCTTTCAACTAAAGACAGCTAAATTCCATTAAAGTCAATCGAATTACGCATAATTTCCGAGTTCGATCGAGGACAATTGGTCGAATTGCTTTCCGCATTTTTTACAGAAGAATTTTACTTCCTTTGGTTTGGATGAGATTCCGAAAAGAATCAAAAAGATTCCCAATTTGGTATAAGTCTTTTTTTCTTGAGCGTTCGGAGAAGTTCTACTGATTCCGCAATTTTCGCCGCAGGGTGACGGCTGGTTGTTAGAGTTCACAAAAGTAGGATCCTTTCGGGGTTTAAAAAATACCAGTCGAAAAACCGGAAGGAGGGTCGGAAAATCAGAATCTTCCGACCCGAAGAAGCAATCTTAGTTTTGAGTAAGATGAACTACGTATTTTGCCAGTAGTTTAATGTTCTCATCACCTAAGAATTTGTAAGCGACCATCGGACCACCGGGAATCCCGTTGTTCAGAGTTTTCAAAACTCCAGCTTCGGTGTTTCCGTTTTTCCACTGTCCGGCAGGAGCCTTATAGTTACGAGGTTTCGGATTCAGACTCGCGGCCGCGGCTCCGTCTCCAGCACCTTTTTCTCCATGACAGGAAGCGCAGTTTTGCAAAAAGATTTCCTGTCCTTTTTGAAGTTCTGGGCTGAGGGTGGAGGCTGTGGTTTCAGTAGCGGCAGGCGCAGACGTTTCAGCTGGTTTCTCGGACTTATCTCCGCAGTTCAAAAAAAGAACCAGAGAGGTAAGAGCGATCACGATGGAAATGATCATATTTTTGGAGTTCATCGAAAATCACCTCTATTTATGCTACCAGCATATCTTGAGAGGACATTTCACGATAGAATTTTTTTGTCAGGTTATTGTCACGGGACTTGATTTTTCTCAAGCCCCGAACTCGTTTTAGGCGGGGTGAAAGATAAAACCGGTACCGGATTCTTCCTTTGAAAATTTAACGGGAAGATCGATTGCAACGGATTCCGTTACCGGAACACCGGAAACGGATCCTTCCAAAAGTCCCATCGTTTTGATTCCTTCTTCTAGTTCGATCACCGCCAAAACATACGGCGCTCTTTTTGCGAGATGACCGAAGCCGACGTGAACGACCGTGTAAGTATAGATCTTACCTTTTCCCGAGAACTGAATTTCCGAAGTTTCCGAATTTCCGCAACTCGTGCAGGCGACCGAAGGTTCAGTCATCTGAAAACCGCAGGCATCGCATTTTTTTCCTTTCAAAATTTCTAATATAGATTCCGACATTGTTAAACCCTCTGAAGAATGTGAATACAACTGACCGCGCCCGGTCCACCCAAGACATGCGTCATCGCAGTTCTTGCGTTCGCGACCTGACGTTTATCGGCTTCGTCCCTGAGTTGAAACGTCATCTCTACGATTTGACCGACTCCGGTGGCTCCTACGGGATGTCCCTTCGCTTTGAGTCCTCCCGAAGTATTCACGGGAAGTTTGCCGCCGAGGCGAGTATGGCCTTCCATTGTAAACGGTCCACCCTTTCCCTTTTCCACAAAACCAAGATCTTCGATGTTGATGATTTCGGTAATCGTAAAACAATCGTGGCACTCCAGAACGTCGATCTCCTCTCTTTTTACTCCGGACATTTTGAAGGCTTCTGCGGCCGCTTGAATACTTGCAGGAAAACTGACGGAATCTTTTTTCAGGGCGACGTTGAAATAATCTCCCCCAATGCCGGAACCTTTGATTGCGATCGGATTTTTGCTAATCGATTTCGCTTTATCCAAAGTGGTGATCACGATCGCGGCGCTTGCATCCGTAACTAAAGAAACGTCGTGGAACCCGAAAGGAGTCGTGACCATTCTTGCTCTCATGATATTGTTAAACGAAATCTCTTTTTGTTTGTGAGCGAACGGATTGAGGCTCCCGTGATAATAATTCTTTTCAGCGACCTTCGAGAGCATTTCCTTTGTGGTTCCGAACTCGTGCATATGACGGATTGCATTGAGTGCAAAACCGGAGGGACCGGAAATACAATAACCGCCTTCCACGTCCGCGTCTTGTCCTCGAGCGACGATTTCCATCGTGGTTTCGGGATCGAGACCGTTCATTTTCTCCACGCCCAAAATCAAAACGGTATCATAGATTCCTGCGGCGACGGATAAGAATCCCTGACGAACCGCGATTCCTCCGGAAGCACAAGCTCCTTCGGTTCGAATCGCCGGCTTATCGCCTAATCCGAGTAAGTTGGCCGCATAAGATCCCATCGTATTTTGATGATTGAACTCGTTTCCCGCGTAATTGCCGACAAAGACCGCCTGGATTTCTTTTCTATCGATTCCGGAATCCAAGATGGCTCCGTTTCCGGCTTCGGTTACAAGGTCTCGTAAGGTTCGATCTTTGTGGTTTCCGTGTTCGGTTTCATATGCGCCGATGATCGCGACTTCTCTCATAGAAGATTCTCCCTCTGCATTGGATCGTAAGGACTTTCAAAAATAATGAACAAAAGTTCATCTTTTTCTTTGAGATCCTTCTTCGTTTTGGAAGAAGAATTCGAAAGTTCGTAGAGAATGCACTTCTTTTTTACGTTGAAAATCAGAAGCACAAAGCGATTTCTTTTGAATTACTTCTTTACCGAGGATCCGTAGGATTGCTTTTTAAGACTGTGGGAAGAACCTTTAAGAAAAAAAATTTGCTCCGATGGATCATAGATCGAATCGGATTCGATAGAGAAGGAGAATGTCCGATTTGGCAAATTTTATCTTTGTATTAAAAGCGATTACGGTCGCACATCTGGGATTTCTGATTCTTAACTTCTTGATAAGAATTAAAATCACATATCGGACCGCTCTCGGCAGTCTTTTTTGCATGAGCCTGATTGCGTATTTTCTATGCCCCGTGCTCTCCCATGTCGAAGTGAATCCGTTCGTTTTTGTGATCGTACATATCGGGTGTTATTCCGTTTCGATATTTTTTTATCTTTTTGTTTCGAGCTTGTTTGCGGACGGATTCCGATTCAGGATTTGGCACGGGGTCCTGTTTTTTCTTATCAATCTTTTCAGTTTTTATATATTCATTCTTTCGAATATACGAAATGAAACTTCCGTCACGGCTAAAATTCTATTTAGTATGCCTCAGCTACTCTATTTAGGGCTCATCCTTTTTGCGTTAGGCGGCGTTTTGAAAGATAAGAATGTGGATCTTTTGGAATCAAGGCGGGAATTTCGTGTGATCTTTGCGGCTATTACCGGAATCTACGCCATCTCGGTAGTAATGGTGGAAGTGATCATGAAAAATTCGGAATATTCGATCGAATTGGATTTGGTGAATTCGGTTTTGATCGCCGCGCTCGTTTTCTTTTTTTCGTTCCAACTTTTTGAGTTCAGAGAGAACACATTTTTGGTTTCGGAACGGAAACAAAAAGCGGATGAAGAACCCCTGGATGAGAATCTACTCAAAAACTTAAATTCGCTCTTGGATATACAGCGTATTTATTTGAAAGAAAATCTAACGATTCTAAGTTTTGCTCGGCAGATGAACGTTCCGGAAAAGAAAGTAAGAAAATTGATCAACCAGGGATTGGGTTATCGAAACTTTAACGAATTCTTAAATCACTATCGAATCCGCGAAGCAAAGATGATCTTGTCAGATCCTTCCAAAAGTGAATTGCAAGTTCTTCGAATCGCGATGGATCTCGGTTACGGATCTTTGGCCCCGTTCAATCGAGCGTTCAAGGAAATCGTAGGCGTCACTCCATCCGATTTCCGAAGACAAAATCTTTTTCAAAAAACAAGCTGAGTTGATTTTTCAGTTTTGTTTTCGTATCTGAAAGAGAATGAAATTTTGAGTCGGTAAAAAATCGAAACGATCGACTTCTTCAAAGCCGGCTTCTTTCATTTCTTTGATCAGGATTTCTCTTGAAGACCAGTGGTCCTTTGTTACAAGAACACGAAGGATTCCGGTTAGGTCGTCTTTGTGGTCAATGATCGCGATCCTTCCTTCCGATTTTAGAAATTTTTTTAGCTCCGAGAAATACGCCGTGCGATTCTCGATGTGATGATAGGTATTGCAGGAAAAGATTAGATCCACTTTTTCGGGAAGATTTGGATTTGTTGCGTTTCCGAGAATGATCTGAATGTTGGAAGGTGTGTGATCGGAAAACTTTGTCTTGAGCTTTGAAACCAAATCCGGCTCCACTTCGATTGCATAAACTCTTCCGGTTCCACCGACTTCTCCGGAAAGATACTTTGTAAAATATCCGTTTCCCGCGCCTAAGTCTGCGATGATCTGTCCACGTTTGATTTTAAGCGTTTCCACTACTTGTTCCGGAAGTTGCCATCCCGCTCTTGAGTAAATCTTAGAATACTGAAGTTGGTTCATTCCCGCGCAGGAGATGGTGAACAAAAAAAACGTGATCGTCATAAAAGTTTGTCCCAATACGGGTACAAAACCTCCTAGCTTGATATTTTCGATAAAAAAAGCTAAACTTTTTGTAAAGACGGTAAGTTTCATATTTATTCCTCAATCGTGTTTTTAATTAATATATTCTGATTATTGAATATTTTTAAATCATTGTAGATATTTTTATTGTCCGCCGCAAGCAGGGCAAGCGCGGCCGTTTTATTTTCGATCTCCGGATCCTGAAAGTAGTGATCGAGACCGATTTCAGTGATTACGATTCCATCGGGTGTGATCGAATCGATCGTCAATGTCAGTCCGTCATTAGGGCCGAACGGTTTTAAAATCTTATAACGAGATCGGATTCTATCGTTCACCTGTGATTCCAGCAAAACTCCCTGAAAATGAATCACCTTAATCGTGTCTGGAAAAAAATATTTTCCGGATTCTATCGGACCTTGTTTTCTTTGTAGATCCTTTACGAGTTCGGTCGATCTCCCGCGAAATCCCAGAAGAATTTTCGCCAACAACGATTTCGGAAATTTTGTGAATTCATCCGCAAGCAAGGTTCCTCGATTGATTCCTCCGATATTGACCCACGCGTGAATCCGTGCGGTTTCTTCCGGAGAAGCGATTTCATTCAGATACGCGAGAACATCCAGACTTCCTTTCGAGGCGCTGACTAAAATTATTTTGCGTTTATCGGAATGAGTCGCCAAATATTTCCGGATGATAAGCGCATTGTCTTTCGCAAGACCGAACTCATCGGTTTCTATGAGAACGGTTTTGATTCCTCGTTTTTCAAACCATTCGCGTTGTCTTGCAAAATCCGCTCCCGTAGAAGTGTCGAGACGATAAGCGAGTCCTGGGACAAAAAGAAATTGGAATTTACCCAGCCTGACGAGATCTCTTTTTGAGAGGCCGGTTGTTTTTAATGTTTCGGCAAAATTCAAATATAGTTTTTGGGATCGCTCCTGGAACTTGTTTGAATAGATGGCTCTCAGAAGAAAAATCGTTGCATAATCGGAAGAATATCGTTTTACCAAAGAGGAAAGTTCTTTGAGTGATGGAATTCTCAATTCCGCTTCCGATGACTGAAGTAGTTTTACGGCCGCATCGCTGTCTACGGTCAGTTCTCTTTCCTTTCCGACCAGCATCCCTTGTCCGCGGTAGGATTTTTGTGTCTGCTGACAAAAGAGACTAAACAAAATCAGTATTCCGATGATGGCTACGTTCTGCATTTCTTTTCACAAAATTTTAATTGGATCGGGTCTCAACTTCTCGCGAAAGATTGATCGGTTCTCGTTCGGTTATATTCTTAAATGTCTTTTCGTATTCAGGGTGAACTGTTCCGAACATCTCATCCCAAATCGTAGAGTAGAGTCCGAAGTTATATCGAAAGTATTGGTGATGCATATCGTGATTCGTATTCGTATTGATATACTTTAGAATTCGATTGGAGATTATCCAGCTTGGGAACATTTCATAACCGCTGTGACCCAATACATTTCTGATGATCTGGAATGTCATAAAGATCACGAGTGCAAGCGTGTGGACCGGAAATAGGGAGACCACGATCGGCATAATCATAGCGTGGACGAGCGCTTCCCAGGGACTAAAAGAATACGCGGTCCATGGTGAGGGCGTTGTTGAGTCGTGATGAATTTTGTGGAAGGTTTTAAAGAACAAACGCGTGTGCATCAGTCGATGGGTCCAGTAGAAGTAAAAGTCCTGGATCAACAGAATAAGAAATACGCTTAAAAGAAGATAACCCCAACCATAGTCTTCGATTCTATCGTAGAATTTAAAAAATCCGTATCCTTTCAGAACCAAGACGATTAAGGTTACGGTTGTATAGACTACGACTGAAGAGACGGAGTATAAAAACTCTTTTCTAAACTGGGAAGGTTTTGCGTTTTTAGTCTGAATCTTTCTGTGTTGGAAGGGATGTTTCCAGATATAGAGTCCCGTAAAAGCGAGTCCGGCGAATACGAAATATCTTAGAAAATCGATGAGAAAGATTTTCGGCGCGTGAGGGATTAGCGCTGATACGGTTTGAAGAAAGTGAAATTGTTCGTTCATAGTTCATCCTTAAGTCCGGTGCTGTTTCGGACTTACGAACGATTAAAACCTATTTTCCGATTCTCCTCTTATCGAATTCGGCAAAAGACTGATCAAAGCCGGATTCGATCAGTCTTTTTCGCGTTTTTTGTTTATGTTAAATTGGGTAAAGAATCGGCTTTCTTATTTTTATTTCCGTGCGAGGAAGCCGTAGTGGTAGGGAGGAAGATCGATCGGTTGAGCCGTTTCGATTTGAAATTTTGCTTCTTTCGCGCGATTATAAATTTCTTACGGTTTGGGACGAATATCCATTTTGGGACCGCGAGGAGTTTTCGAATCGTAGTTCCAATTGACAAGCCCCGCATAACTTCCCGGTTTTAGAATTCGGTGCGCTTCTTACAAAATTGCGATTGGGTCTTCGTGGTGCAAAAGATTGAAAATCATAACATAATCCACTGAATCCGGTGTGAGAGAAGTTCCGTCCGCAATGATGTCCTTTTCGATCGGAATGAGATGGTCCAATCCTTCTTGTTTTGCATTTTTTTGAAGATCTTGGACTAAGTCGTTTTCAATTTCAAAGGCAAGGATTCGATTCTTATGATTTCTTGCCAATGGGAGCGTAAAGGTTCCGTAACCGGAACCGAATTCTACGATCGTTCCGATTTCTTTTAACAAATTCATTCTTTCTAAGATTAAGGGCACGTTAAAAAGAGTGTCCCAATACTCGGCTTCCGGCATACCGCTGTCTCTTACTTTCATGGTTCTTATATAAAAAAGAGAATTGACATAGTCAATGAAATATTCGAATAAGCGAAAGTAGGCGAGAATTAAGATGAAACTTGAAATTATCTTTTCTTCCGTTAAATCTAACAGGTCGGTACGAAATCATTTCTAAAAACGGTAGATTCATGCGTCTTTAAAGTAAATTCAATTTATATAATGTTCTCTGATGAGTAGCGTTAGAAGGATTCTTAAAAATGGATAAAAACTCCTAAACTTACCGACTCCGAATTCTTATTTTTTTGATATTCTACAAGGATGTTTGCGTCTTTCCAGGCGAATTCTAAACCGATCGTTCCATACCAATTCGCGTGACTTACAAAAAGATTCCGCTTCAGATCCAAGTAGACAAGAGTCGGATTGGATGTGAAATCATCTTTGTTTGCGAGCGCGGAGAGGGCGAAATTTCTTTCCACTTGAATCCCCACGTTTCCTTGATTGAACATTCCGCCTAAACCGCCGTAGAAAGAAAAAAATCCGATCGTCTTTGCATAACGAAAATCGAATGTAGCCGAGTAGATATTCGAATTGTATGTGAGATCGTTGATTCCGATCCATTTTCGAGGTTGTCCCGAAAGGCGAATGTTGGTCGGTTTTCGATCGTAAGAATGAAGACTGATCGTCTGAAGCGATTGAAAGAGTCCGAAGCCGAAGGAGAGTCCGTCTTTCCCGTTCGTTTCGGAAGAGTTTGAAGAAGAATAGAATGGAAAGTATCTCAGGTTGATGCCGGTGTTTGCAACCTTTCCGTGAAGGTCGGTCTTTCTCAGTTTTAGAAAGGGAACGTTTTGTTCCGAGAGTTCGTAGGGAAAATAGTGGAAGTGAATGTTCCATTTCGAGAGTTGTGGGCTCGGACTTTCGAAGAGGTTTCCTAAGTTGAAACCGAAGTTGACCGAAGGAGAGGCGGCCATTCCTTGTTTGGGGAGTTCCCGCAGTTCTGAATTTTCGAAGAAATAGTTTCTCGGACTCAAATTGGTTCTTGCGATGGAATATCCGAGTCCGATTCTTTTTCTGGTAAGAATCGTTCCGCCTAACATCGATGAGTTGATATTTTGAAGAACGGCGGCTTCTCCCATGGAAAGTAGGAATTCCTTCGTATAAATGGCGTCTAACGCAGGGTCGATGAGGTTGCTTCCCAGGACGATTTCAGGCGGAATAGAAGCACATTCGGCGCCGACGCAGGCCGCTTCGGAAAAAAGGGAATCGCAATAAAATAATAGAACAAAGAAGAGTGACTCGTAGAATTTCGTTTTTTTGATTTTCAATGTTCTTTCCGAAAAGTCGCCTTTCTTAAGTTACCAAGGAAAAATCGTTTCTCAATTCTTCCTACAAACAATTTGGAGCCTGTCCCGAAACTTTTAAAAAAATGAGACAAATCGTAAGATAAGAATCGAAACGCTGGAGTTCCCGCAAATTCCTTCTTTATAAGTTTAGCGACTTTTTAATCGATTTGCGCCTTCCGATTCTTGTGGGAGTTCCTACATTCTCAGATTTTGGGAAAGGCCAAAGAGAACTTTTTTGAAATACGAAATCGATCTCTTTCTCTCGAGAAAAAATTCTTGGAATCGGACTTGAAACCGTTCGAGTAAAATTCTCGAGAAAGGATCGATTTGCCAAGTTAGAAAAGAAAGAGTAGAGGGCTTTTTCAAAGTTTGTGAAAGCGTGAAAAATTTCGCTTACTACATTTTGTTTTTGTATGAGTTCCTGCGGTTTCCGACTTTGGAACGAATCTTTAATGAAAGAAGAATTACATGCAGAATTTCGAATTCTGCAGAAGCCGTTTTGAATGACTTCCGCAAAATTCAAAAAATCTAATTTACATTCCGATCGCGGCGCCGCCGTCGACTCTCAAATAGGTTCCGGTGATGTAATTGGATTGATCACTTAAG
Source organism: Leptospira stimsonii (assembly GCF_003545885.1). Taxonomy (NCBI): domain Bacteria; kingdom Pseudomonadati; phylum Spirochaetota; class Leptospiria; order Leptospirales; family Leptospiraceae; genus Leptospira; species Leptospira stimsonii. The sequence goes on from NZ_QHCT01000001.1 coordinate 1,231,185, forward strand.
AAGAATTTTACCGCGTTTGCGATCTCTTGTTGTGTTCCCGGTCTTCTTAGAGGAATGAACATAGGATCGGTGAGTTTTTTCTGAACTTCTTCCGGTAAAGAAGCGGTCATGTCGGTTTGCACGTAACCAGGACATACTGCGTTGACAAGAACGTTTCTTCCGGAAAATTCTCTTGCGGAAACTTTTGTAAGAGCGATTACACCGGCTTTGGAAGCGGAGTAGTTTGCCTGTCCCGGCTGTCCGGTAAGACCGGAGACGGAAGAGATGTTCACGATTCTTCCTGATTCCGCTTTGAGAAGAAGTTTCGATGCGGACTTAGTCATCAGAAAAACGCCTTTTAGGTTTACGTCCATCACGAAGTCGAATTCTTGTTCGCTCATTCTCATGAGAAGATTGTCTTTGAGAACTCCCGCGTTGTTCACAAGAAAATCAAGTTTTCCGAATTTTTCCTTAATTCCCGCGATGACCGCGTCGCAGTCTTCGGGCTTTGTTACGTTGCACGGAATTCCTAAAGTTTTTACGCCGAATTCTTTCGCGATCTCTGCGGCCGCTTGTTCGATATGTTCTTTGTTGAGGTCGCATACTACTATGTCCCCTCCCTCTTTAGCGATTGTATTTGCGATCGCTCTTCCGAGCCCGCGTGGAGACGCCGCTCCGGTAACGAGTGCTACTTTTCCTTCGAATTGTTTAGACATGATTTCCCTCGTGTCGAGATACTGATTGGCTTTCCATTTCCGTGAGAGAAATAGAATTGCCAAGTAAAAACTTTCTCCCGAATTTCCTTTGCCTTTCTAAAACGAAAATATATCATCGTTAGATGAACATTCTTTCATTTTGAATTTGGAGAATCAAAACATGCAGTCCTCATACAATCGCCCTTTGCAATCGATCGGTCCAATCGAAGCCGTTTATCTTCCCGGGAATTCGGAAGCCTACACAGTGATTTTGTTTCATGGATACGGAGCGAACGCATATGACCTTTCTCCTCTCAGCGCTTATCTTGATCTTCCCGAAGGAACCAATTGGCTTTTTCCAAACGGGATCTTGGAAATCCCGGTGATGCCCGGTTATAATGGAAGGGCTTGGTTTCCGATCGATATGGAAGCTCTTCAGAGAGCGATGACCACCGGAGGATACAGAGATTTTTCGGATCGTTATCCCGCCGGACTTGAAAGCGCTCGCGAGAAGGCTGTCGAAATGATCCGGAGTTTGGGACTTTCTATGGATAAAGTGATTCTCGGAGGCTTTAGTCAAGGAGCGATGCTCGCAACCGATATCGCACTTCATTCCGAGATCAATCCTGCCGGGCTTCTGATTCTTTCCGGAACTCTGATCAGTGAAACGGATTGGAGGCGTTTGGCGGAAAAGAAGAAGGATTACAAATTCTTTCAGAGTCACGGAAGAATGGATCCTGTTCTCGGTTATCCTGCCGCGAAAAAGCTCGAACAACTTTTGATCGGAGCCGGGTGGAAAGGGGAAATGATCGCTTTTCCGGGTGGACACGAAATTCCTGAGATCGTACTTAGGGGAATGAACCTGTACCTCAGGAACATCACCGGATGACAGCAACACTTGTAGAAAAATACATCGCTCTAAAAAACAAGTATCGAAATTACGATACGAAAGAAGCGCTCAAACGGATGCAGGCCTTTCGGATCGCGCTGAAAGAATTGCAGGAGAAAGGTTTTCACACCGGAGTCGAAATCTTGGGTTCGATCAATTTCGGAATCGTGGAAACAGCTTCCGATATCGATTGTATTCTTCTTCACTTTTGTGATCTTCACAAAGAAGTGGAATGTCCCGAATACTGTCCTAACTTTCTTTACGAGACAGAAGAGATCAAAGCCTCTCTTCGAAAACGTCTGAACGACGAAAATCTGAAAGTCGAATTCTTGGATTGTATCAATTTAAGAATGGTGGAAAAAGCCATGGAGAAGAAGGAGAATCTAAAAGAGAGCGAACTCTTGAAGAGACTTATGTTCTATCGAACGATCGGAAGACCGGTGAATCGTCCGCTTTTTATTCCTTATTGCGAAAAGCTGGAAGAAAATGAAGAATTTCTTCAGGATATTTTAGAATGGGGTTCCGAGGCTTTGGAAGATTACATCCGAACTTCGAGACACCGCTTTTCGTTTAACAAATACAACGAAAGAATCGAAGGCGCTGGGCTTGCGTTACCTCCCGGATTAAAGGAAGAATTGAAAAGTTATCTCGACCAGGTTCCTGAAGTATAACTTTTCTTTTCGATTCCATTTTTTTGCGAAAAAAATCATAATCATCTTCTTCTAACGATCAGTCCGGAATTCACTTGGAGACCAATAAGTCCTTTTCGAAAGGCGATGCCGAACATTAGAAAGAACGTCTCAGGATCCAGAAACTTTCGATAAGATTTAAACAGAAATGGGCCGAGAAAACCACCCACAATGATTTCGTATAACGTTTGACAATAGCAAACGGAATTCCGACTACGATCCCGGTTAGAAGAATATACCAGAATCCGCCTAACCAATGTAAGAGGCCGAAGAGAATTCCAGATCCAAAGATCGCCTTGGTGTATCCGAATCGTTCTTCTAAGGCAGACAACGTCATTCCTCTGTAAATGGATTCTTCGATCCAAGGAGCCATGAAAGAATTCGTAACGATAAAAGCCCAGACCGGTCTTTGAAAGGAGGAGAACATCTCTCCCGGAGGAACCCAATCCCCAAATTGAGTCTGTAAAAACGAATGAAAATCGACTAGAATAAGGATGTAAAATAAGGACATCCCTGTTCCCAAAAAAAAGCCGAGCCCGATCATCTGAAGGGTTTTCGAAAAAGAGACAATCCTCCATTCCTCCCGAATACGGTAGCGTTTGTTCCGATTTAGGAGAATAATAAAAAGGAGAAAAATTTGAATTTGAGAGAATAAAAGAACCAGAGGGACGCTGGATTGAATTTCTTTTGAAATTAGATCCGGTTCTTGTAATCCGGAAAGAACAAAAAAGACGGAGAATCCGAGAATCGAAAGCAAAAAACTCAACGGTGGGAAAATGATGAGAAACCAAAAGGAGGAACCGGAACCAATTGAATTTGTAGAACTCATAAAGTTGTTTACCTTTTTCGAAAAAAGAATCTAATAATACTTCGTAAAGAATAAAGGATCGAGAGACTCGATGTTGATACGTTTCCTATTCTTTCTTTTTCCAGAGGACCGTTTTGAATGAAAACATGGTTAGGTACGATTAAACCCGTCGATCTAAAAAAAGTGCAAAAAAAGGTTTTTATGCTTTGGAAAGAAATTTCCAGATCTGAAATTCTTAAAATCCATTTTATAGTCTTATTTTCGAGAAGATCGACTCAAATCTTATTTTCGATTTTTCTTCTGACGGTGTTTTTTTCTACGGTTCGCGACTTCGGACCGTTAGAAGCGTCCCGAAAATCTTCTCCCGAAACCACACTGGATGGAAAATTCAAATACTACAACGTAGGAATTCAGGATCAATTCGCGTATCTTGAAATTTACGGACAGATTGAAAATCAATCCGGGAAGGATTACGCAGAGGCTTTTTTTACGGTAAATTTTTACGATAAAGATGATTCTCTTTTGGAATCTTGTCAAATCGCGATCCAAGGTCTTCTCGCGGGAAACAAGAGGGATTTTTACGGTAGTGCGAGGCATGTGGATCCTAAATTAATCGCTCGTTTCACGATAGAATTCGACGGAAGCAACTAAATTAAATATTAGGAATATAAGAGTATACTTATGAATTTCAGAAAACTAATCTTCATATTTTTGGCCGCATTCACACTTGAATGTGGTGCAACAGTTCGTCCGGGTGAAATCGGATTGTTTTGGAAACCGTTCGGTTTTTCCGAAGTCGGGCTTAGCAAGGATCCTGTCTTTAACGGGTTTTATTGGCTTCTTCCTTGGAATGATATTTATACATATTCCACACAATGGAATTCGTATAAGGAGAAGGTGGACGTGCTTTCAAACGACGACCTTAAAATCGACGTTCAGGCTGTAATCATTATGAGGCCGATAAGGGAAGAAGTATATCAGCTTCATCTTGAGGTCGGTCCAGAATATTACAGAAGTATTGTACAACCGGAATTTCGCGCATCGATTCGAAACGTAGTTTCTCATCATCAGATGATTCAAATTTCTAAGAACAGCGCCGTTCTCGCAAGGGACATCAAAACTGCGGTGATTGAAAGGACTAAGGGAAAACACATCGAAGTTTTCGACGTAATTTTGGACGACATCGAATATTCTCCAAATATGTTGCACGCAATCGAGGCGAAGCTTACAAAACAACAGGAACTAGAACAACAAAAATACGAACTTGAAATCGCCGAGAAAAGTATAGAGATTGCGAAGAAGAAAGCGAGGGCCGACGCGGAAGCGCAGATGATTCGAGCCGACGGTCAAGCGAAGTCACAGGCGATCATAAACGAAAAGTTGACCACGAGATATCTTCAGTACAAGGCTTTCGATAATCCGAATTCTAAGATGATCTTCATCCCTCTCGATAAGAGCAATCTCCCGATTGTGGTGAGTCCTAAAGAATAATTTTTGGGATCCCCGCAGAGACCGCTCTTTAGAGATTCTTCTAAGAATCGGTAAAGAGCGGGTCCGGTTCGAATTCGATCCTTCGAACGATAGTCTTTTGAACTGAGTCGAGGTGCCAGACGTAACTGTAAGAGTTGTGAAGTGCGGGACATCCCACATTCAAGACTTTATCGATAGAGTCTCCGACCCCGGAAGCCTCGAGCCAGAAAAGATAGTTTAACAGAAAACAGCGGGAGACACCGTGTGTCGCAGAAAGAAGCCCCAAGAGCGCCCAAGCCTCTGTTTCAATTCTTAAATTCACACGAACCAACTTCCCAAGGTCCTTCTGATAAAGAGTCTTCCCGGCCTTTTTATTGATTCTTCTCTTAGATAACATAAACTTCTGATATCTTTTTAGGAGAGGAAAGATTCTCTTCGGAAGGACTTTTCTTTCTTCCTTGGTTAAGGAAATCAGGAAACTCTCGGGAAAAAGAATCGTTTCCGTTTCTTTTCGAAACGAAGAAAGAGCGGAATGAATTTTTCTTTCGGAATAAAGTATGATTGTCCCCATACTCCGAACGGTTCCTCACAAACTCAAAACGGACGATCCCAAAGGAGTCAAAATCGATTTTTCGTAAAAATATCTTTATTTTTTTCGAATTCTTTAAAAACCCTTACTTTTGCAATTTCGAGCGGAAACGAGGAAGAATAAGAATCGATAAAAAAAGAACCAGACAAAAAAAGAGATTCAGAATTGAGAAGAGTTGAAACAGTAAGCCACCGTAAAACAAAGAGTAAGGAGGATCGAATCCGAAAAAACTTTGTAAGTGTTTTCCCAGAAAAAAAGCAAAGATCGAAAAAAACAACATCCAAATCAGCGGCATTCAAAATCTTCCTTAGCAAAAGAAAAAGGAATCGAAAAAAACTTCCAAGCCTCTTTTTTTCTCCAAGTTAAAAATTCCATCAATCAATGGCTGATCAACGCGTGGAACTCAGGATCTTCTCGGAAATTGTCAAAGTCGCGATCCTTAAAATCGTTCTTCGGTTTCCCGAGAGCCAAGGCGATCTGCGTATAACGTAGCATTTCATCTCTATTTTTTTCCAAAGAATTCAAACAAGCCAGATTGAAAGCAAGACGGCTATCTTTGATTTCGTAAGGAAGAAGGTTTTTCACCAAGGAAAGAAATTTTCCGCCTCCGTATTTGGCGATAAAGACGATGATATCTCCCGCAAAATATTCATTTGTATTGTACATCTTTCCGGAATCGTTTCCTTTCACGACGGACTTGGTGTTGATTCCTAATTTTTCATAGATTTCATGATAGCAGTTGAGGACCCAGCCCGCGACATCCGGTTTGTTTTCTTTTAAGAAACGATTCAAAGCGATGGAACTGATCTGCATTCCTAAGTCGCTTAATCTTTCTTTCTCCTCTTCTTTCGTGACCTTTTCTTTGTATTCCAAGATTCGATCGAATTCTCTTTTATATCTTTCCTCATTCTCATGAAAGTTTTGATCGAGCCTTTCAATGGATTCTTCCATCGTGCTCTTCCAAACGCCTGCGTAGTCCTCCATAACTTCGCCGACGATATCATCCAAAAGTTCCTGATCTTCTTCCGAGATTTTCTTTTTCTCTTTAGCGGCTTTGTCCTTCGGAAAATATTCTTCGAAGAATCCGTTCTCAATCCCTTTTTGAGAATGATAAACGACACTTGCTTCTTCGTCGTGGTAATGCGAATACGCGAAATAAATTCCTTCTTCTTGCGGAATCTTTTTGAATTCTTTTCCGTGAGCGACGGAGATGAAGTTTTCTATGGACAAGAACGCGAGAATATCCCGAACGGAATTGTAATCGTCTCCGAGAATTTCCATGATCTCAATCCCGGAAATCTGTGAAGATTTATGATTTTCTAATATAAATTCGTAAAAGGAAGTGAAATTCAAAAAGTAATCGATAACGTTGGCACCCTCCGAAATCGCTTCTTCGTAGTCATTCCCCGAATGCCAATCAAAACCGAGATAAACGACTTCTCCCGCGTCGTCCCAATAAGAATCAAAGACGAGAATTTTCTTTTTTACGACGCCTTTTTTTCCAAGACCCTTTACCCATTTCAAAATCGTTCTATGAATTCGGAATGCGAGAGAGTGCCAGTCGAATTCTAAAATTCGTTTTGCGACCTCGGAATCGTTTTCGGAAACTTGAACCGCCTTGTGGGCCATGAATTCTTGAAACCTTCTGGAGACGATCGGAGTTCCGTCGAACGGTAAATCCTCGTTCGAGTCCACATCGATATCTCGAACCCAGCGAGCAATTTCTCGGAGTAAGAATCCGCCCATTCCGTAACGAACCGCAGGAGGTTCTAAGTCGCAACTTCCGTGATCGACACAAGATATGGCGGGTTCTCCGTATTTGTTTTTGATAAAGGGATGATAGACGAGCCAGTTCTGGCAATCGTCAAAGGCGCCTAACGACTGTACGTTGGAGAAATTCTTTCCAACGATTTCGAGAGGGGCGATCCACCAACTTTCACCTTCCTCTAAGATTCCCTCTTCCCAACCGAAATCGTCTTCCACGACCGCAGGAAGCTCGGGAGAATTTGCGTTTGCGCCGATCCCTCGGATTGCAAAGGTCGGATAATCGTCTTCGGCGTGTTTGATTTCGACACCGTTGAAGATGCTCGCGAATTCAGCCATGGATTTCGGAACGGAAGTATGGATTTTTCCCGGAAACGGTTTTTGCCAACAAAGATGAACAGGAGTTTCGTTGTCGTATGACCAAGGTAAGGTGAGAATCAATTGATCCTCTTCGATTTTTACGTCGGTGATTAGAGAAAGAATTTGATCCAGAAGAATCTTGCATTCTTCCGTTTCGATCAAAAATTGAAAGTGTTTTCGAAGCGCTTCTTTTTGTTCTGAAGATTCTACGATTTGATTCCAGCTCTTTAGAAAGTTCGGATCGCCGGAAAGAATTTTGTATTGTGGGATTTCACTGGATTCTTGAAACCCTTGTTTCGATTTTTCTTCTACGAGTCTTTCGAATTCCTTACTGCAATCGTCTCTCTTTTCAAAATTAAGAATTCGTCTTTTCGCGACCGAACCTGTTTTTCCAAAAGAAAGAATGATGGAATAACCGGACATCTCGATTTGCCAGAATGTCTCGAGTCCGTTCTGAGTATGAGTGAAATGTTTTCTCATGATAAAACCTAATTCTTAGATTGAAATGATTGCGTACTTTCAGTATAACTTATCGCAGAGAAATTTGCCTATCACCTTATATTCTGAAATGAACAGAATTATACATCCAGAGATTACAAACTCTTACGAGTTTTCTCGGAATCTCAGCTAGTTTTTGCGATTGCTTGAACCGGATCGGAAACGTGTCGAATGTCCATTCCCGTATTCAAACGGACCAATTCTTCCGCGATGTTGACCGCATAGTCTCCCGTTCTTTCCAAACAAAGAATGAGACGATATACGTCCGCAAATTGATTCTTATCCAATCTTGGATCCATAACGAATTTTAAGAATGCGGATTGGCAGAGATTATTGATTTCTTCTTCGACAGAATGAACGCTTCCATAGAAACGATTTTTTTCTTCGACTAACGATTCCACTGCCATACCTACGATGGTAATGACCCTGGATAAAAGTTTGTTTAGAATTTCCTCGTCGCAGAAAAACCGTTTCGGGATCAGTCCTCTTCGAAAACACTTCGCGCAGTTTACGATCTGATCTCCCATTCTTTCTAAGTTTCGAGTGATCCGGATCGCGGAAAGGGCAAATCGAAGCGGATCTCTTTTTAAGATCACTTCTCCGTCGACTTGATCCATCCCCATGGAATTCCGATTTGCGACGGCTTCTAAGATTGCGTTCTGAGAAAGGTTGTCGTTTTGTTTTTCAAGGTTGTCGATGAGATCGTCCCGGTCGATTAGCTTTCTTGCAAGTTCGGAATCGTCAGCTTCCAAAGCGTCGTCGAGAATGAGTACTTGTTCGAGACAGAGCTCCGCCATGCTGTAGAGATTTTTGCGGAGGAAGTCAAACTTGGAAGTCATAGAATTTATTAGGACCTGCAGATTTGATAACAAGGTTCCGCACGAAATTTAGCGCGGAAAGTGGACAAAAGTTCAGGTACTCAGAATCCTTCTTAAAAACAGGTTTTGGTCAAGAAGATTTTCTTTTGAGCAAGATCTTGTCTCCGATTTCCTGGATCTTCGCGGCGGGAATATTCTTTCTCTCTTTCGAAAGTGGATTGAGGGATGTTTTCACGAGTAGGAATTCTAACTTTCCGTTTTTGGAAACCGCTTCTTCGACGAATCCGGCTTCGGAGCCGTCGCTGTTCAGAACCTTGAGGCCTTTGTATTTTTCAAAAGGAATCGTGTTCAAAAGAATCGCGTCCACTCCTAAAGTACGAACAAAGTCGATTCCGACAAAAAGGTCGGGTTTCATAAAACCTTGATCGATCGTGATTCCGGTGATTCTTTTTTCGACACGATCGATATGGAGTTTGACCACAACTCCGAGAATCTGACCTTCCGGATCCAGGGCTTCCTTTCCGAGAATATCATCGGAAGTGATTATGTTACTTTCGTTTGTCATAATCTTTCTTTAATAAGACATTCTTAATGGAGGTTTCAATGTCTTCGGGATAAAATTCGATTTTTGGGGAGAATGGAAATTTCCGAACCCAGAAGCGGATCAGTTTGGAAGTTCCCGGTGAAACTTGAATCGAAACGACGGATCCGAGGAGTCTCGCGTTTTTGTCGTAGACTCTTTTGCCGAGAAGGTTGCTCGGAGGATCGATCTTTAAAAGAATTCTTTCTTTGGAATCGGACTTGAGATATTCTTTCGAAAAGTAAATTTTACGAAAACCCTTAAGGACGACGATTCCCGAGAGATTTCCGGAAAGAATACGGACGTCGATCAATCTTCCGGAGTTCTCTCCGGATTTGGAGAGAACGTTTTTTCCTAGGGAGGTCCAAAAACTTTTCGAGTCTTTGAATTCTTTTTCTTTGTCCGCAAATAGAATCATCTGATTCCAGCATTCAGAAGAATTCTAAAGAATCCAATTCTTTTTGTTTTTCAGATCATTCCGGAGCTATGAAGAATCTGCCAGATCAAAGAGAGAAAACTTCCGTATTGAGTGACAAAGGCCGTAAAACGAATGTTAACCGCGATCTCGGAACCGGAACTCAAATGTGCAACTGTTTGGACAAGTCTCGCTCCTAAGATGACTTTGGCGACGAGTGCGAATGTGGAATCGAGGACTCCCACAAAAGCGCCGATTAAAACTAAGGTCGCAAAGATCGGAAGATTTTCCACGCAGTTTACGTGTGCTCTGTTTAATCTCCAATAAAAACTGCTTCCGTGCTCCACGCCGGAGGGGAACTCGTTCGATTTTTTTTCTCCTTTTAGAACCTTAAACGTACGAATACTAATCACACCGATTCCAAGAAAGATGGTCCAGATTGCGAAACCGATCAACGCGATGATTGCAGGATTCATTTTTTCTCCACTCTTTGTTTTTCGGAGAATGGAATCATTCTTCTGTAAGAAGGCAAGTCGATTTTCAAATCGATCACTTCTTCTTTTGAAAAGAATCCGAAGGGTTCACTGAAATTTAAAAAAGGAAATCAAGTTTCGAAAACGAAAAAAAACTTATTTTAGAAGGAGCGACTTTTCGATTCTCCCGATTCGCGTATGGGTTGTACGATTCGTATTCTCATTGCTTGGCAGAGATCAGTTCCAAAATATCTTTCTTTCGATTGATCGATTCGGAACTTCCGGCCGTGTTCCATTCGTACATTTTAAATCGAGAAGAACGTTGTAAGAATATGATAAAATCCTGATGCTCCTCGTTCACTTCTTCCGAGGAATGATACGAAAGATAGATGGGAGAAACGGAAAGCCCGGTACCGTAATAGAGAACGTGGAGTTCGAGAGAATTTAAGAAGTTCGCCGGTAGAACCGATATGGTTCTTTCTTCGGATTCTCCTTTTAAGATTTCCAGAATTTCGAAATGAGAGATTCTTCTTTCAAAATCGGGGACTTTTTTTTGGAGTTTTTCCCGAATTCCCAATTCCTTCAGGAGTTTGGAATGAATCTTAATTTTTGTTAGGGAAAAAGAAGGGCTGGCCGCACGGACCAAAAATATATACGGAGAACTTCGGACTAATTCTTCGAGAGTGATCGTTTGGTAGTGAATTTGGCTCATACAAAAAAAAGGAATCCATAGAAAAATAAAAAGGATCAAGAAGAATTTGTTTTTAGAAAGATACATGCGGGAATTCCGAAACGTAATTTCGATTTTAAGAATTACGAATTTTCCCGTCGAGAAAATATCGAATCGTTTATTCGGGAAAGAAGGAAACACTCTTTTTTGTTATCGAATATGACTTGAATTCCCTCTCATCCGGATATGATTTTCAAAGAACGAATATTTTCAAAATTTATAATATTCTGTTCGGGTAGATTCAAATGGTTTCCGTTTTTTTGATCCAATGGAATCGAAACAATATTTCGATTTCTTCTTCCGTGAAAAGAAGGATTACAGCGATTCTTCTCCTTCTTTTTGTTTGTTTTGATGCCGTTTCTTGCAAAGAGAAAAAAGACAACAGCGCTCTTCAATTTATGTTGGGTGTGACCTTTTGTAGTTTGCCCGCGAACAACGTCGTCGAACCCGCGACCCCGAACGAAGTGAAAGTTTTTCCTTCGGGTGCTGTTGCGGCGCTCTATCAGAGAACAAGCAATTACAATCAGGATTCCAGTGAGGAAGTCACGTTGTCCTTGAGTTTGGATGGAAAGAATTTTTCAAGTAGAACACTCAAACCTTTGGTTCAAGGCGGTTATCAGGCTCAGTATTTTTTAAGAAGCGAATTCGATTTTTACGCGGCCAATCACAAGGCCGTCGTCTACAAAACAAATGATTCGGGGCAAAGCTGGTCTCCGTTTCCTTTTGCTACGAATTTTTGGGGGGTTGTAGATCAAAGTAACTTTCATTGGGTTCAGTTTGCAGATATAAATTCGGGAATCCGATTTTCTTCGGCGAGGACTTCCGATTATTCGAATTTCAATTCTTATATGGAACGCACGACGGATGGGGGAAACACTTGGGAACAAACGGATTTATCTTCTCAGTTTTATTCCGTCTCCAATGTTTTGCTGAAATCATCCCAAGAGGTAATTCTGATTGGATCGATTCAAGGTCAAATCGGCGTAACTAGAATTTATCACTCGAACGATGCGGGCAGAACGTTTGTGCAAACCAATGGAGCTGTCGCTTCTTACGCAAAGTTTAGTTTTTTGGACGCATCGAATGGATGGGTCTTTTCCATTTCCAATCCTTTGTTACGGACCGGAGACGGCGGTCTTACATGGACTTCCGTCACTCACAATTTGACCGGTGGTTCTTTTCAGGTCGTAAAATTCTTAAATACAACGACCGGTTACGCACTTTACGGGCCGTATCAATCCTACAAATTTTATAAAACTACGGACGGAGGAACGAACTGGACCTTGATTCAGCTTCCCTTTTCAAACGGCGGATTGGACGGTACTTTTGATGCGGGCGCGGGAAAGATTTACATCGCCTATAAAACGAAACTTTTTGTTTCGAATGACGAGTTTGCGACTTATGAAGAAGCCGACCCCGGATTGAAATTGAGAGAATATTCCTATTCGAACGCGGTTGTGAATCCGGCTTGTTTTATGTATTCCCTCTAAAACGATTCATTCCTAAAAGAGGGAGCCAACTTTCGTCTGTTCCCTCTTTTAGGTGTTCGTCGGATGGTAAATTAGAATATTTTAAAATTCTAATCTCCGTCCGCGTTCGAAGGAAGGGCATTCGCTCCGAGAATTCCGATGACTTCGGTCGCGAAGGTGTTTCTTAGGTCTTTGAATAGATCGTATACTTGTTCGTCGACAAAAGTCAAATTTCCGGTCAAATCCGCTTTTAACGTGGCGGATGCGTTGATTCTACTCTGGAGATTGTTTTTGAGAGTGGTCATTTTGTTTTTAACTCTCGTATCCAAAGAGCTATTCTGCAATTTTACAAGATAACTTAGGGACCTGGAATCCGCTTCCCCGTTGCCCAAGTAAACGAGTTCGAGACCTTCTACCGAAGAAAGTAGATCTCGATAGGAGGAATCGCTGAAAATCGACTCCAGCTTCGCGGGATATTGAGTTGTGCCGGCGAGTGTCAATCCGGCTGGAACACCGATACGAATGTCCTGGTTGGTATATTCCAACTGAACGATCCCGTTGATAAACGAATCGACCGCATCCTTGATTCCGTTAAACGAATTGGAACCTGTCGCAAACTCGTTTGCGAATGAGGAGTTCCAAGAGTTATAAAGTCTTTGGCAATCGAGCTGGATAACGGTTGCGAGAGATGCAATGTATGCTTTTCTGCCGGCGCTTCCTCCATTTGCGGCATCGATTGCGGCTAATGTGTGTACGTTGGCTCCGTTATCGAAGATAAAATATTCCAATGCCGCAAATCCTTTTCTTGCGAGCGGGTAACCGTCTACTGTGCTTGAGGATGGACTGGTTCCTGCCGCCGTATCTAAATCGGTCGAAACCGGTCGATTGGTTTCCCCCAAAATATATCCGTCTAGCCTATGGAAGTATGTGGAAGGAAGGTAGGAACGGTTAATATAAAAGATCTCCGCTTGTTTGAAAAGTTTTCTGGCGGCTAACCATTTGTTTTGAAGATCTGCTAAATCTGTTTGTCCTGTTCCGGTTCCAGCGGTCGTTTGGTACGTCGCGGCGCTTGTTTTCAATTGATTCGAAGCAACCAAGAGTTTGCTGAACTGAGGAACCGCCACTTGATTGGCGGTATAATTCAAAAATTCTCCCGTACTTGCGTTTGCAAAAAGGGCGACCAACAAGGTTTCGGCGCCGGAGATCTTCCCGATTTCCTCACAACGGATTCCCGGAAGAATCACAAAGAAGGTCAAAAGAAGAATTTTGACTTTTTTTGCAAGTTCGGCGTTTTTTCTGAGTTTATTAGAAAATTCTAAATTTCTCATAAAGACTCCAGGAAGAGGATCAGTTTGTCACGATCCGCTTTCGGTAGAGTGATAAACTTATTCTTCGAATTGAGAGCCTCTCCTCCGTGCCAGAGAATCGCTTCCTTGTGACCTCTTGCTCTTCCGTCGTGAAGGAGGTTATTGTGTCCGTTCACTTTTTGAATGAGACCGGTTCCCCAAAGTGGAGGGGTTCTCCATTCCGTTCCGGTCGCTTCGAAGTCTTCGCGATTGTCGGCGAGATCGGTTCCCATATCGTGAAGAAGAAGATCCGTATACGGTTTGATATGTTGAAAAGAAATTTCCGGAAAGCCGTCGATCGCGCCGGTGAAGATATACGGTTTGTGACAGGCGTTGCATCCGACTTGTGTAAAGAGTTCTTTTCCACGAACCACATCCGCGTTTGTCCAGTTTCTCCTACCGGGAACGCTTACGAGTCTTGTATACAACGTAACAAGATCAGCGGTCTTCTTGGAAATTTCGGTGCCTTCCGGTGTTCCGTTGTTTCCAGGTGTGGACGCTAGGCAATCCGCTTGGGCCGCAGTACAATTTTGAGTAGGAAAGAGCGGGCTTGTGATTCCTATATCGCCTAAGAAGGCGCCTTGGTTTTGCTGATTTAAGTTCGGTTCGTTCGCCTTCCATCCAAATCGACCGAGAACTTTCTTTTGAAGCCTCGCATCCCAAACTATATTCGGTTTTCCTGATATTCCATCTCCGTCTGTATCGTCCGGATCGGCGAAAGAACGAATCGTAGATTCCGGTATCGCCTCCAAAAGTCCAAGCCCCGGAATCATAGGGGACGTACGAGGAGATTGATTGACCACCGGAGGAATTCCGAAGGCCCAAGCGGAAATCGTAAAGGTCGGTCTTCTGAGAGAATAGGCTTCTCCGTCAGGAAAGGTTCCCGGTTCTTCCGTGAACGTTACCGTTGTGGTCGCTTCTCCGTCAACTAGTGGAGGACCGGCTACGCCGCGATCGTTGATCTGAAGTCCGTAATTGTCGAGTCCTACGGGGCCGCCCGTAATCGGATCCTTTCCATTCTTACTAACTCGAATCAACATCGTGGAAAAAACACTACTTCCGCTTGCGGGTGGGGTTCCTCTTCCGTCCTTTACGTGACAACCGTTGCAGGAGGTACTATTGAAGACCGGACCTAATCCGTCGGAAGCGGAATTTCCGCCTTGAACCCAAAGACGATTGAAGAAGGAATTTCCACCTTGAAAGTCTATGTTTCCGCCGTCTCGAAGATTAGCCGCAACCAAATCGAACGCGTTCACCGTACTATCAAAGGTCGTCGTAAATCCGCCGGAATATTGTTCGCCCGGATCCAGATTTTGGAGGACAAGAAGAATGGCGGCCAATTCTAGATCGTTGTTTTTTTTCTTAGGATCTAAAATTCCGCACTGTGAGAATAAAACGAAAAGAATTCCAAAGAGGAATCCTTTTCGTATATTAGAATATGTTGAAACCTTGAAGGAAGAAAATTCTTCCTTCATTTTCTTGATTTTGTTTTTCATAACGATTCATCTTTTTGTTTTTTATTTTCTAACTTAGATAGAGAAGTCCGTGATCGAAACGCCGACCGCTTTCGCCGCGTCCGTGATCGTTTTTTTCAGAGTATCTCCGATCAATTTCTGCGTGTTAAAAAGAATATTGTATTCGGAGTCCGTGTTTCGGATGATCTGATCGTAACGACCTGTCAAAGAACCCGTAGGACAGGAAGTCGTATAGTTCGGATCCGCGACCTGCTCGGGAAGGTTGATGCAAAAGGCGTCTCTCGAAGCGACAAGTTGTGAGCCGATCGGAGGAGCTGTGAGTGTTCCGAACAGAGTGCTTAAACCGGGACCGGTAGATATAACGGTTCCTTTTTTGATTTGAAACGAGCCAGTCCAGAGATTCAAGACACCTTGTGCGTCATAGTAAAAGTCCGCTTTGGTTGTATCGCTAAAGCAGGAATGTTCCTCTTCCTGTAATCCGTCGAATGTTCCTGTAAGTCTTTGTCCGCCCCATTCTCCCGCGATGAACTTTCCAAGTCCTTGGAAGATATTTGTGAGTCCCGCGCTTGGATTGGATTTCATAAGATTGGAATAAGTGGTTCCATCGGAGAATTGGTCGCGGATGAGTCTTAATTGAAGTACCATCGCATCCGTAATCGCTTTTAAGTAAGCTTTTCTTTTAGCGGGAACACCTGCCGCACCATTGAAGTCGCCTACAGGGCGTTGGCCGGAAACCTGATTAACGCCTGCCGGTGCACCTGAGAGGTCCTTTCCCCAGAGGAGGTATTCAATCGCGTGCCATCCGACTGTAACAATCTTTTCGTCGACCCCTTCATTTGGTCCGGTCGCTCCTGAGTCACCATTGACTGCGAGAATATTCGCGTACGTTGCCGCGGTGCCGCCATTGATAAAATTATCGATTGCATCTTCGTCCAAAGGCCAGGCATTCAAAAGGCCTTCACATTCGAAACCTCCAGATCCGTCTGCCGCGGCACCACAACCGACTACGTCGGAGTTATCGATCGGGCCGGATGAAAAACGGAATGCTTCGGTTACGAGGTAAGAAGCTCGGGCGATCACAAAGAGATTTTTTAAGTTGGTATGATCTGCCGCAGTCGGGGTCACCGTTCCAGCAAACGTATTCACTGCGGTTTGAAGTGCAACGGCGTCCTGATAACTTTGATCGTAGGATTGATATCCCAATTGAAGATAACGGTCTACCACTTGGGCCTTTGTCGCCGTGGGAACGGATCCTAAGGCTATGATTCCTGCGAGGATCGTCGAATCGTTGTTATTCTTATCCGGTTTGCAATTCGCAAAAAGGATAAGCCCGATGAGGCAAGGTATGAGAAAGAGAGATGTTTTTTTTAGATCCATGTATTTTTCCTGAATGTCTTTGAAAAAAGGTCCCGGCCGTAAGCTTTCGCCGACAACCGGGGAATTTTCGATGAACTGGTTGTTATGATATTGATACTAATTCTCAAAATCATATTTTTGGTCAATCGAAATTCTTTTGTCTGATTGAATTTGCGGGAACTCCCGCAGAAAAATCCGTGAAAAGGGGAGTTCTCCCGTTTCGAAGTCGGAATTCGTCTTCGAAAAGTGGAAAGGATTGGTGAAAAGTAGGAACTCACACTTCGAAATCGCAGAGAAAATGCCTGCGATTCCTTCGAAAGAGATCTCATTCTTAGGAGATCAGAGTTCAAAGCTGACTCCAACGTTGATCTGGCGAAAAGGTCCAACTTGGATTCCTTCAGGAAGACGACCGGAGATATAACGGACATCCCCCAAATTCTTCCCTGAGATAAAGACGCTCCAACGTTTGATAGGATCCTTGTATCCAAAGTTTGCGTTTACGATAGCGTAAGCGGGAATCACTCCGGTTTCCCCGGAACTGTCCGAAGTAATATTCAAATATTGTAATACTTTTTTTCCGAGTGGATCCGTGATCGAATCCGCCCAATAGACGGTCCGAGTGTTTGTGTCGTCGTGGAACTGAGCGGAAAAATACTGATAATCCGCTCTTGCGTAAAATCCTTTTGGATGAACGTATCCGAAAGAAATGGTGGCGGTGTCTCTCGAAACATAGGGGACGTAATTTCCGTTTTTATCTCTTTGCGTGACTACAAAATCCAAAAGGGATTGGTTAGCAGTAATTTTAGAAGTATCGATGGAATATTGATTCATCTTCGCGTCCGCTCTCGTGTAGATAAACTCGATCGGAAGTTTGAAGTTTGCGTCGAAGATTTTTGCAGGATCAAAAGTGATGTTCGTCTCCAGACCGCGGCTGTATGTTCTTCCGCCGTTCTTTGCTGAGGAGGCGGAATCGTTTCCGGATGTGGAAGAAGTGATGATGATTTGGTTGATATAATTCAGATCAAAGTAAGTGACCTGAGCATTTAAGTAATTTGTAATGTCTCCGCGAAATCCCGTCTCATAGTTATAAGAATATTCAGGATCGATTTTATTGATTACACCCGAGTTATTCAAGGCATCCTGATAACGGGGAGGGGAGAAACCTTTGTGAGCTCCCGCAAACCAGGTGAGATCCTTTTTGATGTCGTAGGTAAGACCCAGACCTGGGATGAGAACGTGATACGTGTGTGTGCTTCCTTTGTCGACTTCTTGAGGAGGAGAATTCGAATCCGGCTGGTTCGTAACGGGATCGACCGCTTGTTGACGGAGAATCGTACGATTTTGGGTGAACGTCTCGTAACGAACTCCGGGAATCACAGAAAATTTATCATAGAATTTAAAACTGTTCTGTGCGAAGCCCGCGACCGACTTCGTATTGTTGACCTCGTGATCCCTGAGTTGTCCCGACTTCGCGAGAGAATATTCGGAAGACGCGGTACCGGTCGCAGGATTTCCCAATCCGTTGCCGAAGATCGCATAATCCGGAGTAGACGGTCCGTCGACGTATTTGATATCTGCGGTTTCATAGTGATAGCGAAGACCGGCGTCCAACTGATTCTTAATTCCGAAGAATTGATAGTCCTGCTGATAACGGGATTCGGCACCGACGAAACGATAGGTGCGATCCCGATGTCCCACGCTATCCAACATATAAACGGTGTCTCCAGGTCTATTGACAAAAGGTTCGGTATCATACGCTTTGATTACGTTACCCGGAAGTGTGCCGAAAAAGGAGCCAGTGTTCCGAACATAATTCTGTCTTGCCCAGTTTCTTTCCGTATAAGCCGCGTAAACTTTTGTGACGAGTTTAGAATTGTCCGTGAGTTTCCATTCGTGACCGATGTCTCCGGAATATCTCTGAAGTTTACGATTGTCCTGTTCGGCAAAGTTCGAAGAAGAATTGTTCCAAAATTGAGCCGTCGTCAAGCCGAGATAGGTCATGTTCGCGTCTTGAACTGTGCCAACGAATTTGGTCGTAAGAGCGTGTTTCTCATTGAGATCCGTGACGGATTTAAAAGAAACTTCATGAAGTCGGAAGTCTTGATGATCTCGGAAACCGTTTCCTTGTTTTCTAAGGACCATAATGTCGATACCGGTGTTTCCAAAAGTTCCACCGTAAGAAATCTGAGAAGAGAAAAATCCGTAAGATCCACCTTGCATAGAAACGGAAAGGACCGGATCTTTTGGAGGACGTTTGGTAATAAAGTTCACGACGCCGCCGATTGTGGAAGGTCCGAAGAGGATGGCTCCGGATCCTTTGACTACCTCGATTCTTTCCATACGATCGATGTTAGGCGTATAATATTGTTCCGGCGCGGAATAAGGATTGAGAGAAGTGAAAATTCCGTCTTCAAGGACGAGGACCTTTCTTCCAAGGTCGCTGTTGACTCCTCTAAAACCGATGTTCAAGATCAGACCCGTATCTTGATAACGAATCGAAGCCCCTGGAACTCTTCGAAGAACTTCCATCGAATCCACCGGGCGAGTTTGTTCGAGGTATTCTTTTTCGATCACGGTTGCAGAACCGGGGATTCGTTTGAGGTCGTTTTTCTTTTTTCCGATCACGGAAATGGTTCCTCGGGACCACTTTTCCTTTTCGGCTTCTTCCGGATTCGGGGCAGGAGCCGGCTTATCCTTATTTTCCGTAATTTCCTGAGGTTGTGCGGGAACTCCCCAAGAGATGAGGAAAAAGATAAGAATAGAGAGAGACAGAATTGATTTTTTATACATCGTCGATTTCGATTTTGAAAATGATTCTCAATATTTGGGGGCTGGGTTTAGAGTCAAGGGAGAATGGAAAGAAAAGAAGGAACGTCCGAGAAAAATTCTTAGGAATTAGAACTTAGGGAGTGAGGCTACAAAAAGTAGGAACTCCCTCGTTTTCCTTTCAATACAATGCTTTGCTTTGCCAAAGAATGCGGGAACTCCCGCGTTTTCCTTTCAACGCAATGCTTTGCTTTACCAAAGAATGCGGGAACTCCCGCGTTTTTCTTTCAACGCAATGCTTTGCTTTACCAAAGAATGCGGGAACTCCCCGTTTTTCTTTCAACGCAATGCTTTGCTTTACCAAAGAATGCGGGAACTCCCCGTTTTTCTTTCAACACAATGCTTTGCTTTGCCAAAGAATGCGGGAACTCCCTCGTTTTCCTCTCAACACAATGCTTTGCTTTACCAAAGAATGCGGGAACTCCTCAAAAAACTTTTCCAGTGAAAACAAAACGAACAAAAAAGAGAATCACGACGGACTGAGAAAGTTGTCCCGCAACAAAAACCGGATAAAAGATTTTCTTCTTATAACGGATCACACCGAGGATCGCGCTTAAAATCGGTGCCGGCAAGGGAAGTACATTGAAAGCAAAAATCGCCAAGACGCCGTAACGATTTAAAAATCCTTTCATTCTATAGAATTTTTTCGGGCTTATGAGTTTGATACAAGCGCGTGCCGCGATTCTTCCCAGAAAGTAATTGATCGAAAAGGAAATCAGAAGTCCGAGAAGATGAAGCGCGATGAGATCGCTCGCATCGAGTTTGGAATACGTGGCGCGAATGTATAAGAATTCGATGGGAAGATAAAAGAAAAACAAACCACCGAAGAGGGTCGTAAAGAAGACGCCGATCAAACTCGGTTTTTGAATTTCCCTGCTCACATAAAGAACAAGTTTCTGAATCGCACTCAAACCCGGGATTTCCAATTTAAGAATCCCGGAAGTCGCCAAGACGAAAAGTGTCGCCGCGATTAAAACGGTGGAGAGAAAGATTAAACCGGAATAGAAGTTTCTTTTCTCGTGATACGAGAAAATCTCATCCTTTTGAAACTTCACTCAATTCTCTCTTCCGAATGATATAAGACGGAATACGAGAAACGATCGCGGAAAGAATCAAACCTCCCGTTTCTCTCGTAACTTCGTCGTCGAAGGAAAGGTTTTGGATTTGCATCGCGGCGAGAACGGTTCCCGCGGAAAAAGCGGCGGAAAGAATCAAAGAAGTTCTCAGCCAGATTTTGGTTTTCTCAGGATAGATTAAAAATCCTGAATATAATGAAACGACGCTTAGATAAATGGGCATCCAGAGCCAAGGATCCGGATCGTTCCATTGAAGAGCCGCAAACAAAATCCAAAGAAGAATGATGGTGATCGAAAATGCTTTCATGATTCGTGAATCCATTTGAGTTCGTATAAGTCTTTTCTTCGATTGCTTAGATTTCTCACGGAACCTTTTTTACGAAGTTCTTTCAAGAGATCCAAATCCAAATCCGCGATCAAGGTCATCTCCGTATTTGGAACCGATTCCGCGGCGACACAGTCGTGAGGAAACGCAAAGTCGGAAGGAGTAAAAACCGCGGACTGAGCATACTGAATGTCCATATTCTCCACGTGAGGAAGCGCGCCAACAGAACCCGAGATCACCACATAACATTCGTTTTCGATGGCCCTCGCCATAGCGCAGTGTCTGACTCTGTTGTAACCGTTTTTCGTATCTGTATAAAAAGGAACAAAGAGAATGTCCATTCCTTGTTCCGCGAGAATTCTCGGGAGCTCCGGAAATTCCACGTCGAAGCAGATAAGAATTCCGATCTTGCAGGAATCCGTGTTGAACACGGAAAGGTTGTAACCACCTTTCACTCCCCAGTAGAAATCTTCGTCCGGAGTTACGTGCAACTTATATTGTTCTTCGTAGGTTCCGTCCCTTCTACAAAGATAGGAGACGTTGTGAAGGGTCTCGTCCCTGTACTCCGGCATACTTCCGGAGATGATATTCACGTTGTATGAAACCGCAAGTTCCACCATTCTTTCGATGATACTTTCCGTATGACTGGAAAGGGCCCGCATCGCGTCGGAAGGGCTTCGATCGTTGTATTTTGCAAGAAGTGAGGCATTGAAGAATTCGGGGAATAAAACAAAGTCCACGTTGTATCCGGCCACCGTATCCACGAAAAATTCTACCTGTTTCATCAATTCTTCGATTCCGGTAACGGGGCGCATTTGAAGTTGAACGACTCCCACTCGGACCACCGTTTTTTTGCCGCCGATGAGAGTGGTCTCTTCCTTCTCGTAATATATATTCAACCATTCTAATAGAACCGCGTAAGAACTGAAACCTTTCGTGTTACCGAAGTAACCGCGTTTTAGTTTTCTCACGTGAAAGCCGTTTGCAAGTTGAAAGGAAAGAACCGGATCGTAGATTTCTTTGTCTCTCACCTTTTCGATGTATTGCGCCGGAGTCATCGAGTCTTCATAGTTTTCGTAACCGGGCATCCAAGCTCCGACTACGATTCTTTTGAGATTGAGTCTTTCACAGAGTTCTTTTCTCGCGTCATACAATCTTCGACCGAGACGAAGACCTCTGTATTCCGGGTGAACAAAGATATCGACTCCATAAAGTGAATCTCCTTCTTCATTGTGATTTTTGAGATCTCCCTTTCCTACGATTTCTTCGTAAGTGTGGTTATCTCCGTAATCGGACCATTTGATGATTTGGCTGATCGCCGCACCGACGACTTTTCCGTTGTCTTCGATACAGATTTGGCCTTCCGGAAATTTTGTGATCTGAGATTCGTATTGATTTCTTTTCCAGGCACCGTCGAACTCGGGAAAGACGATGTCCATGATTTCTTTCACGTCTTCGTAGTCATCCAAGGTAAGAGCTCGGATGACGATCCTATGATCGGATTGAATCTTCTTCTTTTTCTTCCTCGGTTTTTTTCCACCGGCTCCGTTCGTGGAAATCATCAGAACACTTTTCCGGGATTCATGATGTTCTTCGGATCCATGGATTTTTTGATTTCTTTCATCAGAAGAATTTCGGCTTCCGTTCTGGAAAAATGGAGAAAGTCCTTTTTTAAAAGTCCGATTCCGTGTTCCGCGCTGATCGATCCATGATATTTTTGTAATAAACGGAACATATCCGGATCCACGCTCTTGCATCTTTTGAAGAATTCTTCGTTGGAAAGATCTTTCGGTTTAACAATGTTTAGGTGAAGATTTCCGTCGCCCACGTGACCGAAGAGCGCGATTTCAAAACCGGGATATTCGTCTTTCAAGAGGGCTTCCATTTCGACGAGGAAGGGTTCCATATTTCGAAGAGGAAGCGAAATGTCGTTTTTATGAACCGTATAATCGATGGAAATACTTTCGCTGATTCCTTCCCGATACTTCCAAAATGTTTCGGATTGTTTGGAATTTTGGGCCAGACTTCCGTCGCTGATCAGTTCCTTTTCCGTGATCGTTTCCAAGAAGCCGAATAGTTTTTCGTCGTCGCTTTCGTCGGCGATTTCGAATTCCATCAAAACGTAATATGGGCTCGGAGCCGAAAACGGATCGGAAACTCCCAGATGGGCTTTTACTTTTCCGAGACAATATTCGGTGAAGAATTCGAAGGCGAGAAGGGGAACCTTCACCTGGTGAGTTTCCTTGAAGAGGGAAAGGATGGAGACAAAATCGGGAACGGCTACGAGAAGAACTCGGTTGTCCAGTGGTTTTGTAGTGAGTTTCAGAGTCGCTTCCGTGATGACGCCTAACGTTCCTTCGGAACCGATAAAAAGTTGTTTGAGATCGTATCCGGTGTTGTTTTTAAGAACTTCGCCGTTGAATTCTAAGATTTGCCCGGAGCCGGTAACTACGGTTAGTCCCAAGACCCACTGACGAATGAGTCCGTAGTGGACGACTCTCACTCCTCCTGCGTTAGTCGCGATGTTGCCGCCGATATGGGAAGAACCCGTGGATGCGAAGTCCACCGGAAAGTAGAATCCTCTTTCTTCAGCCTCTTTATGAAGATTCTTCGTGATCATTCCCGCTTGCACTTTGATACTTCCGAAAAAAGGATCGAAGTCTAGGACCTTATCCATCTTGGAAAGGGAAAGAACCAATTCTTGATTTTTTGCGATCGCTCCTCCCGCGTAACCAGTTCTTCCGCCGGAAGGAACGATGGAGATATCGTTTTCAAAAGCGTATTTTACGATTTTTGCAACTTCTTCGGTGTTTGTAGGAAACGCGAGAATTTCGAAATCGGGACTGTGAACTTTGGTCCTGTCCGTTCCAAAAGAAAGAAACGTCGCTTCGTCAAAGTCAGGGTCGTTTCTAAAAAATATTTTTCCCGGGCCGATGAGGGATTTTAATTCCGTTTTGTTGATTGTGGAAGTTGTGGTCATAATTCTAATTTAGTATATTCAGGTTTCTTAATTATTCAGTGAAGTTCATTCTTTCAATTTGAGAATCGACCAGCTTTTCGTCTTTCTGCAAAGTTCTCTTTCTGTAATGTCCGTCGGCATGGAGGAATCGAGCTTTGACGTTGTCTCTCAATTGAACGTCCAGGATTTTTTTGATTCTATCCTTGTTCTTAGGTTCCAAAATCGGAAAGAGGACCTCGATTCTTCTTTCGAAATTTCTGGGCATACAATCCGCCGAAGCGAGGAAGGTCGCCTCCGCTCCCCCCGAATGAAAATAGTAGATTCTTGTGTGTTCTAAAAATCGTCCCACGATGGAAAGAACCGTGATGTTTTCCGAAATTCCTTTGAGTCCGGGTTTGAGACAGCAAATTCCGCGGATGATAAGATCCACTTTGACGCCGGCTTGACTCGCCTTGTATAAGGAAAGTATAATATGCGGATCTACGAGAGAGTTCATCTTGAAGATGATTCTTGCGGGTTTTCCTGCGAGGGCATTCTCCGTTTCCTTTTCGATCATCGTGATAAAGGTGGATTTGAGGTTGTGAGGGGACGCCGAAAGAAGATTCAGAGTCGGCATCTTCGCATAACTCGTGATCGTATTGAAGATCGTCGAAACGTCTTCGGTGATCTGTTTGTTTACGGTAAAAAAACTGAGGTCCGTATAATACTTGGAAGTTGTAGAATTGTAATTTCCGGTTCCAAGGTGCACATAACGCACCATGTGATCGTCTTCTTTTCGAACTACGAGAAGCATCTTACAATGAATTTTTAATCCGACAACGCCGTAGACGACGTGAACGCCGCGGGCTTCGAGTTTCTGCGCCCATTTGATGTTTCTTTCTTCGTCAAAACGAGCTTTGAGTTCCACTAGGACGGTTACTTGTTTTCCATTCTCCGCCGCTTGTCCGAGGTATTGAATGATCGGAGAATCCCCGCTTGTACGATACAAGGTCATCTTGATTCCGAGAACCTTCGGATCTTCGGATGCGATTCTTAAAAGATCTTCGATCGCCGAGAAGGATTGATACGGATGATGAAGAAGACGGTCTTTCTTTTTCATCGCCTCGAAGATTTTTTCCGGAGTATCGAACTTCAGGGTCATCTTCTGCTGAAAGAAAGGATATTTGAGTTTGGAAGTGTGATCCAAACCGTAGAAGAACATCGCGTCGTTGATATTCAAAAGAGAAGCAACGTCGAAAACTTCGTGATCTTGAAGTTCCAGGAGTTCCCTGAGAGTGTTTTTGATAAAAGGGGAAGTTCCTTGATGAATGTCCATTCGAACGGCGTCGCCCCAGATACGGTTGCGAAGTTCGTCTTTCATCGTGATCAATAAATCTTTGACCGATTTTTCTTCGTCGATGGAGATGTCCGCGTCTCGGATGATTCGGAAAGGATAGATTTCTTTTACAGTCATTCCGTAGAAGAGATCGTCTACGTGGAGTTTGATGATCTCTTCCAGAGGAAAAAATCTTCTCTCGTCTCCTTTTGTTTTTAGATGTAAGAATCGAGGAAGAACCGATGGCACTTGAACGACGGCGAAGAGATCTTTTTTACCGCCGGTCTTTTCGTCGTCGGTGCTGAGGACCATCGCGAGGTTCAAGGATTTGTTGAGAATATGTGGAAAAGGATGGGAAGTGTCGATCGCGAGAGGAGTTAAGATCGGAGAGACGTCCTCTTTGTAATAACTCTGGATCTGTTTGATTTCGTCGATCGTCAATTCTTCCGGATTGAGAATCACGTGGATTCCCGCCGCTTTCAATTCTTCTAATGTATTGGAGAATGTTTCGTATTGTTCTCTAACAAAGGCGCGGACCTTGTCGGAAAGATCGGAGAGAATTTCGGAAGCGCTGTCTCCGTTGAGGCTTCTTTCGTCGTTTCCTTCTTTTACGAGATTGCGGAGCCCTGCAACTCGAACCATGTAGAATTCGTCGAGATTGGTTTCGGTGATACTTAAGAATTTTAGTCTTTC
This sequence comes from Leptospira stimsonii, assembly GCF_003545885.1. Classification (NCBI taxonomy): domain Bacteria; kingdom Pseudomonadati; phylum Spirochaetota; class Leptospiria; order Leptospirales; family Leptospiraceae; genus Leptospira; species Leptospira stimsonii. The sequence goes on from NZ_QHCT01000001.1 coordinate 1,256,782, forward strand.
TAAGAGTGGGTTTTCAGGATCGTTCGCTTCTTCCAAAACACGTCGGTTGAAATCGACCCAGGAAAGTTCCCGGTCGAAAAATATGTTCGGGTTGCCGAGATGGATCTCCGGTTGATTCCCGTTGGGAGAACCGTTTTCGCTCGTCTTTGAAGGAGCTTGTTCTTGTATTCTTGGCTTTGACACTTGGATATCCTGAAAATTCTGGGACCCCTCGGAGGAAAAGAGATCGAAACGAGGGATTCTATTCCTGTTTAAACCTCCTTTGCGGGGAGTCAATGATTCTAAGAGGGATTTTGATGAAGAGCTTCGGATCCCTTCTTCTTTTTGGACAAGATTCTCCGAAACTTCATTGTCGGAGAAACGACACTCTTTTGTAAAAAGTCGCGCGCCCCACCCTGATTTTGGGTGGTGGGGTGGGGGGCGGAAAAACGTTCGGGAAATTTTCCTTACCAGAAAAACATTCTCTTTGCAAGAAAAAAGTCCTCCCTTGTAGGAACTCCCACACAAGGCTTTTCTTTGAGTTCGAGTGAGGTTTGTAAAGTCCTGTCCCCTGTTTTTTCGGTGTGGAGTTCCCGCACTTTGGTAAAACGAGTTTCCCTCGTGCCTCGGTAAAAGTGTGAGTTCCTACTTTTCCGATTTCACCGGACGAATCCCCCTTCCCCTAAAAAGCATGGAGTTCCCGCATCCAAAAGTAACGAATCTTTCTGATCGAGACGATTTTATTCGTAGGAAAAGCTGAATTCTTCTTGGCAGGTACTCGTCTAAAACAATGAATACAGAGTAAGGAATAAAAACTTGGCAATTCCCAGTCGTTACGCAGTCGCAATTCATATTCTCACATTCCTGGAAAACGGGAACGGGGGAGATACGACTTCGGATACGATCGCCCAATCCGTAGGAACCAATCCTGCGATCGTCCGAACTCTAACGGGAAAACTCAGAAAGGCCGGTCTTGTTTTGACCAGACAAGGAGTTCCCGGCGCAAGCCTTGCAAAACCGGCGACGGAGATCCTACTTTCCGATATCTATCGCGCAATCGAAGATTCGGATTGTCTCTTCAATGTCCACGACCACCCGAAACAAGATTGTTCGGTGGGAATGGGAATTCTTCCGGCTTTGGAATGTATTTTCGCGCAGGCACAAACCGCGCTCGAAGCCAAACTTGGAGAATTCTCCCTTGCGGACGTAATGAAGCAGGTCCGTGGCGAGTGTCAGAAAAAAATGTCTCTCACAAACTGATTTTCATCGTTTTCTTCTTTCCTTTTTTTCAGTCCAACCTGTTAGAGTGTTTATTACAAGGTAACATCTTATCCCAAATCATACAAAATAGGGAAATTCAAAGGAGAAAGGAACATGGAATTACTGGAAAAACTCAACTGGCGTTACGCGACAAAAAGAATGACGGGAGAAAAGGTTCCAAGGGAAAAAGTGGAAAGAATCTTAGAAGCCATTCGTTTGACCGCCTCCGGGTTCGGCTTACAACCCTATAACGTCCTCGTCATTGAAGATGAAGAATTAAAACGCCAAATCCGTCCGATCGCATACAACCAACCCCAAATCGAAGAAGCCTCTCATCTTCTCATCTTTGCCGCATGGGAACAAGTAACGGAAGAAAAAATAAACGAGTACATCCAACTCATCTCCAAAACCCGAAACAAAACCGTGGAGTCTCTGGAAGGATTTAAGAATTCCATGCTGAATTGGCTGAAGTCGCATACTCCGGAAACCGCTTACAACTGGGCCGCGAGACAAACCTATATCTCTTTCGGAACCGGAATCGTAGCCGCCGCCATGGAAAGTGTGGACGCAACTCCGATGGAAGGATTCAACGCAAAGGCTTTGGATGAATTGTTGCACCTAAAAGAGAAAGGTCTGCGATCAACTTCGATTCTAACGTTGGGTTACAGGGATGTCGAAAAAGATACGATCGTGAACGCACCTAAGGTACGAAGGTCGAAAGAGAATTTTGTAATCGAGTATTCTCCAGTCTCCTCGGTGTAAAGAGATAAAATATATTCCAATCGTAGAATATTCAAAATAAAGAATGAATCTTGTCCGGATCCTTATGGAAAATCATCCGGACGATCATTTTTAGAGATTCGTTTTTTAGGAGAGCGTTGGAGAATCCCGTTTTCCTTTTTAAGAACTAAGAAAACTATCTCGTCCTGTTTGAAAAAGAAAAACGAAAAGTTCTATCTTTCGATAATCCATGTTTTCAGAATTTCCAGATCGTCGATCACTTGAATCTTATACTTTCCGGAGATGACCGGAAGAATGCTCCAATCAAAATACCAAATCGAAACCTTCCATTCCGGTTGCAGAATCCAATCGACTCTTTTACAAACGGAATCCGGATTACAGACTTCGACTTTTAAATCGCGTTTCCCCGGTTTGCGGATATCCAAAGAGATGATCGGTCGTTTCTGCGGATTGAACTTTTCGTCACATTCCGAAAGTTTATTCTTTGAGAGATCGGAACAGATCTTAAAATCATCTTCAAAAATAGCCTTCCCTGCGGGAAGAGCGTTTGACGGATTCCAATAGACGACGCCTTCTTTGAGTTCTTCCAAAACCCCTTCATCCGTTTCAAAGACCGTCGGAAAGGATTCCAAATTTTGAAAATCTTCCGTCGGTTTCAAAACGTGAAAGTGAAGATGTGGAGCACTGCTAAATCCTGTGTTTCCCGAAAGTCCGATCTTTTCTCCGGTTTTAACGATTTGTCCCATCTGAACGAAAACACCCTTGTGTTTCAAGTGAGCGTATTCCGCGATACTTCCGTCCTTATGAAGAATCTGAACGTAATTCGCCTTGTCCTTAAAGAAAGGGGTCGTTCCTCCCGAAGTAAATTTATCTTGAACCGCTATGACAAGACCTTCTCTCGCGGCGATCACCGAACTTCCTTCCGGAAGAGAAAAATCAAGAGCGTAAGCGAAGAGACCGAAATGAGTAAACTTTCCATTATAACCTTGACCGATTCTCGCGGAAGATTCGAAAGGTAGACGATAAACTACATTTTTGGATTTACTCGCGTTAAAATCACCCGCCCTCACGTAAATACTCGAACTATAGGTACGTTCTTTTTGAGCGTCTAATGGCTGTATGGTGAGAATTTTCGTCGGTTCGCTGTTTCCTTTTGAAACGAATCGAAGCGGAAGAGGAGTGTCTGATTCGAAATTTTCTAACGTTGTAAAATTAAAATAAACCGTGAAAGGATAATCCGCGCTTGGGGTTTTATTCTGGATATAAAACTCGATCTTTTGATTCTCATTTCGAGTAAGAATACAAATCCATTCTTTCGGTTTGCATTCTCCTTTGAACTCTCCGGTTTGCGAGAATAAGGAAATAAAAGGGGACAAAAGAAAAATGAGGATGAGAATTCGATTTCGCATACTGTAGAACTACTTTTTGTGAACAAAAAATAGAGTAAATCATCATTTTATAGTATGAAAAATCGAGGAAAGTTTTTCTTTCCCGAGTTCATGCATTGGATTCAAATCCCTGGTCAGCAATTTTTCGGGGGACTCCAATACGGTCCTATATCTTTCAGTCTGAGAGGAGATAAAGAGGATCCCTCGTATTTTTTATATCATCGAAAGAAGGTTTGAATTTTTTTGAGCAAGGAAGTGGAATTCCTCCGAGTTCGTTAAAGAATGGGATTTCATAGGAATCCTATTCTTTCGTTGGATCGGATTCTTCTTAGAACTCCGAGTTCTCGCAAATTGGTATTCTTCTCCGTAGTTTTCTTTTGAGAACAAGGAGTTCCTCTCGCTTGGAAGCCGACGTTTCAGGCTCTTTGACAAAGATCTTGAATCGGAATTTTTAACGTTTCCTTTTGGAAGAAGGTCGGATCTGGTCATCCAAGATCACCGCTTCTAAGAGAAAGTTTCGCAAAGTCCTTGTTTGGATTTCCTTTTTAGAAAAATACGAAATCGATCTCACGATCTTTCTTTCCCCGGAAAAGAGTAAATTTCTAGGATCGGAAAGAAGATGTCCTTGGCAAAAACCGAATTCTACGCCCTTTTTCGGACCGAGTGGGATGGAAGAAGGCCAGATAAAACAAATTCTCGTATTGAGAAAATAATAGGGAACGTTGTATGAAATCTTCTCTTTTAAGTTAGGGATACAATCGAGAACGATCCCTCTGAGAATCAAAACGATTTCTTTTTCTTCTTCCGTAAGTTTTGTAAAAAAAGATTCAAAATTCTTCATACATCTTGCTTGATAAAATCGATTCTCAAATCCAAATCGTTTCTGTTTAATAAACGACGCTTACGAAAAAATCGGGAACTCTAAAAAGTATCCGAAGGCAATCTTCCGATTCTTTTCTTAAATAAAATCAACCTTTTAAAACTCGCTCACTTGTTCCGACAAACCGTTTTTCGTAAAAATCGCTTGTAACGGACTTAAAGTCCGTTCCGCTATACGATAAGGCTTGATATTTGTTCAGAGAAAATTTCGGAAAATTCTTAAGAGCTACTTGCGAAATCTTGTAAGAAGCTAGCTAGGAGATTCAGTGAAATTGCAATCGAAACGAGGGAGATCCCGCAAGTTTTGTCTCACTCGGTTTTTTAGTTTTTTAAAAACTGATTTGCCGATCCATTCTTAGATTTGATTTGATCCTCTTTAAAAAAATCCCAGCACGAATCCGGCGAACGCGGCTCCGCTCAAAGGTGCGACAACGGGAAGCCAAGCATACTTCCAATTCGAAGATCCTTTTCCCGGAATCGGAAGCAGAAAATGTGCGAGTCTCGGACCTAAGTCTCTCGCGGGATTGATCGCGTAACCCGTTGTTCCTCCCATCGAAAGGCCGATACTCCAGACTAAGATACCGACTAAGAATGCGCCGAAGTGGGTTGTCAATCCTTGCATCGTTGGAGAGAAGATGGAAACGATTCCCAAAATAAGTAAAAAGGTTCCTAAGAATTCGCTAAAAAAATTGGAAACGGTATTTGAAATCGCAGGTTCCGTCGAAAAGACCGCGAGGATCTTTCCTTTATCTTTTGTCTCTTTCCAATGAGGAAGATAATGCAAAAAGTTGAATACTGCTCCTAAAAAAGCGCCAGCGACTTGAGCGGGAATGTATATTAGTAATTTCGAATAGTCTCCGGACTTGATCGCGAACGCGAGTGTCACCGCAGGATTGAGATGTGCGTCCGGACTTCCGAAGGCGTTGGAAGTAAAAATGCCGAGCATCACGGCAAAAGCCCAGCCCGTCGTGATTACGATCCAACCGCTGTCCTTGGATTTGCTGTGTTCGAGCAGAACACCGGCGACGACTCCGTTGCCCAAAAGGATCAAGACGAAAGTTCCTAAAAATTCTCCCAAAACAGGCGATATCATAATTCCCCCACGAAATTCGGGACCAAAATCCACGGATTTCTAAGATCGGCAATTGGTTTTTAGAGCCCTGAATTTTTTCATTTTCCCTTATCTTTTTTCCGTTTCGACCGATGTAGAACTTAGGAGGACAAGATGCCCGCATTTACGATTCCAGGACTTAGCTCCGGTCAAGACACGAATTTGATCGTAAAAAAACTGGTTGAATTGGAAGGAAAACCGATTCGCCGACTTGAGCAACAGAATTCGTTTAACAAAGCTCAAGTAAAAGCGTGGAACGATCTAAAAATCGTAACCACCGACCTCCAGAATAAAACCAGAGCACTCATCTCTTTTACCGCCCCCTTTGCGATGAAGAATATCGTATCCGAACCGGAAGGTGTCGTAAGCGGGGACGCTTCCCGTTCCGCGAGCGCTGGAAAACGTAAAATCGAAATCAAAGAACTCGCAACCTTTCACCAAGTTTCCGGAGACAAAACCGACGCGAACAAACAAATTCCTGCCGGAAGTTTTAAAATCTTTTCGGGAGATTCCGAAAAAGAAATCGAATTCTCCGGAGGAACGATTCGAGATCTTGCGAGCGCTATCAAAGTATCCGCCGCGGGACTTGTGAACACGGGTCTTGTAAAAGTGGACGGAGACAATTACGTTCTCACGTTGACAGCTGGACTTTCCGGTAAAGAACGCAAGCTCAAGTTCGAGGATGCGAATGGAGTTCTTCAAGCTTCCGGTCTCGTAGGCGCAACGGAGCCCGCAGATCCGCCGAAAGAAATCAATCTTCTTCCCGAAGCGGATCAGATTCTCGTGTTTCAATCCGAAAAATACGGAATTCCCGCAGATGCAAAACCTACTTTCAAAGAGGAGAACGGAAAAAAATGGATCGAAGTTGCGAGCGTCGGTTCGTTTCAATTCGGAATTCCGACTTCGGAATTTAAGAAGAATACAAAGATAGAACTCATCACGTCTACCCAGTTCGCACCGGAAGACAAACTAGAATTAGGAATTCTTTATAAAGAAAACGATAAAGAGAAGATGATCTTGGAAACCGCTTCCAAACAGGAAGGAAAGATCGTCCTCAATCTCAAAAGTTTTCCGTCGGGTATGAAAGCTCATAAGATTCTTTTTGCGAACTCGAGCGGAAAGACAGTCGTATTAGAAAATTTTCATATAGTTGTTCCCGGAGAATTCAGAGGAGCAAAACCTGCAAAGGAAATTACCGAAGCAAAAGACGCAGTCTTCCTCGTAGATGGAATCGAAGTCAGTCGTCCGAAAAACGAGGGATTGACGGACGTTCTCGACGGGGTTTCTATGAACCTTCTCAAAAAAACGGAAGGGCCGGTTAGCATCGATATCAAGACGGATTCCGATAAGGGTCTCGAGATGATCAAAGAATTCATAGCCGCTTACAATACGGTTCTGAAGTTTTCAAAAGAATCCACTGCCGTTGATAAGAACGCGCAAGTAAACGACGGAAAAGAGGACGGCGGCGAAATCGGGCAAACCTTCTGGGAAGGAAAAACCAAAACGGGACTTTTATCGGGAGAACATACCGTTCTTCGTCTGATCGCCGGAATGAAAACGGTCGCGAGTTCTTCTTATCCGGTTACGGGTGAGAATCCCGTTCGAATGTTAAGCGACATCGGAATTTCCACGGGAAACGTGGGAAGCAAATGGGCCGATATCCAGGACGGTTTTTTGATTCTCGACGAAGAGAAGTTGAAAAACAAACTCGCCGAAAATCCGGATGCGGTTCGAAATCTCTTTGCGATCGACACAAATTCGGACGCGAGAATGGATACCGGAGTCGCCGTGGATCTTTTAGAACACGTAAAACCTTACACGCAATATGCGGGCGGTCTTGTTTCCGGAAAAGTGAAGATGCTCGAAGAGCAAGTCACTGATAATAATAAGAAGATTAAAGAATACGAAAATCATCTCGTGAGTTACGAGAAAAAACTGAAATCCAAGTTTCTTTATATGGAGCAGGGAGTCGGTAAAAACAAAGCCGTGGGAGCCTATCTGAACAACAACCTCAGAGGCGCCAGAAACGAGTGATTCAAGAAGGAGAATGAAATGGAAATTTATATCAACGAACATCTCTTAGATAGTTCTCTTGAAAACGAAAAGAAATTGGGCGAAGTCTTCGGAGAAATCACGAAGTGGGTCGAGTCCAAAGGAAAGTATCTTCTCGGTTGCACCGTGGACGGAGTGGAGTTTCAACCTTCCGAAATGCAGGATCGAGGAATCGATTCCACAAACAAGATGGAATTTTTTATCGGGGAAGAGATGGACTTTTTGGTTTCCACTCTAACCGAGTTGGATCTCTATGTTGATAAGGTTGGCTCCACACTTTTCGGAAGAGATTCTTTGACTGAAAAGGAATCCAAGGAATTATCGGACGGAGTTACGTGGATACAATCCGTTTTGAATTCCGCTTCGAACCTTCTTCATCTCAAATTGGATCAGATCAAACCGATGGGGACCGGTAATACCGTTTCGCAGATCGTATCCGAGATATCTTCGCATTGCACGAATCTTGATAGCACCGAAGCGATCGAATCCTTTTTGGAGAATCTGAGAGATCTCAAACTTTTTATCATGGATCTCATCGCGAGAACGCAAGTGTTGGATCTGGATTTGCCGACTCTAAAAGAAATTTTGAATACGTTTATCGGAAACGTGGGCGGACTCAAGGAAAGTTTCGTAAAAGTAAACGAAGCCTACCAATCCGGAAAGGACGAAGTCGCGACGGAACTCCTGACTCAATCGATTTCTCAGATCAACGTACTTTTGACTTCGTTTATCACTTTGAAATTCAGAAAACCGGATTTGGATCTTTCCGAAATTTCAGTCGAAGGAATCGGCTTCGAGGAGAAAACCGGAGAATTGAACGAGATTCTTGCATCGGTCGCCGTAGCATTGGAAGAGAAAGACATTATTCGCGCCGGAGATTTGATCGAATATGAACTTCCGGGAACGTTAGACGAATTCCTTCCGTTTCTGAAATTGATTCAGGAAAAAATTTCGTAACGGACCGACCTCTAAGGGAAAGTTTTGGAGAATCCGTCCTTGGCGTTTCGCCCAAGGACGAGCCGCTTCCGTCCTCAACGTATTTCTCTGCGGCTCCAACCTAAACTCCATCAACCGATCCTAAGACCGCAGAAAGAATTTCGAAGAAGAATCGTTGATTCTTCCACAATCGCTATTGTGTCGGTTTAAACGAATTCGGTTTAAAATACTTCCAGACAAAAGATTGTAATATCGTCGGACATTTCTCCGCCGCCGTAAGAACTGGAATAGGAAAGAATGGATCGAATCATCGAGCTTGTGTCTTCGCTTACCAAGGATTTCACCGCGTCTAAAAATTGATGCCTTCCTAAAATATTACCTTCGGAATTTCTGACTTCGAATAAACCGTCCGAGTAGAATAGGATTCGATCTCCTTTGATCAGATCGAGTTCGTATCGATGAATTTTCGGAGAGGCGATCGCAAAAAGAATTCCGCCCGAACCTTCGATAAAACTACATTCTCCGTTGCGAATCAAAAGACCGGGGTGATGACCTCCGTAACTGTATTCCAATCGTTTGGCCGAGGGAACGTATCTCATATAAACAGACGAAAGAAAATGTAACGTGATCGTATCTTTCAAAAGATGATGCATAAACAAAAGATTCTGATCGGTAAGATTGCTTCTTCCTGTCGCGGCACCGAAAGCGATGGAAGTCATCGCCGCAACCATCGCGGCGGAAATACCGTGACCGGAAACGTCGCCGAAAAGAATATGAAGACTTTCGTCCTTTTCCTTTTTCACGTTTAGAATATCCCCTCCCACCTTTACGTAAGGTTGAAAATGGGAATGAATTTTGTAATCCGGGGAATCGGGAAAGTCGCGAGTTGTGATCATTTCCTGAATGTCCCTCGCTAGGTCAAGATCCAAGTCCAATCTATATAAGAGTTTTCTAATTTTCTCCAATGATTCTTTTTTCTCTGTGATATCTCTTAGAATATAAACTTTCCCTCCGTTTTTTCCGGAAAGGGGGATCGGAGAGGAAGAAACTTCCAAATATTTGTTTTCCGGAACGTGAAAGTAATCTTCCTGTGGACTGAAAAGATTTTTTTCGGCGTTCACCTTCAGATTCATGAATTCTTTTCTTTCGAAATACGTATCCGAAGGAAATCCTTCCAGATATTCGGAGAGATTTAACTTCATTCCCATTCCAAAACCTTCCGGGAGATTTAACATCTTTCGCGCGGAGAGATTACTGAACAATAGAGTTCCCTTCGGTGATAGTAAGACCACACCTTCTCTGATTTCAGAGTAAAGTCGGAGTGCAATGTGCTCCAACTTCAAATCCATAAATCCGTATTTATGGATCGCGATAAAAATGCAGATCGATTGGATTACCGCGGCGCTCCCGCTCATCGGAGGGAAGGTTAGGGATGGATTGATAAATCTCGGTAGAATGGTGGTAAGAAAACTAAAGACGAAGGTTACTATCGTTCCATACGCGACGAGTCTGGATTGTTTTTTAAAAAAGGAATTTTGGGAACGAAAACTTTTAACGATCAGAATCACGGAACCGAACAAGGTCGGAACGCCGATGACGACGGTGCTCACCGAAATATACAAAGGCCCCGTCGCAATTACGTCGCCCCAATAAGTTCTCGTGCTACCAGCGATCACCAAATCGGTGCTAATCGCTATGATAAACGACACCAAGGAAAGGCCTCGAAAAAAATAGATCAGAAACCGAAACGATGCGGACGTGAATTCCACAGCGAATTCGAAGAACAGACAACCGATAAAGATCCAAGAAAAAGAGGAAATTTTAAAAATGATTTCAGGCCAGTTTCCAGGTAAAAAAGACCAATAAAGAATGAGTGCGATATGCCAGATGGCCAAAAGGAACGAAAATCTAAGGTAAAGATTTACGGTTCTTGATTTACCTTTGAGTGCGCTGACATACGCAAACAAACATCCGTTGATCATCAAGGCGGTAAAAGGAATCAGAACATAAGGGTTCATGATCAAAAAACCTCCAGAATCAGGATCGCGAGATCGTCGGTAAGTTTTCCGCGACCGAAAGCCAAAGAATGATCTATGGACGTCTTAAGAATTTTTTCGGGAGTTTGGACCGGGATTTCTCGGAGTCTTTCGAAAAATTCCTCGTATCCAAGAATATCACCGTCCATATTCCTTACTTCAAAAAGGCAATCGGAATGCAGGAAAACGATGTCTCCCTTCTTTAATTGAAAGGAATAATTTGATAAGTCCGTTTCCGGAGTGACCAGTAGAATTCTTCCGGAACCTTCTAACGAAATAACTTCTCCATCCCGAAAAATCAGGATTGGATGATGTCCTGCATAAGAATATTTTAATATTTTTGTATTTGGATCGAAAGAAAGATACACCGCGGAAATGTGATGATTGAGGACTGCGCCGAGGAGCAAGTTCTGGATGTTTTCGAGAGCTTGTTTCGGTTCCGAATTTTTCTCGGAGACGAGCTGGAAGGAAATCGAAAGCATACCCGCTACCATCGCTGAGGAAATCCCATGTCCGGAAACGTCCGCAAAAAAAATATCCAATTTCCCATCTGTGCGTTCCAGTGCCCTGAAAAAATCTCCTCCCACCAATTCGAACGGCTGAAAATGGGAATGGAATTTATAACGTGGATTTTCCGGAAACTTAGTGGAGATCGCCGATGTTTGCGCGATCTTTGCGATTTCGAGATCCTTGCTGAGAGCGGTATAAATCGCTTCGATCTTTTCTCGAGAATCTATTTTTTCAGTAATGTCCCTTAAAATAAAAAGATAACCTCTTTCGTTTCCGGTCAATTCGATATTGGATCTCGTGAGTTCTACACCTTTGCAACTTGGATTGAAGATCGGTTGATATTCTTTGGAAAGGTGATTGGGATTCTCCTGATAACCGCGGAAATAATCGGAAGGATAAAAATGGGAGGGAAGAATATTTGAAATTCCTAATATTTTAGTCGCAGAATCGTTCATGAAAAAAAGAGAGCGGTCCTGTTTTACCAAGATCATTCCGTCGTGAATGTCTTTGAAAAGTTCTACGGCCAGACCTTCGATATTGATTCTTAAAAAACCGTATTTTGTGATGGCGACAAATATTAGAAAAGACTGAATTACGATCGCCATTGGAGTCCAAGGTACGGAAAGAATTCTGCCTTGTTCGTCCACTTGGATGATCTCCGAATAAAAGCTGAGACACATCGCGACCATGGAACCGAAGATGGCGAGTCCGATTTGTTTTCTCTGATTTTTATGTGAAGAAAAAAAAGATTTCGCGAGAATGCCTAAGCCGATAAAAGCGGGGAGCGCGACGAACGAAAGGATTACTATATGATAAACGGGTCCGGGTTCGTTTTCGTATCCCCAATAATAATGAATACTTCCTTTCACAACTAGATCAGTTGTAAGCGTGAGAAGATAAGAGACTGGAACTCCGATGCGAAAAAACCAAAGAAACAATCCGGGGGAACGATTGAGAAACGTATAAACGAATTCTAAGTAAAGTGCTCCCACTGGAAGCCAAGTGATGGAAAGAATTTTGAACGCCCAAGTCATCCACGATTCGGGAAGATAGGACCAGGTAAAAATATAGGTGAAAAGCCAGGCGTTTAGCGAAGTGGAATAAATCAGATAAGAACGAATGATCGGATTGCCCGTGCGTCTTGCGTAAACGAAGGCGATAAAAATCGTATTCGCAAGCAAAGCAATCATTGGGAAAAAAAGATAATAATTCATATGAATGAAATCTGTTAAGACCTCGAAATGATAGGATAAAGATCACCTAAACGAGCCGATTGAGAGAATCGGAATTTCAATCCTATTATTGGTTTTGACGAGGAATTTGAAACTATAAAATGGTTCTTTATAAAAATACCAATCTTTTTGAAGATAAAGAAACAAAACGAACGTACGGAACAAAACGTGTTTTTATTCCTACCTTTGCGAAGTCCCAAAAACGAAAATTCAATTCCAAAAGGTTCAAAAAATTCTAATCATTCACAAATCCGCGATCTTACAATCGTATGTGTGAATAGAACTTTTTGTTCCTAACAAATGACTGGAATTTTCCAATCTTAAATACTTTTAAAAATTGGAAATAAATAATTTCTTATAAAAGAGTGTGGAATTGTTTTTGATTCCGGTGAAAAGATAAAATCGGTTTTAAGGAGATTTATTATGGGAAAGGGGAGATTCCCCTCGATCGAATGGAATTCGAATCAAGGGGAGATCGGTTTTAATCAAAGGATTTCGTCGCTCCGATATTGACTGCAAGAATCGTAGATTCCGCTCCGTACGAATACCCTGCATTGTTAAATGAAGTTGGTCCCGTTTTGATCGAATGAGAGAAGTCCCAATCGGTTCCCTTCGCGCCGTTCACGTGATTTTTGGGGCCGTTATAACTGACTCCCAAATCCAAACTCCATTTATCGAAGAGATAACTGATCCCTCCCGCGAACACGTGATAGACGGAGAAAAATCCTCCGGTGGTTCCGCCCAAGCCGTTACTTTTGATCGCAAGCGAATTGTAAGAATAGCCGAGTCTGTAGATCCAAGAATCCGAAAGTTTATGTTCGAATCCGACCAGAACCCCGCCTTGATTTCGGAAATTGAGATGTGCGTCCGCGTCCGCTAAATTACCGAAGGGGGTAGGGAGCCAAGGGTCTTCGAGTTTCTGATTTGCCTTTTTGAGATACGAACCGTAGTTCGTGTAGATTAAATCCACTGCGATCTTGATATTTTCAGGTCCATAAGAAAAACCGAATGAATGTTTTTCGGGAAGATCAAAATTATAGGAAACCCCTGTTCTTCTGTAATAGTACGGATTGTTAAGGCCGATCTGATAATGACCATTCAAAGGAATGGAAGAATGGGCTTGATAGGAATAGGCGATTCTGAAACGTTCGGTGACTGCATAGTTGGCCCCGACGACACCTCCGATCGTAAACGCCTTCTTGCTACTCTCGTAATAATATCCTTGTCCGGGAATTTCAACCGTTCCTGTGATGTCATAGTATTTTTGATTCAGTTTTTGTGTTCCGTAGATGGCCTCTATACTCGCCCCGAGAGATAAATTTCCGATCTTAAAAGAAAGACCGTTCACGAGTTTTACAACTGCAAACTGATTTGAGTTCGATTCTTTGATTTGTTTCGAATCTCCGATCGGACCCGGAATATTGATTCCGGCCCAATCATTGAGAGATTGTCCGTTCGGAGTGTTTCTCGTAATCTTATCCACTCCTCCGATCGCTCCACCGGGAATGTAAAGTGCAACTCCGTAATCGATACTATCCGTTACCGGAAGTTTAAGCGCGATATAAGGTGCGGGTGCGTTGACCTGACTTTTCTTATCGTTATTATAAACGTAACTCGGATTGGAATCTAAGAATTGATCTTGATAACGATTGTAGATCGTAGAATTTCCCAAACCGAATTCTATCTTTTTACCTTTCGTGAGAGATAGATTTGCGGGATTCAACGCTACATCCACTGGAGAACCGCCTAACGCGGTATTGGTGCCCGCAAGTGCTTCGTATCTCGCGTTGATTGCGTTTCGCGTCAAACCGTCCACCGCCCAAATTGCCGAATCTCCAAACAAGGTGAGAATGAAGAAAATACCCGGTAAGAAAAACCGAGATCTCCTATTGCCAAATTTTGAAACCATTCCGAATCTCCTGAGAAAAAAGTAACTCAAAGGATTTTCGAGGGAGAATTCGATTCAATCAGTATAAAAGAAAAATTTCCGCTATATGAGATAATATATGATTAAATGTAGATCAATTTGTTTCTTTTGTCTAAAATAATGGAAATCCCTTTGTTCTCGGGTAAGAAGGAGTTCCTACTTTGAAAAGGAAACTGCAAGAGAAGAATTTCTGTTTTCGAAAGCGAGACGCTCGGACCGGAACCCTCCTCAAAAAGAGAACCCAAATTGAATTTCAAAGGAACGTTTTCCTTCGATTTTTTTGATTCTCATTCGGAAGGGAACAAGGTCGAGCGTTGTTCGGTTGCCCAATCTTATATTTTGGTTTACGCCACTTTATAAAGCAAGATGTCTCTTTCTCGATTTTGTATATCATTGATATCTGAATTCTAAAAAGGGAATGGTATCGAAACAATGAATCCTTTGACTAAAAACCAAGCTCAGAGTCTCCATGAGTCTTTTGAAATTATCAATTTAGATAAAGTAAAATTTGCGGAACTCATCTTTGCCTTTTTGAAATTCAATCATCCTAAGTACGAAAATATCTTTACCGTCCTCAAGGTGGACGACGTTCGAACCTTCATGGGTTCGGCTAGAGAAGTCGTTACTTCTTGTAGTCACGATTTCTTATTCCCAAGAGCCATTCGAAATTTTGGTTCCGAATGTCTGAAGATCTGCGGTCGTCCGGAGGACATCCTACATCTGGAAAAAGCTTGGATTTTCGGAATGGCGGAGTGGTTGGGGCCTTGGCATACTCCGGAAATCGAAGAGACCTGGAAGGAAGTATTCAATATTACGTATCTTTCACTTTCGGAAACTCTTCAATGGAATTGAATAAGAATCGTTTCCTCGAACGTTTTTTCTTATCTTTTATTTTTTCGAAATCTCTCCGTTCTTTTCTTTTTCCCTCATCCTGTACTTTTGTTCCGACAAAGTATTCAATGTTAAAAATCGTTTGATGCGGACTTTAAGTCCGTTCTTTGATATCCCGGGAAAATTTCTCTTTTTTAAACGCGGCAGGGATCGACTCGGAGTCAATCCATCGTATTTCTTTTTCTTTTTGTTTTCCTGGAAAATCCGGATGGATTGACTGAAGAGGAGAGCCCGGTCCGTCGAAGACGGAGCCGCCCAAAATAATCTTAGAGAAAGATTGTATTTTTAGAACTCTGGGACTTTAGAATTTCTCTCGCTTCGGTTTCGTCTTTCTTCAATTGAGAGATTAAGTTTTCCACTCCCGAAAACTTGACCTCGTCCCGAAGCCGATCCGTAAACGTGATTCGAATCGTTTGGTCGTAGATCTCCTTCTCAAAATCAAAAATATTCGATTCTACTGTGAGAGGATTTTCTCCGAAAGTAGGATTGCGTCCTATGTTGATCATCGAAGGATATTCTTTTCCTTCTACGTTCGTATATCCCGCGTAGACGCCTACTCCGGGAAGAAGAATGTTCGCGTCCGGCTTTACGTTCGCAGTCGGAAATCCGATCGCCCTTCCACGTTTATGTCCTCCGACCACGACTCCGGTTATAGAATAAAAACGATTGAGACAATTTTTCGCTTCTCTCACGTTTCCTTCCCCGATCAGTCCTCTCACGTAAGAACTCGAGAGTTTGATTTCTCCCAGATAAACCGGATCCACCCTTTCCACGGTGTAGTTTAGCGTTTCTGCATATTCTTTTAAAAGTTCGTAGTTTCCCCTTCTTCCCTTTCCGAAACAATGGTTGTATCCGATCACGATCTTCTTGGTCTTTAATTCTTTGAGAAGAATCTCTTCCAAGAACGTTTCCGCGCTCATTTCCGCAAGTTCTGCGTTGAAAGGGAGGACGATCAAAAAATCGATCCCTTGTTTGCGGATCCATTCTTCTTTGTCATTGAGAGTCATCAGACTCTTCATTTCGGGATTTTTTCCTAAGACGATCGCCGGATTCGGATCGTAGGTGACGACGCAAGAGGAAAGGCCGCTTTCTTTTGAAACCTTGAGAACCCGATCGAGGAGCGCCTGGTGACCGAGATGAATCCCGTCAAAATTTCCCAAGGTGACTACGCAAGGAGAATGAATTGATTTTCCCGCTCTTTCAAGTGTATGGATTGTGATCAAATTCTTCCCGATCCTGTCGATACTATAAGTAGATGTTTTTCTACCGATTCGTATTCTTTTCTCTCTGTTTAATTTTTACCAGTACGGGGTTTCTCCAATCGGAAGAAAATCCGAAATTTAAAAAATTCATCAACTTCGATCATCAGGGAGAAGAGGGCGCACCTCTCCAAACGGAAGATTTTCGAACCTACGCCGAACTTTCCACTTGGGCGATTCACAACGGTCTTCAATTAGTCCGGGATCGCTCGGATTTTGCGCCCGGCGCCGGGACGGGAAAACTCCAGAACGGACTTTGTAGAATGATTCCGGAAGATGGTCTCCGCTTTTATCTCACCGCCGATCCTTCTCGAAACGAACCCCTCTATGTTCAAATGGATCTAACGCAGTTCACATACACGGAGCGCCCGAAAGGTCTCAAACCTCGGGATCTAAGAATTTTTGTGAACGGGGTCTTAAAGTCGACCGTCGTTTTTCCGGGAAATTCCTCCACGTATTCTTCCCAATTTCCCGTTCGTTTCCGGGTGGATCCCGGAGAATTGATAGAAGGACGTTTGGACTTTCTTCTGGTTCCGAATGCGGGTGAACTCGGTCGTTTCTGGGGAATCTGGGACGTTTTTTATCATTACCACGCTCCGGAATCGAAGTAACGTTTTCTTTTTCGTTCGTTTGGTAAGAATGAAACTTCCGTTCAAAAGGATTGTATTTTGGAAAATGCGGGAACTCCCCGGTTTTCCTGAAGAATTTTTTTGATTTAAACGTAGGAACTCACACAAACGGAAACTATTGAAATTTCAACGTTCACCAATCTGAATGTTTTGATCCGTAATTCCCGCGGACTCCGATTGCAAAACGTTCACTCTGTTCTCAAAAAGTAGGAACTCCTTCTTTTTGAAAAAGAATCGTTTGAATCGAGGAAAATGCGGGAACTCCCCCGGTTTTCCTGAAGAATTTTTTGATTTCTGAAATGTTGGAACTCACACGCCAATATTTACGGAGCGTGCAAGCCGCGGTCTTTGTCCGTTAAGGGAAGTTGGAAGTGAATTCCGCCGGACTGATCGTCTTGAAATAAGATGTGAGTCCCGCGACTTTGAAGACTTTTTCGATCGCAGGTTTCATGTTTGCGATGAAGAAGGATCCGTTGAGATCTTGCACGTAATTGAGTTGTTTGATCAACATTCCGATTCCGGAAGAATCGATGTAATTCAGTTTTTCAAGATTTACGACTACGTTTTTGTTTTCTTTGTTTACGTTCGTTTCGAAGAACGTTTTGAGATCGATCGATGTGTATATGTCCAGACTGCCCGAAAGACTTACTATGTTTGTTTCTCCTGACTTTCTGTGATTGATTTCCATACCGATCCTTTCCTTCCCTTTTCCTAGAATTTGACGATAAGTTCAATCTATTTTTGATAAAATTATGGGGAAAATCTGAGAACCTCCGAAACTATAAAAGGACGGCATCCTGAAACTGACATGAAAGCAACATTATTTTATTTCCTCATTTTAATTTGCGCCTTTGCCGGTATTTCGGGCCAGGAATTCGAACCCGACGGTAAAGTGAAAATTCTTCCTTACGAACCGGGCCAGATTAAGGACTTGGAACTCTTAGGGAAAGATATTGCCGAGTTTCACAAAAGGATCGAAAGTCGTCTCGCATTCTTAAATCGAAGAAAACAGATCCAAGACAATCTCTACAGCCAATTTATTCCTGCATACGAGGATCAAATTCCTCAAACCAGAAATCGTTATATGCTCGATCTTCGTTTTGTTTTGAAGGTTTCGGGCGCCGGCGCGCAAAATTCTCCCATTAAATTGGAATCGATCCTCTTTTGGAGCCGGAAATCATTAATTTCCAAAATGAGACCTCAATATGAGGAAATCAGCATTTTGAAAAACGATAAGATCAACACCGAAGGTTCGGATGCGATCGAGTTGGTAGTTAAGAAAAAAACGGACTCAGGAACCAAGGAAGCGGTGTATAATGTCTCGACGATCCGGGAACCCGCGCAGAGAGTAAAACTCGTTCGTATCTACAGAACGAACCTGATTGAAATCATTCGTAGAATCGATAAATATGTGGAAGGAAGCATCAAGACCAGCGCGGAAGACGTGGAAACCACTCTTCGAGAAGTGGAGAACGGCGGTCCGTATCAGGAGAATCTTCCAAAGGATTGAACCTCTCTCATGAGTGATCCGGATTTTAAGAATCAGTTTCCGGATCACTATAAGAATCTCGGCCTTTCTCCTCTTTCCTCCATTGAAAAGGTCAAAACACGTTATCGTGAATTGGCGAAAATCTTTCATCCCGATAATCGAGAAACCGGCTCTTCGGATCTTTTTCAAAAATTCGCACATTCCTATCAAATTCTCACGCACCCGATTCGAAGAAAAGAATACGACCTCCAGTATCTCTCAAGACATCCGGAAATTCTCTTTCGTTTTCGATCCGCAAACGAAGAAAAGAACGCAAGCGGAGAAGTTTCGTTTCGACCGAAAGAAATTCCCGCGTCGAGGATTTTATACGCGGGTCAAGCGGTCGAACTCGCGAAAAAAGGACTTCTTCGTGCGGGGATGCGGAACCGGGAAAGAAAAAAATATTCCGGGATCTTTTACGATATTAGAATTCTCTTAACTTCCGAGGAATTAAACGTTCCTATCTTCGCAAAAATTCCTCTGGTGGTTCGAGTTCTTTGTCCTGATTGCAGAGGGTCTAACGTGTTCTGCGATTCCTGCGGAGGAAAAGGAACCTATAAAAGTTTTCGAAATTTGAATCTGGAAGCAGAGGCCGGTAAACTTCTTCCGGGAAAAGTTTATGAACTGGATCTCACCGGTCTCAAGCCGGACGGTTTTGTTCATTTTAAGAAGAATCGTCTGAAAGTAAAAATTGAACTCCTGGAAGGGAGTAAAAAATAGGTCTTATGCAAAAGCTGATCCGATTCTATCCGATCTACAAAGAAAGAATTTGGGGGGGAAGAAAGCTCGGAAATTATCCGGGAAGATCGATCCCCGAAGGAAACATCGGAGAATCCTGGGAAATTTCGGACTACGGAAACGAAGTTTCCGTGATCAGCAACGGCCCTTTAAAGGGAAAGACGTTTCGAGAAGTATATCAGCAAAACACGGACGCGATCTTAGGGAAAACCTTTCGCGGAAAACCGTTTCCTCTTCTTATCAAACTCATAGACGCGAAGGAAAAACTTTCGGTGCAAGTGCATCCGGACGACACCTACGCGGAAAAATACGATCCGAACAACGCGGGTAAAAAAGAGGCGTGGACCGTTTTACAAGCGGAGCCCGGTTCCAAACTCGTATGCGGTTTTTCGAATGCAACAAGAAGGGAAGAATTTCAATCCCTCGTGGAAGCGAATCGCGCTGAGGAAATTCTCAGAGAAATTACCGTGAAAGAAGGGGATTCTTTTCTTCTGAATCCTGGAAGGATCCACGCGATCGGAGCCGGAATTCTTTTGATGGAAGTGCAACAATCTTCGGATTCTACGTACAGGGTCTACGACTATGGAAGACCGAGAGAACTTCATCTTAAAAAAGCGTTGGACGTTCTGGACTACAGTGGTCCTTCGGAAAACGATATTCTGAAACCCGAAGCCAAATCTTGGGAAGACGGAAAGAGATTTCGTCTAACGGCAAACGATAAATTCTTAATGGAAACCTTGGAAGTTTCCGGAGAAGGAAAAACGTTTCAAATTCCGAGCTTATACAAAGAATCCGTTTTTCAAATCCTGATCGTTCTCAAAGGAAGAATCCGAATCGAAGAAGAAGAATTCTCCGAAGGAGATACTGCATTCTTGACGGCCTCCGGTCTGCAAGAGGGAATTTCCGCGGTCAATCTCGGAACCTTCGCGAAACTTTCGATTTCAGGCCCCGGCTCCGATTGGGGAATCTATAAAGATTAGAATTCTTGAATGGACCCTGAAGAACCTATCATTTGGATCAGCGAGGAAGAACTTTCCAAACAGAGAAAGATCGCAAAAGATCTTCGTAAAACGCCTTGGTGGAAAAAGAAAAAGGCCGGCGGGATCTGTCACTACTGCGGAAAGAAATTTCCTCCGGAGGAGTTGACGATGGACCATTTGATTCCTCTTGCAAAAGGTGGAAAGTCCATCAAAGCGAATCTGGTTCCCGCGTGCAAAGAATGTAATTTCGCTAAAAAGAACAAACTTCCCTTTGAATTCGATTCCGGGAACTAAAAGGGAAATAACGTGCAAGATCTATCTCAGGACGATGAATTTCAAGAACACGAAGAATCCGGTCAAGAGACGGTTCAACTTTTGGATGAAGACGGAAATTCCCATTCTTTTATCATAGCCGAAGCGCTTGAGATCGATGAAAATCAATACCTTCTTCTGACTCCCGTTTTGGAAGAAGATTTCGATCTGGTCAATCTGGACGTGAGTTTTTTGAGAGGAGAGGACGACGCCGGATATTTTGCGGTTCGTCTCGAGTCCGACGAATTCGGAGAAGATTGTTTGATCGAAGTCAAGGACAAACGTGAACTCGATGATATTCTCGCCGAATTGAACGTAGATATCGTTTGATCCGGTTTTCGTTCGAGAAGTTTGATTTTATAAGAAGAGTTGTATGTCATCATTCTTCTTGCGAAACGGTTATAGGATTGAATCAAAAAACTAAAATTGCGGGAACTCCAAGGCGTTGAATCGAACGGACATTTTCTCGAAACGTTAAAGAAATTGAATAGTTCTGTTCTTGTAGGAACTATCACAAATTTTCGTTTCGATTTTAAGAGAAGAATCTTGAGAAACGGTTGATTTTAGGAAAAATTGCGGGAACTCCCTCTTTTCTAAAAAACGACGATCGCGCCGCGCTTTCCACTTTTGTTTTCCTGATCAAAATAAAGTAGGAACTCCCTCTTTTTTAAAAAACGACGATCAAGCCGCGCTTTCTCCTTTTGTTTTCCTGATCAAAATAAAGTAGGAACTCCTTCTTTCCCAAAAAACGATGATCGTGCCGCGCTTTCCACTTTTGTTTTCCTGATCAAAATAAAGTAGGAACTCCTTCTTTTCTAAAAAATCGAGGATCGAGCCGCGCTTTCCCCTTTTGTTTTCCTGATCAAAATAAAGTGGGAACTCCCTCTTTTTTAGAAAAACGACGATCAAGCCACGCTTTCCACTTTTGTTTTCCTGATCAAAATATTGTAGGAACTCCTTCTTTCCCAAAAAGAGAGAAGCATCCCGTTCTTTTTAGCAAACGGAAGGATCATTCTGAGAACTTAACGTATCAGACAAAAAATTTGTCGGAACAAAAAACCCGAAGTGGTAAGTCAAAACCGCACGGATGAACGAAAAGAGAAGCGCCCGTTAACATTCCTACTTCCGAAAAAAATTTAAAAATCCGTATCCCCTCGAGAAAGAGTTCCATCCTCTTTTTCGGGGGAGAGAGAAGAATGAGGAACTTTTCTCAGAGAAAAACCTTTGCTCCCAAGATACAAAAGAAAAGCTCCAATCATCCCTCCCAGGAGAATCAAAAACAAAAATGTATTATAAATAGTTAATGTAGTAAAACAAACAAAACTCAAAACGAGGGAGAAGATCGGAAGAACCGGATAAAAAGGTGCGCGGTATGTCTTCGGTGCCTTTGGGTTTCGAATTCTCAAGACAAAAAAGGAAATCATACTGATACAATACATTCCGCAGGCTCCGAAGGCCGAGAGAGTGATCAATTCTCCCGTGTTTCCAAATTGAAGAGAAATGAGACCGATCAAACCTCCGCAGAGAATTGCAAAACTCGGAGCTTTCGTTTTTGAATTCAAGCGAGAGAGAATTTTTGGAAGAAACCCTTCTTTAGAAAGTGCGTAGATTTGTCTCGAATAACCGAGGATGATTCCGAGAAGAGACGCGATGAGACCGAAAAGTCCGATTCCAGTGAAAAGCAAGGTCGTCCAAGAGGAAGATCCATAAAGATTTCCTAATGTAAAAGAAAGAGGATAATCCAATTTCGAAACTTCGTTCGTAGAGATGACCCCGGCCGTTCCGAAAAGAACACCGAAGGCCAGAAGGACAAGGGTTCCGATTCCGGAAAGATAACCCCGAGGAATGTCGCGCTCCGGATTCTTCACTTCCTCCGCCGCCATTGCAACGCCTTCTACCGCGAGAAAAAACCAGATTGCGTAAGGAAGGGCCGGAAAGAGATTCCAAAAAGAAAAAGAAGAATTTGCTGTGATCTTTGCTAAATCGAAATGAGGAAAGAGAAGAATCAAATAGAAAAGAAGCCCGAAGACCGCGGTGAGTGTCACGAAGAGCTCGAACCTCGCGGTCTGTTTGATTCCTAAGAGATTGATTCCGAGGAGAAGGAGAAAAAAACCGTTGGACGCCCATCCTTCACGGATCAGGGGAAATAAAAAATGAAAGTAACCTCCGAGAGCCGAAGCAATCGCAGGAGGAGCGAGGACAAATTCCACGAGAGTAAAAAATCCGGCGATCAAACCGCCGATCGAACCGAGTGCAACGTGCGCGTACGCCGAGGGTCCTCCCGCATGAGGAATCGAAGTCGCGAGTTCCGTAAAACAAAGTGAGAAAGTAGAATAGAAAATCGCGACCAAACCGACGGCAACGGCGAATTCCCAGAAGTTTGCGTGCGCCCAACCCAAATTCCAACCAAAGTAATCGCCGGAGATGACGAGACCGACCGAGATTCCCCAGAGGTGAAGAGGACCGAGAACTTTTTGTAAAGAGGAAGACATGAAAGAAGAATCCATTCTTTCTTTGGAAAAAGAAAAGAAGTTTTTAAAAATCGAGATTCTATTTTTATAAAGAATTCCTTTTTAAAGAGATGAGTTCTTTTTCTCGATTTCTTTCCAGAGAAGAATTTAATTTTTCTCTGGAAGAAGAAGGTAAGTTCGTTTCGAAATAAAAAAGAGGAAGCAAGGTAAATCAGTTCGTATTCCGAAAGAATGCGGGAACTCCCAAAGTTCGGAAAAGAGAAATCCTTCTGAACTCAGTAAAACGTGGGAACTCCCAACGCTCGGAGAATCGAAATCCTTTTGAACTCAGTAAAATGCGGGAACTCCCAACGCTCGGAGAAGAGAAATCTTTCTGAACTCAGTAAAATGCGGGAACTCCCAACGTTCAGAGAAGAGAAATCTTTCTGAACGCAACGAGAAGGACTTGGAGTTGCTTTGTAGGATTGTTTCAAAAAGAGATCCTTTGTCGGAAGAATCGAAAAAGAAAGAAGATCGAACTGAAGACCTTGAAAAAAGTATGAGTTCCTACTTTTAAAAAAAAAAGAACTTTAGAAGATTCTAAAATTCTCAACCGATAAAAGGCATCATTCTTTCCATAAGAATCCGGCGGTTGTCCCCGCTCTGAAGAGCAATGACTCCTCGGATGATCGCTTGTCTGCGATCGGATTGTTCTTTCGACCAGGCCTTGATACGATTTGCGAGAGGAAAGAAGATGAGGTTGGCAAAAGCGATACCATAGAAGGTCGCAATAAATGCCGTGGCGATTCCTTCTCCGAGGGCGCGAGTTCCCGCGCCTAAATTCTCAAGAACCCCGACGAGTCCCATGACGGTTCCGATGATTCCGACCGTAGGAGAAAAACCGCCTGCGGTTTCTAAGATCTTCGCCGAATTTGCCTCCTTGTCTTCCATCGCGATCGCGGATTCAAAAAGAATTTCTTCTACTGCGCGAGGATCGGTTCCGTCCACGATGAGTTGAACTCCTCTCTGGAGAAAAGGATCTTGGATAGATTTGAGATTGTCTTCGAGAGAAAGAAGTCCGTTCTTACGAGCTCTTTCTGCGAAATCAAGGAAGAGTTCACCGAGAGGCAGTTTGCGTTTCGGGAAGACGGCCGCTTGGAGATTGAGGACGAGGTCCTTCATCTGCTCGAGAGAAAAACTCGCGAACGTCGCGCCTGCGGTTCCACCGATGATCAAGAGGAGCGCTGAGATTTTGAGAAAAGAGAGGAAGTGCGCCCCTTCCAGAAGAATCGCTATCAAGACGGATAAGAATGCGACAGAGAGACCAACGAGAGTAGGATTCATTTCCGCAAGAGTTCCCGCAAAGCGACGTTTTTACAAGAAGATTCTGTCTCATAGGAAAATGAATTCGGGCGCATGCTCGGGCAAAATTTTTTGGAAAGAGGGAGTTCCTACTTTTGAAACGCCCGATCACCAGGCTCTCAGCTCCAATCCATTCCTAAGGAAACGTTTTCAAAACGGGAAAAAGAGCCCGTAAAAACGACGGAATGGATTCCGCTTCGATCCTTTGCGCAGGGCTTTTTGGAAAAACGGAGATTCTTCCGGGATTGCGAGATCCTACTTTACGATCTCTTCAGAAAAAGTAGGAACTCACACTTTAATAAGAGAAGCGCTACCTTCCTCCTGAAGAATTCTAAAACAAGGGAGTTCCCGCAAAGTTTGAGATATGCAACGATCGAAGACAGGGACTCTTCAGAAAAAGTAGGAACTCGCACTTTATTAAGAGAAGGCCTACCTTCTCCCGAAGAATTCTAAAACAGGGGAGTTCCCGCAAAGTTTGAGATATGCAACGATCGAAGACAGGGACTCTTCAGAAAAAGTAGGAACTCACACTTTATTAAGAGAAGGCCTACCTTCTCCCGAAGAATTCTAAAACAGGGGAGTTCGCGCAAAGTTTGAGATATGCAACGATCGAAGACAGGGACTCTTCAGAAAAAGTAGGAACTCACACTTTATTAAGAGAAGGCCTACCTTCTCCCGAAGAATTCTAAAACAGGGGAGTTCCCGCAAAGTTTGGGATTTGCAACGATCGAACACAGGGACTCTTCAGAAAATGTGGGAGCTCTCACAAAAAGAGAATCGCGCAGGGGTACAAAAAAAGGGGACGGTACAACTTTCGTCCCCCGTCCGTTTCAAAATGAAAATTCGCAGTGGAGGAACTTCAACCAGGGAGGTTGTTGTCCATCCATTCCCAAATATCGGCTTTGGGAGTTCCTACATTAGGGCTTCAGACAAAAAATGACCTTGCATTTTAAAAAACTAAAAAATTGATGCACTGCAAAACCCTTTGACTTTTAGCCGGGAGAATTTTTCCTGGCTAATCATGCTGACCGTCGTAACTGTACTGTTTTTGGCCATTTATGGGATCGACATAGTCGCTCTCTTTTTCTTCGGGATTCATACCTATATCATGGTATATCTCTACAAAAAGAACCATGCATACTGCGAATCGGAACCGGACAGAATCCTCGACGTAAACGATCCGAATCTTCCGGTCGTAACGGTTCAGCTTCCGATCTTCAACGAATTCTACGTTGTGGATCGATTACTGGAAACTACCGTCGCACTCAAATATCCAAAGGATAAACTCGAGATTCAACTCCTCGATGACTCTACGGACGAGACGGTCGAAAAATCCAGAAAACTCATCGCACATTATAAATCTCTCGGTTTCGACATTCATCACCTCCATAGAACAGGAGCGGAACGCACCGGTTACAAGGCGGGCGCGCTCGAAGCGGGAATGAAAGTGGCCCGTGGTCAATACATTGCCATCTTCGACGCTGACTTCATGCCGGACCCGGACTTCTTAATCAAAACCGTTCCTTATTTCGAAGATCCGCAAATCGGGATGGTTCAGGTTCGTTGGGGACATGTCAACGCGGACTACAACGTTCTTACAAAAGCTCAGTCTTTTGGAATCGACGGTCACTTCATGATCGAGCAAGTTGCTCGGAACGGTTCTCACCTTTGGATGAACTTCAATGGAACTGCGGGAATCTGGAAAAAAGATTGTATCATCGATTCCGGCGGATGGGAGCACGACACTCTCACGGAAGATTTTGATCTTTCCTACCGCGCCGAAATGAAAGGCTGGAAATTCCGTTATTTTAAAGATATCGAATGTAAGGCCGAAATCCCAGCGATGATCTCCGCTTACAAATCCCAACAATTCCGTTGGTGCAAAGGATCGATTCAGACTGCGGTTAAACTTCTTCCAAGAATTCTCCGTGCGGACCTTCCTTGGAGAATCAAATCCGAGGCCATCGTTCATTTAATCAATTATTCCGTTCACCCTCTGATGATCATCAATATTCTCTTTAGCGCACCGTTGCTTTTGATGGACTATTGGTCGGGATTCAGCTTCTACGATCTGCCGATCGAGATTTTGATGGGAACCGCGGCGATTCTTTCCGTTGGATCGATCGGCCCGATGATCTTCTACGCCTATTCTCAAAAAACTCTTCACAAAGATTGGAAGAGAAGAATGGTGTATCTACCGATTCTGATCATGATCGGAACCGGAATTGCAATCGTAAACACCAGAGCTTGGCTCGAAGCCATTCTCGGGATTCAATCTTCTTTCAAACGCACTCCAAAACTCAAAATTGAGAAGAGCACCGACGTTCTGAAAGACAGGCTGAAATACACAGTCCCTCTTGATTTTCACGTCGTTTTAGAATTCATGATGGGCTTTTACTGTTTAGGAACCGTAGTCCTTTCCTTTATGCTCGGAAAACCGCAAATCGTGGGATTCCTGGTCATTTACGCGATTGGATTCTTCTACGTAGGATATCTTTCCCTAAAAGAAGCGCTCTGGAACTTCGGCGCTTCCAAAGAGAAATCCGCCGAAGAACTTCCCGCTCAAGCCTAATCGGTCGAACAAAGCAGGGTAGGAATCTCTATCCTGCTGTTTTCTGTCGGAGCTTCTGCTTGACTTCGCACTTTTTTCTGAAAAATTGACAAAATACCGCTACTATTATAGGAACCCCGATGAGTGAGAAAGTTTACTGCGCCAATTGCCTACACTGCGTTACTGTAAGACAGTATGAATCCGAGGCAGACAAATACATTCTCCGCGTAAAATGTACAAAGAAAAAATGGTCCAAGAGATCCGGAGAAGAAAAGCTCTATAAATACTTTACAGTTGCTCGTCGTATGCAAGTGAACTGCGAGTTTTATGAGCCGATGGGTGAAATTCTTCCTTATATCAAAAATCTTAAGAAAGAACTTCCGATCAAAGACGAAATCTACATGGTGAAAACTCTCACCTAAAGAGTTTTGAAGCCCTCCGCTTTTACTCTCAAACCAGGATTGGTCCACGGAAAGTTTTCCCGAAAGACCGTCCTGGAAGAACCTTTCACGCTTTTTCCCGAACCGGGAGCCCTCTATCTCAAAGAATTCCCCACTCGTGTACGCGCAGGCGAACCTCTTTTAAAACAATCCGTAGGAACCTTACTTTCTCCGGTGGACGGAATCGCGAGTTTGATCCAAGGAGAACATTCCACGAGGATCAAGATCGTACAAGACGGAAGTTTTCAGCTTTCCAACGAAACACAAATCGATCCTTCCCTCAAGTTGGAGCAAGCTCTCGAAAGAATGGACGAGCTCGGTTTGGTTTCGCTGGACTTCGCCGAAGTAAGCCTTTCGACTCTTTTTAAAACCTTTCGTTCTTCTTTGATCGTTCTTTCACCCTATACTAAAACGCAATCCGTGGATTTTCGAAACATTCTCATTGAAGAATTCAAAGAATTGCATATTCAATTTTTAGAATATTTAGGCATTTGGTTTCCGGGTGCGGTCGTTAAGGATTTTATCCTGAATCCGGTCCCGTTTCGAAAATACGAATATCCGATGGGCTTTCCTCAATACTTCGTAAAAAAAGCCCTCTCTCAAAAATCGTTTCAAAAAGAGAATACTCTTTACCTCGGTCCGGAAACTCTTTATCACTTATACCGCGCTCTTTTCAAAAAGATTCCGTTTATCGAAAGGCATATCAGCATCTACTACGTCGGCAAAAACGGCGGACTCAAAAAAGAAGAATCTCCGATCAAGTTCCGAGACGGACAAAGTCTTAGCTTTCTTCTTTTGGAGAAAAAGAAAGAATACCCGAACTTTACGTTCAATTCTTTCTTCGATGGGGGAGAATTTCATTCTTCCTCCGAGGAATATTATTTAGATATTTATAATCATCATTCGATTCTTTTTGTGGCCGGAAAGATCAGAGAACAAAAAGAACTTCCCTGTACCGAATGTGGAGAATGTACATACAATTGTCCTCTCGAATGTAACCCGATCGCTCTCGTTACGGGGCAGGGAAAGTTTTCGCCTAACGCGTGTATCGAATGTGGGATCTGCACATTCTTATGTCCTTCCGGAATATCTCTCCGCGAAAGAATTCAAAAAGTAAAATCGGATTCGAAGGAGAAGGTGAATGTCTGAATATCTCCTCGTTACAAAATCCGGATTCTTTCGTAAATCGGATCCTTTTTTCCCGGATCTTTTGATCTCGATTCTTTTTCTTTTAGGAATCGTTTTTTTTGGGACTGTGCCATTGTGGATTTGTTACGGACTTCTTCTCGCCGCTTGTTTCGTTTATCAATTTTTCATTATAAAGCGACTTGTTTATCCTTTGAAGTGGTTTGTTCATTCTGGGATTTACGTCATTCTTCTTCCAATTCATCCGGGTACGGTTCTTTGGGCGATCCTTGCCGGGATTTTAGGAATTGTTCTTTATTCCCCTTTGGAAACCCGCATCAGAATTCAGATTCCTCTTTCGTTGATTCAACTATTGATCTTTCTTTTTTTCTATCTTCTTCTTCCGGCAGTGGATCTTTTTGCGGGTCTTTCTTCCCAACCTTGGTTTTCCTTTCGCGATTCTAATATTTCGGATCTTTACAGCGTTCTTTCCTATTCTCAGGATGGGAATTCTCCTTGGAGATTTTCTTCTTTGGAAACGATGGGAACCTATTCGATTCTTTTTCTCGTTCCCGTTTTTTTAAAACGTCCTTTTGCGTTTCAGATTCCCGTGCTTTTCGCATTGGGATTGATTTTGGGAGTGGGAAGCTTGGCTCAGGAGTTCTCTCCGGTCCTTCTTTCGACTTGGATTTCTTTTGCGATTCTTTTTGCTTCTCCGGGAAGAAATTTATACACGGCGTGGGTTTATTCTTTGATCGGAGTTTTGGCGACGGGAGTCTTGTTTTATGTCATCCAAGTCTTAATTGCCTTTTACGTACCGCTTTTCACGTATTCCGTTTTCTATTTTTTCATTGAAGCCAGTTTGATCCGTATATTTCTGGGAAGCAGAGTCGATAATTTCGGGCAATTAGAGTAACCGAGTTTGTGGTTAGAATGATGATCTCGTATCGTAGCAAACATAAGAATATGAATAAAAAACACAAAGAGTCAGAGGCGATTCTATGAATCAATTGTTGACTCTTCTTCATCCGGAGACGATCATTTTTAATTTGGAAGCAGGCACCAAAGAAGAAGTCATTTCGCGACTTTTACAAAAGGCCGTGGAAACAAATCAGATCGACTCGGAAAACAAGGATGAAATTTTAGAATCTCTTTTGGCCCGTGAAAAATCGATGTCGACAGGAATCGGAAGCGGGGTCGCGATTCCTCACTGTTCCGTAAACCTTGTCGACGAGCTCAAGTGTGTGATGGGACTCAATCAGGAAGGTGTCGATTTTGATTCCATCGATCATCAACCGGTTCATATTTTTATTTTATTGATCGTTCCAAAGACGAAATTTCAAGAACACATCAAGACTCTCGCGCAAATCGCAAAAGCGTTAAACGTGAAAGATGACAGAGAGAAGTTGATTCGTTCTAGATCTTTTGAGGAAATTCAAAAAGCTTTTTCTCGGAATGTTTAATCGTGCAGGGAGAAATCTCTAGGTTCTTTTTATTTCTTGTCGCACTGATTTTTTTTTCCGTCCTATTCGGTCATCTTCGATCTCTAAATAAAGAATATCTTTATGC
Source organism: Leptospira stimsonii (assembly GCF_003545885.1). NCBI lineage: Bacteria > Pseudomonadati > Spirochaetota > Leptospiria > Leptospirales > Leptospiraceae > Leptospira > Leptospira stimsonii. The sequence goes on from NZ_QHCT01000001.1 coordinate 1,286,667, forward strand.
GGATTCCTCCTTTTCTAAAGAAGAATCCTTCCTGGAGCGGAAAACCTTTCCTTCTCAGATCCTTTCTTTCGTAAAAGGAATTCTTACCTTACAACCGGGAAAAACGGCCTCCGGAGAATCGGTTTGGAAACATATTTCTTCCCGTGTGCTCCCTACCTTACATTTAGCGATCTTTTCCGTCGGTTGGGGAAGTTTGTTCGCGATCGCGCTGGCTCTTTGGAGCGGTCGAAGTGAAGAGAATACGGTCAAAAATTTTTTTTTCTTTTTAAGTAATCTCGTATTATCGACGCCCGTCTTTGTAGTCGGCGTGGTTCTACTCTTGATTTTTTTCGTTCGCTTGGAATGGCTTCCTCCAGGCGGTTATGAATCTTGGAATACTACCTATGTGATTCTTCCGGGGATCGCGTTAGGATCAAGGGTGTGGGCAAGAATTTTTCAGTTTGCATCGAGTTTGACGGAAGTCGAATTAAAATCACCGTATGCGAAGGTTTTACGAGCTCGCGGATATTCTAAAAATAGAATATTATGGAATCATGTTTTATTGAAGATTCTGCCTTTTCTGGCGGTTTTGATTCTTCTGGATTTTAGTTCTCTTCTTTCAGGAGCGATGATCGTGGAAGAAATCTTTTTCTTTCCGGGGATCGGGAAGTCCATGTATTATGCGATCCAGACAATGGACTCCGAACTCTTAAGCGCGCTTCTTTTTTATAGCGGTCTTACTTTTTATATTTTTAGTAGAATTTCTCTTCGGTTTCAGGAAAACCTTACCGGAAAGGAGAGCGCCTCGTGATTTCCATGAGCAATTCTTTTCGAATTCTATTCGGTGCTCTTGTTCTCACGGGGATTCTCTGGAAAAGCCCGCCTACCGAAGTTTTTTTGGAGGACAGCTTTTGTTCGATCGCCTGGAATCATCCTTTCGGATGCGACCGTTTGGGAAGGGACGTTCTAAGTCTTTTTTCTTATGGGACATTCTCCACACTTTTGTTTTCTCTTCCTTCACGTATTCTTACTTTGTTATTTAGCTCCTTGGTATGTTTGTTCCAGTATTCGATTCCGTTTACTGGGAAATGGTTTTTTACTCCGATCTCTTCCGTTTTTGTTTCCGTACCGTCTCTTCTTGTCGCGTTACTCACGGTTCACGCACTGGGGAACGGACCTCTCGTTTTGGTTGTGGCGATTCTTTTGGGAGATTGGGCTATGACTTATGAAACTCTTCAGAGTAAAATTCGAGAAACAGACGGAAGTCCTTATGTTTTGACTTCTACTTTTTTCGGGGCTTCCAGGGCGAACGTGTTTTGGAATCATATTTTCCCCTCGGCAATGCCTGTTTTGAAAGTTCTGTTTACGACAGGATTGCCCGCGGTAGTTATGACACTGGCGCTTTTTAGTTATCTTGGTGTCAGCGCCGGAAGCGATTGGTTTGGCCCGGGGTTGGGAGAACAGATTTCTTTCGCAAGAGATTACGCGTATTCGGCGCCTCTCGCGCTGGTGATTCCCATTGTAGGAATCGTGGGATTGGTCACCGCTTTGAACGTGAAAAGAAGATGAGTAGAGTATTTGCATTTATTCTAATATTATCGATTTTGAGTGTTTCGATTTCCGCTCAAGGGATAGACGATTACTATCGTTTTCCGGAGGCGGGAATGAGGGAACGGATCACTTTTGAAACCGAGAGAAAACTTTGTATTTTTCCGCTAAAAAATCAGAATGCCGACGCGAGTTTGGATTATTTAAGTAAGGGTTATGCGAGTGTTTTGTATTCCGGTCTCAAAGGTTTGTTTCAGATATTCGATCCGGAAGTGATTCCGAAAAGTATTCAACACGGTTTCGGGAAACCGACCGGTAGAGAAAGACTTAGAAAGGGAGAATGGGACGCGGAAGTTCTGGAAAAGGTTAAGAATGCGAAAGAAATTTCTCCTGACAAAGATCCTAGATTCTTATCTTTAAAAATCGACTATATTTCGAACGAGGCTCCTCCCGAAGATAGTTCCCTTTTTATTTCCGGAAACAAACAAGGTTGTTTTTATCATCTCGCCGGCACCTATGAGAAGAAGAATGAGTTTCAGATGGAGCTCAAGCTTGTTCTGAGATCTTCCAAAGACGCTTCCAAAAAAGAATTTAAAGCAAAAACTAGCGTTAGACGCTCTTATCAAGAACTGGAAGGATTGATCGGCGAAATCAAAAAGGAACTTCTCGGTAAAAATACGATCTCCTTTTCTTTCCGATCGGGAGAGATGGAAGGAGTTCTTGTGTTTTTAGACAGTCAATTTCTCGGGAAAACCCCCTTGCAGAGAACGGACATTCTTCCGGGGAACCATGTGATCAAATATTATATGGATGGATTTCAGAGTCAGGAAAAACGAGTTTCCGTTCAGGACGGAGGCAATTTCGAAATGACTCTTTCCCGAACACCGAGAGAAGGTGTGATCTCGGTTTCTTCCAATCCGGAAGGCGCTAACGTTTATCTCGGCTCCGAGTTTTTGGGAAAAACACCGTTGGTCCGCGCTTCCGTAAAGACGGGATCCAATCGACTTCGTGTTTCCATGGAAGGACATGTTGATATTTTAAAAGGTGTGGAAATTAAAAAGGAAGAAGAGACGAAGTTGGACTTCGTTTTAAAACCTGGTGACAGCGTACTTTATTACAAGAATAAACAGAATGTCTTTTTGGATCATTCTTACAGTGACTTTTCGATCTATTCATTGTATGGAACCCTATTGTTCTACGCAGGCTATTATTATTTCAATTTAAAAGCGAACGCGTTGTATGATCGCGGAGAGAGTCGAGTGAATCTTACCCGTTTGTTTTTTGCCGCGAATGTCGTTCCTCAAGATACGTTTATAGCAATGTATGTATATGAGGAAAGGATCATTCGTGAAACAAATTCGGATGCTGGGAAGTATCAGAAACTGGCCGGAAATTTCGGCAGACATCAGGGAGTCACCGGCGGGGTTATGGTTTACGGTATGGCGTTGATGTTGATTTTGTCTGCGACGTTTTATTTTCTCGGCTTGGATGAAGAAACCTTAGACGTCGGTGTAGTTCCGACGAGAGTGAACAATCCTTTTGCGATTCCGGGGCAGACGATGGAGATGGATTCTTATGCGAAATTCAAATTGAAATTTTGATTTCTCTTCAAGTCCGTTGATTCTTTCGATTTTATTTTCTTCAGACGCGTTCTTTTTTTAATCTTTTTTCTATTTTTCCCGCCCATTGTTAAATTCCTCGGAAATGGTTTCAGTATGGGGATTTTACTTTTAGATTCAGATCAGGAACTCCGCTCCGTTCTTCAGGAAAGATATTCCGAGACGGTGACTCTTTTGATTCCGAAAAAAACTTTGGCGGGTTTGAGCGAATCGGAAAAGAGAAGGCTTCCGAAAAGAATTCCGGATCTCTTACGAAAATACGGAAAGTATTTGGGTGTAACGAGGAGGTTGGGAAAAAAAGCCGGAAAGATTCTTTATCAAGCGAGCGAAGGTAAGGAGAATATGCAGAGGATCAACGCTCGTGTTAGCACGGGAAGTTGGGCTCTTTTGGGGGCATTGGCTCAAGCTCACGGAGTTTCCCGCTGTTATCTTTTTAATTATCTCCTCTGGTTGGAAGAGATCGAAATGGATTCTTTTCTCGTGACAACGATGAACGAGGGAGCTCCCACGTTTCACAGGAATTACAGATATATCCTCCACCTCAACTTGTTGGACAACGAAATCACTCGTAGATTAGAATGTGAGCCGTCCGATTTTTTAAGCATTTTAGATTACAGGGATTGGTTCGATTCTTAAAAAAGCGAATTAAATCCATCCGGAGACGATGGGAAACAAACGAAAACTTCCAAGGACTAAAATCGGATTTTCAAAGCCGGCGTTCGAACGAAAAAACGCGCGCATTTCTTCTAAGCCGATGGATTCCTTTTTTTCGCAACTCTCTGGAAGATGAAAACCCCCCTCTTTCAAAAAACGAAAACCGGTAATCGAATTCTCGGCTTTCGCATCTCTCAAAAGTTTCAAAATACCCACGCCGTCTTTGTCCTTTAACAAACCCGCAAAAATTTGGAATCGCAAATCCGGATAGAGAGAGCGTAAACTTTGAATCGTCTCTGCGAACGCATCCGGATTGTGAGCCGGATCAAAAATCAATAAAGGAGAATTTCTCAAAACGGTCAATCTACCGTGAGGAAGTGAAATTTTACTTTTCGAATCGGCAAATTCTAGAACATTCGATTCTACTTTAGAATCCGCAAGCAAATCAGAATCCAAAATTCTTTTCCAGACTCTGAACGAAAAGGACCCATTTCGAGTCAGATAATCGCTGTTCGGTGGATCCTCCTCTAACAATTCACAAAGGATATTTTTCTGTTCGCAGAATTCTCGGATTCTCCGATTGAGTTCCGATTCTTTTTGTTCCATCGCAAAAAGGACTCTTGTGTTTTCGGAACAAATTCCTAATTTCTCTTCCAGGATTTGAATTTTAGAATTTCCTAATATTTCTTTGTGATCGAGTCCGATCGATCCTAAGACCACGACGTCCGGATTGGAAAGTTTCGTAGCGTCCAGTCTTCCGCCCAATCCTGCTTCGTAGATTTGAATTTCGATCGACTCCTTTTCAAAAAAACAAAATGCGGCACAAGTAAATAGTTCGAAAAAGGAGAACGTTTTGAGATCGGATTCCGCACCTTGTTCGAGTAGTTCGTTTAATAAAAGATTCAATTCTTCGATTTGAATTTGTCGAAAGGGGTCGACTTTGGAACCGATTCGAATTCTTTCCGAAGGGGAAAGAAGATGTGGAGAAGTGTAGAGTCCGGTTTTAAAACCGGAAAGACGAAAGTATTCTCCCAAAAAATGGGTAATCGAACCCTTTGCGTTCGTTCCAACGACGGAAATTCTACAAAGAGTTTCCTTCTTCCTCCGATCCCATCCGTATTTGTTTAAAATTTTCCCGAAAGGTTCCAAAGAATAATCGGAGAATACGTTGAAGTTTCTCGTCTTCTCCAGGTTGGATAATCGAGAGATGAATTCGAAAAAATCGGCTTTCATCGATTTGCTAATGCGAAAGACAATCGTTCTCTGGTTTTTTCGATATCATTCGAATCCGGTATCACCCCGGTAAAAAGTTCGAACTGTTTCATCGCTTGATACAAAAGCATCTCCGATCCGGGAATGATTTTCGCGCCCATTTTCTTGGCAGTTTTCACCAGAGGAGTCTCCAAAGGATTGTATACGATATCAAAGAGAGTCATAGAAGAATCAAAAAATTCTTCTCCGAGAAAAGGTCCGGGCGATTGACCCTTCATTCCCAAGGGAGTCGTATGGACGATTAACGAGATTTCTTCCCGAATGGATACGAGATTCTTCGGGTCGACAAACACCGCTTTTACGGAAGAATTTTCCGAGATCAAAGAACAGATTTCTCTCCCTGTCGTTTCGTTTCGAGAAGAAAGAATCAGCTCCTTCACCTTTCCCGAGGTAGCAAGACTATAGGCGATCCCACGAGCGCTTCCTCCGCTCCCTAGGACCAGAGCTTTCCCTCGATTCAGAGATTCCGGCGACCATTCTAAAATGGAGCGAAACGCTCCGTCTCCGTCCGTGTTATACGCCAGAACGGAATTCTTCTCAAAAATCAAAGTGTTTGAAGCCTTCATAATTTTGGAAGGTTCGTCTGCTTGGTCGGCGAGTGCGAAGGCTTTTTCCTTGTGAGGGATTGTAACCGAAAGTCCCTTCACTCCCGATTCTCGAAGTTCTCGAATGATATTCTGATCGAATTCCTTCGTTTCAAAAACTTGGTAAGAAGCGTTCATTCCTTTATCTTTATAAATGGAATTGTGAATGAGTGGTGAAAGGGAATGGGAAAGGGGAAAGCCGACTATACCAAAAGTCGTAGCCGGCTGATTTGTTTTCTGATTCAAACTAGAAATTCTCTTTTTATTGCGCTCGTTTCTTCAATCAAATTCATCGGCGTTTTCCATTCTCCCGGTGGAAACTTATAATGTAGAACATTGGGTGCGGGAGCTGGGACTTTTTTGCTCCGAAAGAAGCAAGTTTTGGAGCGAGTCGTAAAATGAGTCGACTAAAAGACAATTCCCGAAAATGCTGTATTGGAATGAGCCTATTGAATTTACCTGATTCTTTTTTACACGGACTGGGTGCACAACTCTTTTTGGCGCCGCTTGCTTCTTTTTCGGGCTCTCCCTGGTGGACAACGATTCTCGACGTTCTTTTTGTGGTCGGAATCTCCGGTGGACTTTCTTGGTATTACTATTACTACAAACGTAAGGATCTTCTCGGCGGATTTTGGGGAGCGCTGATTGTTGCCCTTCTTGGTTCCCTGATTATCCTTTCCCTCCTTCAGGATTTTATTCGCTCCATAGTTCTTTGGTTAATCTCACCTAAATTTGGCATCTATCAAATCTCAAACGTAAATTTACTCGCGGTTCTTTTGGGTGGCTTGCTTGCCCTCTACATTATGAATCGTATCAATCACAATAAAGAAAGAAGGGACTAAGAATTCCTTCTCTTGGATGGATTGATTTCTTAAACCTCCTAAGGTCGAACGCCTTTTCGGTTCAAAAATAATTCTTAGAATTTGTCCGGTAAAAAGTTGTTTGCTGGGTGAGTGGTATGGTCATCTCGAAATGAGATCGATCCGTTGTTTATCGTTTTGCAATCAACGTTTCTTGCCATCATCAATCGGGTTTATGAGGAATCATTCTATGATTTTGAATTTTCCTTTTTATCTTTCAAATTCAATTCGTACAATTTGATATACTTTAGGAAATTATAATAGAATCCAAAGAGAGCCAAAACAAAGCCCTGTTTCCCATCCAAGAAGCCGAAGCGGATCGTATACATCCAAAACGCCTTGTAAAATCCTTCCATAAAAGCGTGAAAAAGACCGCTGGTTTTGCCGGCTCTGAATTTTTCCTGAGCACCTAAGTCCGAATAGGCGTTGATATAACGAATATGATCGCTTATATTTTTATAAGAATAATGATAAACCGGTGCATTCAGTTTTTCGCATGTTCCATTGAGATGAACGGTCTCATGCACCAAACCTCCGCCGAACGTTCCCTTTACTTTTTCAAAAAGTCGAATTCTTCGATTGGGATACCAGCCGCCGTGGCGAATCCATTTTCCTAAATACCAGGTGAGCCTTGGCGTCGAATAACCGTCCGCCTTTGGTAAACCATTCTTAAATAAGTTTAGAATTTCCTGTTTTAGATTGGGAGAAACTTCTTCGTCGGCGTCGAGTGTAAGAACCCAGTCGTTCGTTACGAGAGAAAGTGCGAAATTCTTCTGACTTACGTAGTCGTCGAACTTTCTTTCATGGACTTTTGCATCGTATTTCTTCGCGATTTCAACGGTCTTGTCCTTGGATCCGGAATCCACGACGATGATCTCGGAAACGAAGTCCAGAGGTTTGAGACAACGCTCTAAATTGTCTTCTTCGTTGAGAGTGATGATACAAACCGAAAGGGGAAGTCGCATTTAATTCTTATGATTTAATTTTCGGATGCTCTGAAAGTCGGGGGTCAACGGAATTTCCAATCTTGCGATCGTAACGTCTTCTCGAATGATAATTCTAAAATAAGAAGGATCGATTCCTTCTCCCTTGAGCATGATGAGAATGAGCGCAAGCCCGATTCCCGCACCTTCCGTATTGTCCGCGTTGTCCAAATAAAACTGAGCAATGTCGTTGTATCGCATTCCCTTTTCTAATTTTTCTCTAAGAGATTTTTCTTCTTGTTGTGTAACGGGCGCGTTGTTGATGACTTCGATCCGAATTCCATCGAAAGAATAATGAAACGTGATCAGGCAATAGTATCCTTCCTTTCTTGCCTTCTGTCCGTAGAGTTCGGACATCGCTTCACTGAAAATATTTTTATATTCGCGAACGCCTTTTTCATAATCGGCGGCGTCATTGAGATCGAGACCTTTTTCTTCGAAAAAAATCCTTTTTTGGTTTGCTTTGCAGGCGTTGATTGCCAACTCTTTTATTATAGTATAAACCGTAGGAACCAGAGTAGGATGAGTTACCTTATCCAGAATCAGACCGACTGCCTCTTGGATATGCTCTTCGACAGAATGAGTCATCCTGTGGGTTTTCAGAGAAAGAATTTTTCCATTCTCAATTGTTAGCCGGATATTGTCGGATATATCTCGGATTTCCTGCCCCATCATCCATGAACATTCCTGAATCTGTTTCGTTTGTCAAGAGAGTGATTGTTAGAAAGGGAAAAAAGGAGCGTCTTTTAGAAACAAAGATACGACGCTTTCTTTTTAAGCTGACTGCGTTTTCTTTGATGCTATTGTCTATCTCTCCATCGCTCTTTTCGGAGTCTTTGACTTTGAGCGGTGTGCGTTATTTACTTCCCGGAAAAAAAGAATACTCGGATGTTTCCGAGATTCGAATCGAAAACGGAAAAGTTATCTCGATCAAAAAGTTAAGTTCTTATTCCGGAAAGGTGTCGTACGCTCTTCCCGGATTTTGTGATTCGAACGTAACTCTTTCCACGGATTCTCTCGGAGGACAAAAAGATAGAGCGGGAGTTTTTCTTTCTCTTCAATCTTTTTTGGCTCACGGTTTTACCGGAGTTTTTTCCGTGGGAGATCCTTCTTGGGTCGAGGTTCTTACCAAGGACGCACAACGATCCGGCAAGTTTGTTCCTTGGGTCCGAAAGTCTGATTCTCCATGGATTGCTGAAAGCGCGGAAACAAAGAATTTTGGAAACCTGCCAGGTTATACGGTGATACGTTCTTCCGGAGACGCGGTCGCGAGAATGAAAAAAAGACCGAATTCTCCCGTGCATCTTTTCTATCGTTATCAGGAAGGGGAATCTTTTGCTTTCGACGGTCCGTTCTTGTATCAACTCAAGAAGGTCGCGGACGCGGAAGGAATCAGGCTAGCGTTATCCGCCTTTGGGGACGAGTTCAGCATTTTAGAGGGAATCAACGCGGGAATTCCTACGCTCTTTCATCCGGTTCCCGACGGAATCGCAGGAAGAATTTCTCCCGGTGTGTTTCGAAATCTAAACTGGGGACCTATGTTTTCCGTTTACTACTATCAAAAACTTGCGGGAACTCCCGAGTGGGAAACCGATCTCAACTCGATGAAAGAATGGAGTCCGTTCTTCGCGAAAAATCTTTCACCCGAACCCGAATTTGCCGGTAAACTTTCCAATCTAAAAGACGAAGAAAGGGAGAATGCGGAGAGAGAATACAAATCCTATCTTGCTTTTTTAGTCAGACAAAAAAATCTGAGTCAAGGGCTACTTCTTGCTTCAGGCACCGGAAATCTTCATGTTCACCCGGGGATCGGCGGTTGGAAAGAGATGGAAATTCTTTCCTCCGTTTTGGGAAACGAAGAGACCATTCGAATCGCAACCGAATCCACTTGCTCCTTCTTAGAAGCGCCGCATGATGGAAAAATCCGCGAAGGAAAGCCCGCCTATATCAACGTATTTACGGAAGACCCGATGATCAGTCTAAAAAATTTGAAATCACTCCGCAAAACGATCGCCGGTGAAATTTCCTATCCGCCTGAAAAAAAGGAATCCACTTCCAGTCAAAAAAAGAGAGGGAAAAAATGAAAGAATCTGAAAAAGAACTCTTTGAGAAAATGTTAGACGCTTCCTTTAAAAAGAAAAAAGCGATGGAAGCCGGCACAAAAGTCGTAGCCGTAGTGAACTCCGCCAAAAAAGATTTTATATTCGTTACCGCAAAGGATTCCAAAACGCAAGGAATCATTTCCTCCGAAGAATTTCTCGAAGCGGGTTTGCCGACTCCGGGAGACGAAATCGAAGCGTATTTTTTAAGGGAAGATCACGGAGACATTCACTTCACGACTTGTCTCAGCGGAGAATCCCTCAACAAAGATCTATTAGAAATCGCTAAAAGAGCTGAGATTCCGGTCTTAGGTCAATTTATTTCCGAAGGAGAATCCGGAGCCGACGTCAAGATCGGTGAGTTTACCGCATTCTGTCCTTTCTCTCAAATCGATCCCGAATTAAAGAAGTCGGGTTTGGTCGGGAAACGACTCAAGTTTTTGATTCAGGATATCGGGACCAGAGGTAAACTCATCGTCTCTCAGAAAAAAATTTCCGATCGAGCGAAGGAAGCAAAACTCGGAGTTCTCAAACAAGAATTGAAAGAAGGGATGTTCGTCACCTGCAAAGTCAAGACGATCCAGAACTTCGGGCTCATCGTGGAGATGGACGGACTCAGCGCCCTCATTCCCATCTCCGAAGCAACGTATAAGAAGAATCCGGAACTCGACAAAGAATTTCAAGTTGGTCAGACCTTGCGCGCTCGAGTTCTCCGGATCGACTGGGAAACTCAAAAGATCGCTCTTACCGTAAAAGACTTTTTGAAAGACCCTTGGGCGCAGACGGTTCCGTTCAAAGAAGGGGACATCGTGAAAGGAACGGTGGATTCTCTCAAACCCTTCGGACTTTTTGTAAAGTTAGACGATCATTTCAACGGTCTCGTTCCAGGAAGAGAAACCGGAATTTCGAATCGAATTCCTTTGACTCAGAGTTTTAAACCAGGAGACGTAGTTGACGTTTTTGTAATGGAGGTCAACCCCGAGAGAAAACAGATTTCCCTTTCGATTCAGAAAGCGAAGGAAATTCAGGAAAGAATGGACTACAGCGGTTACTTGAGTACGGACACAAGTGGATCTACGAGTTCCTTCGGGGCGATTCTTCAGAATTCTTTGAATAAGAATAAGAAAAAATGATTCTATGTCTCTGCATATAGGTCTCTACAGACCGGAAATCCCTCCCAACACCGGAAACATCGCAAGACTTTGTGTGGCGTTGGGAGCGGATCTTCATATCATCGGACAAGCATCCTTCGATCTTTCCGAAAAGGCCGCGCGTCGCGCGGGCTTGGATTATTGGGATAAAGTAAAAATTTCACTCCATTCTTCTTTAGAAGAATATAAAGCGGTTCTTCCCTCCGATTCGAATTTGTATCTGGTTTCCGTTCACGGACAACGTTCTTATACGTCAGTGAAATATAAGTCCGGAGACGCTTTTCTCTTCGGAAACGAAACTTCGGGAGTTCCCGCGGAAATGAAAAAATCTTGGAATGAGGAAAAGATCTTAAAAATTCCGATGGAAGATTCCTCCCGATGTTTGAATCTAAGCAATTCAGTCGCTGTGATTTCCTATGAAGCGATGCGTCAAATTAAGTCCTGGTAAAAACGGATTTACACTTTCAGAATTCTGCATCTAAATGGATAAAGTATGAGCTTTCACCTCACAAGAGAAGAAATCGAAAAGCAAATTCAGTCGATGCTCTCTCAGGGGTTGACCGGAACCGTAAACGATTTTTACGCTTGGATTCGGATGGAAACTCTCCGCAAATTTAAGGACGAACCGGATACCGAAAACTCCGTCGTCGCGACAATCTTAGAATCTTTGGTGAATTCCGGATTCGCAAAACACAATAAGTTCAATCAGAAAGAATTTCACATTCATCCGGATCAAACTCAGGGAAAAAAACTACCGTCTAAGGACAGTTATGTTTTTCTCGGAAAAATCGCGTTTCAACCGATGCAATACGTTCGGAGTCGTCTTGAATTCTTTTTGAAAAATCAGGGAACCCCGGACGATATCGTAATGGATCTTTGTATCGGAGCTCTCGAAGCCGTCGAGAATGCGGTAAAATACGGAGACGGAACCGAGGTCGAAGTGGAATATTCCATCGATCGTTCCCAGACATTATTCATCAAAATCGTAAACAATCTCAAAGAGTTGAACTTGGAACAGGATATTGAAAGAGGAAAGTTTTCTTCCACTGCCACGCTCATGCGCGGTATGATGGTGATGCAAAAACTTTTTGACGAACTCGATCTGGAAATCTTGGAAGGAAGAAAACAAGCTCAGTTCAACGCCAAGAAAAAACTTTCTTAACAAATATGTCCGCAGTTTTTAAAATTCATTCCGCCTATCAACCCGCCGGTGATCAGATCAAGGCGATCGAAACGATCGGAACCGCTTTTCAAAAAGGGGAACAGAAGATCACTCTGGTCGGCGTCACCGGTTCCGGAAAAACGTTTACGATGGCACAGGTCATCCAAACTTTGGGACTTCCCACTTTGGTCTTGTCGCATAACAAAACTTTGGCGGCCCAGTTGTTCCGCGAATTCAAGGAATTCTTTCCTGAAAACGCAGTGGAATATTTCGTTTCTTATTATGACTACTATCAACCGGAAGCCTACGTCCCTTCCTCCGATACCTTTATCGAAAAGGACAGTTCCATCAACGAAGAAATCGATAAACTAAGATTGAGAGCCACTTCTTCGTTATTGGAAAGAGACGACGTCGTGATCGTGAGTTCTGTTTCCTGTATCTACGGCTTGGGTTCTCCGGAAGAATACACCAATTCCGTGGTTTCTCTGAAGGTCGGAGATACGATCGAAAGAGACGCGGTCATCCGAAAACTTCTTCACATTCAATACAATCGAAACGATATCGACTTCTCCAGAGGGAATTTCCGAGTTCGCGGAGATTCCATAGAAATTTATCCCGCGTATCATACGGACGGAATCAGAATCGAATTTTTCGGAGACGAGATCGATTCCATCAGCAGAATCAATCCGGTCACTGCGCAGACGATTATTAAATTAGAAAAAGCTTATATTTATCCTGCGAAACACTTCATCACGTCCGGTCCGAAAGTGAAGGAAGCGGTAGAAAACATCAAAGCGGAAGTGGACGCGCAGGCCGAATTCTTCCGTAAAAATGGAAAACTACTCGAAGCTGAAAGGATCGTCTCCCGCACGAATTACGATATGGAAATGTTGCAGGAGATGGGTTATTGTAATGGAATCGAAAACTATTCCAGACATCTCACCGGTAGAAAGGAAGGGGAAAGACCCGCGTGTTTGATCGATTATTTTCGCGGAGATTTTCTTCTGATCGTAGACGAGTCCCACGTTACGATTCCGCAGATCGGGGGAATGTTCGCCGGTGACAAGGCGAGAAAACAAACGTTAGTCGACTTTGGGTTTCGTCTTCCGAGCGCTCTCGATAACCGGCCTCTCAACTTCGACGAGTTCGAAAAGTTGACTCCGAAGACTCTTTACGTTTCAGCGACTCCGGCTGAATACGAACTGGCAAAAAGTTCGAAAGCGGTCGAACAGATCATTCGTCCTACCGGGCTTTTGGATCCGATCGTCGAAGTTCGAACCACAAAAAATCAAATCGAAGATCTTCTCGTGGAAATTCGGAAACGAATCGACGCGGGAGAACGAATTCTCGTGACGACCTTGACGAAAAAAATGTCCGAAGACCTGACCGATTACTACGAAGAGATCGGTTTAAAAGTCGCGTATCTCCATTCCGAAGTGGAAACGTTGGATCGAGTTGCGATCATTCGCGATTTAAGAAAAGGAATCTACGACGTTTTGATAGGAATCAATCTTTTGAGAGAAGGATTGGACATTCCCGAAGTTTCTTTGGTCGCCATTTTGGACGCGGATAAGGAAGGTTTTTTAAGGAATTATAAATCTCTCATACAGACGATCGGACGCGCCGCGAGAAACGTAAACGGAAAGGCGATTCTTTACGCGGATCGTATCACGGATTCGATGGCGAAAGCGATCGACGAAACGAAAAGACGTAGAAAAATCCAGGAAGATCATAACACCAAATTCGGAATCACTCCTCTTACGATCAAGAAGGACGTAGGCGATATCATTGAAAGGGAAGAAAAAGAGCAAACTTCCGAAGATCTGATTCTGGAAGATATCGAAAAGAAATTCAATCCGAAGAAATTTCCGGACAAAGCAGTGTTCAAAGAAAAACTTCACGAAGAAATGATGAAAGCCGCCAAAGATCTGGACTTTGAAAGAGCGGCGATTTTAAGAGATAAAATGCTTTCCATTCATATAGAAGATCCATCGATCGAAAAATAGAAACACAGGAACTTGTTTTGATTACAATATTGATCTGTCTCGTCACCTTCGGCATCAGCGTCTGGTGTTTTTCATCAGAAACCCAACTTCGAAAATTCATTCTTACACCTTATCGGCTCGAAAGGGATAAGAATTATTATACGCTCTTGACCTCGGGTTTTATCCACGCGGATTGGATGCATTTGATTTTTAATATGGTTTCGTTCTATTCTTTTGGTAAGAATTTGGAACAGACGGTCGGCCCGGTCAAATTCACGCTCTTTTATCTCGGAACAATTTTGATAACGAGTATAATTTCCTGGAGAAAGAATACGGATAATCCGCTTTATGCTACGTTAGGCGCTTCCGGAGGAGTTTGTGGAGTTTTATTCGCGACGGTTCTCTTTTATCCGGGCCTTTCTCTTTATATGATGTTTATTCCGATCCCGATTCCGGGAGCGATCTACGCGGTATTGTATTTGGCTTATACTTATTATTCTTCTAAGAGTTCTCAGTCGGACGGAATCAATCACGATGCGCATCTTTGGGGTGCGTTGTGCGGAATCGCGTTCGCGCTAATTCTGGATCCGCAGATTATCGGAAGGGTAATGAGGAATTTATTGGGAAGCGGGGATTAACCCGCTTTTTCTATCTTTGCTTTGATGAATTTTTTGTAATTTTCCGATCCAAAGCTGACTTCCATCCGAATGATTTCCGGTGCGAGATACGGATGTTGTTTCATGATATATTCTTCTATTTTAGAATATTGATCCGCTCTTGCTTTGATCATAATCTTGTTTTCCGTATCCATCGCGATTTTCCCGTCCCATTGGTACATTAAAGTAACATCCGGAAAAATAGTTCCTGAAATGATGATGCCTTCTTGGAGCATTTCCGATATTTGAATCTCTGCAAGATCGCGATCACTGAGTGTGGTAAATACTATGATTTCGTTTGAGTCAGCCATGGTTTCTCCGGAGGGAAACAATGATTCCTTTGTTCGCTTTGGCAAGAAGTTTTCATTCTATAAGTTGAAATGACGTTATAAAATTCAGGATTGTGGTTATCGGGTCCGAGGTTGTGAGGAACGTGGTCCTCTGCTTCTTCTTCGGGTTTCTTCGAAATAGCCAGTACAGTTAGAAATACAATTCTGAACACATTCGGCTAACACCTCTGAGTTGGAAGTCTGAACGTAACTGCTCATAAGATTGAGACTTCTTTTACATCCTTTTTTGCAATCGGGATGGAGGAATATACAAGAGTATTTCCAGGCTTCTTGTGAATGACGATCTCTGATTTCCTCCGCGGGTCCTTTCTGTTTTTCTTTTGATTCTTCATTTTCTTCCGTTTCTTCCAATTCGATTCCGAGGAACGCCGGATTCGGTTCGAATTCTCTGGAAGTTGCAATCACTTCTCGACCGTCTTTGTATGTGGGTTTGTCCGAATCCGAATTTCCCGAGCCGGATCGAATTTGTGTGACCGTCATTTCAGAATGTGAATCGGCTTTTGCTTTTGTTGGCTTCGATGTTTCGAACGAACGAGTGTTCCGAATACAATTTGCAAGAACAAGGATACAAAACGGGAAGATAAGAATTTTGAAAACAATCCGCGATTTTCCGAATGTACTTCGCCGAAAAAGATTCATTGTGGTTGAGGTCCGGGGTTCGTAGGAAAGGTTCTTGTTTCTCCCGAAAGGATTCTACTCGGTAGAGGAAGATTGCAAAATTGATTGCATCGATCCATACACTGACGTTGTTTTGCGCTTCGATAACCGATGATCGGAAGGAAGATGGAAGTAAAGGGGTACCATTCTTCCATACAATTTCCCTGACACTTGGAAAGAAGTTGTGTACAAGCCTTTTCATAAGAAAAATTAGGATCTCCTCCGTGTACCAGTTCCATTCCTTCCGGTCCGAATGAGGTTCGTTTCCCTTCTTTGATCAGGCGAGCACGTTCCGCTTGAGTGAGATTCGCTTCTTCGGCGGTTGGAAAGGCGTCGGGCGAGGGCGCCTTTTTTAGATTCTTATCGTTACCATCCCAGTCGACTCGCATAAGACATGAGACACCGGTGATTTGAATAAGGAGGAGGAATATCAGAAAACAATGTTGAATGCATCTTGAATTCATCTGATTGAGGTTGGAACGACTCTTCCCTGATTGTTTCAAAAGATCGTAAAAAAGCGACACAAATTCAAATTGAAGTCTCCGATGTACTGAAAATTGTTTTTGCGTTCTTACCCACTCATTTGTCGCTCTTGCTGGATTTGGTAGCCAAGCATTTTGACAAATGGATTGGAAATTATACGGAGTTTTCATTTTTTCAAGTTAGTTGCCTTCGGTTCGAAAACGGATCAAATAGAATCAACTACAGGAATTGAGGAAAGAAATTTCAAAAAAATAATTTTCAAAAGAAAAAGAATCGATTTGCAAGTCTATTATTCAAGATTGAATGAATCTATGAGAAATTGGCTTATTCTAATCTGGATCGGATGTATCCTTTCCTGCGCTTCCACTCAGCCGGAGGGAGAGGTTCGTTTAAAGACGGTTTCTCGTTCCTTCCCTCCGAAACAATTGGATCGAACTCCTTTCGAGGGTTTTCCGATCGCGCTTCCGGAAGACGTCTCTTTAGATTCGATTCCTCTGATTCGTTTATCAAAATCTATTCGAGAGGAAGGAATCGAAGTCCGTTCTCTTTTGATTGTCAAGGATGGAAAACTCGTAATGGAACGTTACGCGGGCGGAGTTACTCGAAACCACAATCATAGCGTTTATTCAGTGACTAAGACGGTGACATCGACTCTATTAGGAATTCTTAATTTAGAAGGAGTTCTAAAAACCGTCGACGAACCGGTGATGAACTCCCTTCGATCTCTTGGAAATCTCCCTTTTCCACTCCTGGAAGGAAAAGAATCACTTCGTCTGAGGGACGTTTTACACATGGCTTCCGGAATGCGTTGGTCCGAATTTCCGGAAAGAGACGATATCAGAACCGCCGAAGATCCGCTCGTGATCGCATTGTTGCCCGAAGTAAAAGATAAACCGGGAACCAAGTTTGATTATAGTAACGGAGATTCTCAGTTGGCCGCCGCAGTTCTGGAAAATAAGTCCGGAATGACCCTTCTACAATTTGCTGAAAAGACTCTTTTCTCTTGGCTCGATTTCAAAGGTTACGAATGGTATACTTCTCCTTCCGGAAGACAAACCGCCGGTTTTGGTCTTCGATTGAAGCCGATCGATATGGCGAAGTTGGGAATGTTATATCTCGACAGTGGAATGTTTCGAGGTAAGAGAATTCTCAAACCGGAATGGGTCAAGCAGGCGATCCAGCCGGGTGCGGCGCAGAACTACGGATATCAACTCTGGACTCATCAATTCGAGGGGAAAAAAACGTTTATGGCGAATGGAAAGGGGAGCCAATTCGTTTATGTGATTCCTCACAGAAGAATCGTGATCGTTACTACGTCAGCGATTTGGGACAAGCCGATCAATTTTCTTTTGGATAAAATTCTTGCGAGTCTAAAAGAATCCCTCGATTCAAAGGACAAGAAGAAAAATCCAGCGAAAGAAGAAGAGTTCTTACGGGAGATTCACGAGTCTTCGATTACGATCGGAAATTCCGCGCTCTGGAAGGATTTGGACGAACCACACCTTCATTCTCACCCTTCGCATTGATCGATGGTCGTGAGAGAAAAACGGATTTTAAAATTTGGGTCTTCGGATTTCGAAACTGACTTTTTGTTCGGTTCCTTTTTTATTTAAAATGAATTTAGAATATTCTAAATATGGAATGGATGTGGGAACTCCTATCAAAGCGATTTGAATTTTTTATTTTGAGGGATTCTAAAATTTGGATCGAATCGCCGGCTCTGGAAAAAAGAAGGCTTCTTGGAAAGAAAATCGGGGAGTTCCCGCATTTCTTGGGTTTCAAAACGAAACCCAGATTTCAAAGCCGTTTTCGAAATACGCTCATCCGTGGATTCTTCTTGAAATGAGAGATTCTATGCATTGATATCCGAAAGGAGAAGATACATTTTTTCGCAGAGGTCGTTTTGATTAACTCGTTTGTCGGAACAAGAGACGTAGGAATTCTTACTTTTTTTTAGAAAAATCTTCCTCGGTTCTAAACGATGGAGTTCCTACTTTTTCGATTTCTCAGAGGGTTTCGTTTTCAAACCGGAGATCAGTGTGTCCAGGAGCTTTTCCAAAAGAGGGGTTCTTTCCTCTTCAATCGATTCCAAAACAAGTCTCGGATGATGGAAAGCCGCGGTTCCTTGAAAAAGAATTCTCGCGCCTTCCTTAGCGTTCGTACAAGAAAACATTCCGGATTTCATTCCCTTCGAAATCAAGTCTTCCAAAAGTCGCGACATCGTGGCAAGGTGGGAAACGACGAAAGGCCTCGTTTTTTCAGCGGAAAGATTGAAAGCGCCGAAGAGTTTCGGATCCATGAGAATTTTTTTTCGTTTCATGGAATGAAGAGTGAGAAACCATTCTTTCAGGATTTCATCGACCTGTTCTTCTTTCGCGGAAATTCTTTCCAATTCCCGATCGATTCGATCCAACCATCTTTTGGAAACTTCGTCCAGAAGGGCTTGTTTGTCCGAAAAGAATTTATATAAAACCGCATGACTGACCTTGAGATCTCTCGCGATGTCCGTCAGTTTCAAACGCTCGACTCCATTCTTACGAATTTCGGTTTCCGTGGAATCGAGCGCTTTGTTATAGAGTTCTTCCGGCGTTAAGCCTGTTCTGGGCATACTTCATTTTGCTACCGTCTGCATCTGAGGGGCCGGATAACGATCTCCTTGAAAAGATCCTTCCGGGAAAGAATCGCTCATTCTTCTCAATTCTTCCGGACTCAATTCAATCGATAGCGCTCCTAAATTCTCTTTGAGACTACTCGTTCTTGTCGATCCCAACAAAGGAACGATATCGTTTCCTTGGTGAAGAACCCAAGCGATCGCGAGTTGTGCAGGCGTGCAATTCTTTTCCTTAGCAAGTTCTTGAAGCACATTGACCCGCTCCAGATTGGATTCAAGGTTTTTTCCTATAAAGCGGGGAGAATGGGATCTAAAATCTCCTTCTTGCAGAGTTCCTGAAATTTTTCCGGAGAGTAATCCGCGAGAGAGAATTCCATAAGGAACGATTCCGATGCCAAGTTCTCTCGCAGTGGAAAGAATTTCTTTTTCGATCAGCCTCGTCGCCAAAGAATATTCTATCTCGAGTGCCGTCACCGGATGAATTTTATGCGCCCTTCTTATATTTTCCGGAGAAGCTTCCGAAAGACCTAAGAAACGCACCTTTCCTTCTTTTATGAGTTCCGAAATCGCTCCAACGGTTTCTTCGATCGGAACGTTCGGATCCACACGAGAAGGCTGATAGATGTCGATCACATCGACTCCCAAGCGAACCAAAGAATACGCCGCGAAGTTTTTCACCGCGGCCGGTCTTGCATCGTATCCGCTAAAACCGCCTTGAGGAGTTCGGAGCGCTCCGAATTTTACGCTGATCAAAGGTTTTGAAGAAGTGGACCTGAGTGCTTCCGAGATGAGGAGTTCGTTGTGTCCGATTCCGTAAAAATCTCCGGTGTTGAGAAGATTGATTCCTGCATCCAAGGCCGCGTGAATCGTCCGAATGCTTTCAGCTCGGTCCCTTGTCTCCTTGTTCCCGTAGAAGTCCGACATTCCCATACATCCGAGTCCGACTTCCGAAACCTGAGGGCCATTCTTACCTAATTGTTTTTGTTTCATCTGGATTCTCCTTTTAGTTACAAATAACAAAAAACGTTATTTGTAACTAAAAGTCAAGACTTTCTCGTGAAAGAGAAACGTGAGAGCTCCCACATTCCAAAGTGGAGGGAAGAATTATGTCTCTTAATCTTAGAATCGCCGTTTTGCTAAGGAATTTGAATCACGGAGAGGATAGGAAAAAGCGAAAGCCGTCTCGGAAACTGGACGCTCTTCTTTGAATTGGAAAAAAGGGGGAGTTCCCACATTTCCCCTTTTCTCAGAAAAATCCGAGTTCTTACGACTTAGAACGAGATTCCAAAACTCGAATCGCCGCCGCCTTTCTTCGATTCTGCGCTGTCTCCCGACTTCCCTTCACCTTGTCCACGAGATGGGAAGTTGCGGTCGTGGGATGGCCCGATGTAAAAGGAGGCGCCGGATTGTATTCTATCATCAATTGAATTTCTTCGGCAAGTTCCGTTCCGAAAAACTCCGCAGTGAGAAAAAGGGCAAAGTCGATTCCCGCGGTCACGCCACCACCCGTGATTCGATTCCGATCCTTTACAAAACGTTCACTCGAAATCTGAATTGGAAATAATTTTAAGACATCCAAGGAAAGCCAGTGCGTAGTCGCCTTATAACCATCTAAAAGTCCCGCCGCGGCAAGAACCAAGGAACCTGTGCAAACCGAAGTGATAAATTTAGAATTCTCGGCTTTCTTTCTGAGAAACTCTAACACTTCGGAATCTTCCATCAGGTGCGTCGTTCCCGAACCTCCCGGAACGAGAAGAATATCCAGATCAGGACAATTCGCGAAATCATAGTCGGGTATAAATTTCATTCCCGATTCCGTAGTGATCGTTTCCTTCGTTTGAGCAAAGAGGAATACCTTTGCTTTCGGGATCCTCGAGAACACTTCGAACGGACCGGTGAAGTCAAGTTGTGTGACGCCCGGAAAGATAAAGATTCCAATGGAAAAGTTTGAACCTGACATAGATTCTTAGAATGGACTTTAGAATTTCTCTTACAAGTCCTTTTTGATTTTAGAAGAATCTCTTTCGAAACCTGGATGCAAAAACAACCGGGTCTCATAAACTCAGTCTTGTGAATCAGAATCGATATTTATTTCTGGATGTGGGAGACACCATTCTTCATTTAAAAAAAGCCGCGGGAGAAACTTATCTTGAGATCCTCTTGGACGCGGGCTTGAAAAAGGAAAAGAATGCCGGAGAAATTTTTCGAAAGGCATTCTCGGAAGCGTGGCATCGGATGAACGAAAAAGCTCCGCCCGATCATCGCGATAAATATCAGTTTCATCCGGGCGGAACTCCGGGGTGGTGGAAAGAATTATTAAACGACTTTCTCTTGAGAATTCCGGAAAGTGTTCCTCTGGAACAGGCGTTCCCTGTCATTTACAATCGATTTGCCGATCCGGAACTCTGGGAAGTTGACCCGGGATTTTGGGAACTCAAGGACTTTTGTAAAAGAGAAGGCTGGGGTTTAGGAGTTATTTCCAACTGGGATCATCGTCTCAGAAATCTTTTGAATTCTAAAAAGATATTAGAACATTTGAATCCTGTAATCGTAAGCGCGGAATTTGGATACGAAAAACCTTCTCCGAAAATTTTCGAAGAAGCGATGAGGCTCGTCAATCTTCCTCCCGAATCTCTGGTTTATTGCGGAGACAAATTCGAACTCGACGTCGTGGTTCCGAAATCGCTCGGTTGGAGATCCTACTTAAAAAAAGAAGACGGAGACATTCGAACCCTTTCGGAATTGATTCGACATTTATCCGGTTGAAAAGACGTCTAAAAAAAATTTTTGAATTTCAAAGTCTCTCCGATCCTTTTCATCGGTTTTAGAATTTTCTTTCGAGAATCCATCCTTGCCGGAAAGATTCGAATTCTCATGGTCCGATGAAATGAATTTCATCGAAAAAAAGGTTGAATTCGGACTTCAAGTCCGTTCGAGATAGAATTTCGGTTGCATTCGTTTCATTTTCCAAATCGGAAGAACGTTTCCTTTGGAATGCCTTGACAAAGAAAGACGAAATTCTTTAAAAAATTTAAAACGAAGCGCCGGATTCAATTCTAAAATTAAGAAACATTATGGATTTATCATATTATATAGAACTTATCGGTGTGGGTTTTTTTGCGATTTCCGGAGCCTTGGCGGCGGCGGAAAAAAAGGGGCATCACAACGATATCTTCAGCGCCTTTTTTACGGGATTCATTACCGCGATCGGAGGAGGAACGCTCCGCGACATCACGCTCGGAAATTATCCTGTCGCATGGGTTCGAGATCAAAACGTCCTCTGGGCGATCTTTTTTGGGTTCGTATTGACGATTCTTTTTGCGCGCTATTGGGTTCGTTTTCGCCGAGAAATTTTCATCTTTGATTCGATCGGTATCGGTATTTATACGGTGATCGGGACAAAAATTTCGCTACTCGCCGGAGTCAACCCGTTTGGCTCGGTGATCTTAGGAATGGTTTCCGCGATCTTCGGAGGAGTAATTCGCGACACTCTGATCAACGAGGTCCCGCTTATTTTCAGAAAGGAAATCTATGCGACCGCCTGTCTTGCCGGAGCGACTCTCTATGTAGCATTACAATATCTGAATATAAATGAAAACTGGAATACGGGTTTTTCCGTTTTTCTCGTCGTCCTCATTCGTATTGTCGCGGTTCGTTATAACCTTTCACTTCCAAAGTTCAGATTACCGGAATGAATTCTTCGGATTGAGAATCTGGGCTCTTCCTCAATCACTTTTTAGTTGATCGGAAATTCCTGGTACTGCGAGCGAAGTAAACCAATTCGAGATCGCTTCCGAATCCCAATCCAAGTCGTTTCTCAAAAGATGGGATAGTAAACCGAGTACGGCTCCGGAAAGATAATGCGAAACGTAACGGTAAGGAAATAAGGGATTCGTGTATCTATCTCTCAGCGTTGAATGAGTCCGGTAAGATTCTTCCGATAAGAAATCGGAAAGTTTAATATGAAATTCGTATGGAATATTCTCCTGGAAAATTCTTCTGTAGAATTCTCGATTTTTTTTTACGTTTTCAAAAAGATAGAATGTGAGCGGCTTTCCATCGGACAATAACGTTCTATCATCCAATTCTTTTACCTTCTCGTTGGTTTCTAAAAATACGGATCGGAACGTCTTCCAGAGAAGTTCTTCTTTGCCAGTGAAGTAGCTGTAAAAATTCGCCCTCGTCATTCCGGAATCCTCCGCGATGTCTCCGATCGTAATCTTTGAATATTCCACATTGAGAAAGCGAACAAGAAAGGCTTCGATGATCGTGTTGTATTGTTTTTCTATTTTTTCGGACATAAAAATTGACACCTGTATAGTTTAGAAATAAAGACGATCCTTTTCCCGATATACAAAGGAGGGGATTTTAGGAAACCCTGAAAAGTATGAAACTGAAAATCGCCCTTTTGGGAATTCTTACTTTTTGTCATTGTGGAACGTTTCCTTCCGAAAGAGGAGGAAGTTATTTGAATACAACTCATTGGCAGAGATACCAAAAATTTCTTCCGGAAAGTTTAAAGGTCAAAGATGGTAAACTCCCAAAGGAGGAATACTGGGCCTGGAATCGACTCAGGATTCATCTGGATCGATATGAGAATCCTAAGTCGAAGTGTAAGATAATACTCATTCATGGCGGAGGAGGTAACGGACGCGTTCTCGGTTCTCTGGCGAAACCAGTTTACGATTTTGGATGCGAGGTGGTGGCCCCGGACTTACCTGGCTTCGGCCTAACCCTTACAGATCCCGATTTTACAATGGAATACAAAGACTGGGTTCTATTGTTAAGCGACTTGATAGAATCAGAAAGAATACCCGAGAAAAAAATCATACTCTTTGGTCTGAGTATTGGAGGTATGCTTGCCTACCATGCGGCCGCCGAAAATGGAAACGTTCAAGGATTGATCGTGACGACCCTCGCGGACCTCAGAAAAACCGAGGTTCAAGACGCCGTTGCCACCAATCGTGTTTTAAGAATTTTGGGAACTCCCTTTACCTCGTGGCTGAGTATGATCACGAACGATCTTTATGTTCCGATTCGATGGTTCAGTAAGATGGAACTTATTACCAACGATCCGGATTTTTCTAAAGTATTCTCGGAAGATCCGTATGCAGGCGGGGCGAAGGTCAGTTTTCGTTGGTTAAGGACGATTACGGAATTTCAGCCCAAGTTGGAACCGGAATCCTTTTTCCTTTGTCCGATTCTTTTAGCGCATCCAGGAATCGACCCTTGGACTCCGTTGGCACTCAGTCGAGATTTTTTTGGCCGGATTCCGGGGAAAAAGAAGTTCGTCCTTTTAGAAGGTGCGGGACATTTTCCTTACGAAGAACCAGGATTCTTTCAACTGAAAACGGAAATTTTTAATTTTATACATTCAATTCAGTGAATATATTAAATCCATAAAATAAGAATGGGATTCTCAATTGGATCCCGTTTTCACATTTCGTAAAAAGGAAGGTGAATCGTCTCTCGGAATACGAATTTTCGTAAGAATCCCTTGAACTCTTTCTAAGGCCATAAGAATCGCTAAAAACGTTTTACCAATCCTATTTAACGAATGGATACCTTTCCGGATTTTGTTTTCGAAACGACAAGTGATCGTAACTTGCGAAGTGACGAAATGATCTCCTTCGCACGAGCCGATCGAAAGTCGTCTATCCTTTGTTAACGTAGTAAGCTCATACAAATGGAAATCCGAAAGAAACCATCGGAGTGCTACCGGGTTTACGGTGAGGACTGTCGATCCATCGAAGTTTTCAAAAAGAAGAACAAGTATCTCAGTATCGAAAACGGAATTCCGATCTTTTTTTTGCTATGTAATTGACCTTTTATTCTTCCAATCTTATTCTTTTCGAAAACGGACTTTGTATTCAGGACATTCTTGAAAGTGAATCGAATCAGAAATATGATCTCGAACGGATACGTTCCGATTTTACCCATTCTCTTCTGGAATGTTCTTTTGACTTCAAAGTTGCCACCTGAGTATCAACCTCGCGAATTCAACCACAATATTCCGGCTCTGATTCAGATCGGTGAGAATATTTTTCGACTGATTCTTTTTTCACTCCCGCTCTTCGCGAAACTCGACATAAATTCGAAAAGAGGAAGAATCGGACTTCTCTTGTATACAGTCGGCATTGGTCTTTACTTTTCTTCCTGGATGCTGTTGATTTATTTTTCGGACCAGTCGTTTATCCGTTGTTATCCGATTTTTATCGCTCCGGCTTATACTCCTTTGTTTTGGCTGATCGGAATCGCCTTTATGATCGACAGCTATTATTTTCCTTGGAAGTATAAAATTTGGCATATGCTACTTCCGAGTTTCCTATTTCTAATATTCCATATTCATCATGCGTCCTTAATCTACTTTCGATCGGTTTCCGTTCCTTAGTTCTTGATTCGGATCGTATAACCTGAAGAATGCGAATCGAAACGGATAAAAAAGTTAGGGCCGGATTCGCGAAATCGAACGATTCGAATCAAATCTGGATGCGTAAAACGTGGCTTGTGCGAACTTTCGAATGAAAAAATTCGAATTCAAAAAAGGAATTCTTCTTGAGAGACAAAGGCGTTTCGTTTAATAAGAACCGGGTTTCTTTCTTGAAAAGAGACCGCAAAATTCTTAAAAAGAAATCGTGAAAAGTTAGAGGAAAAAGAAATGGGCGGAATCGGATCCAATTTTAATCACGTAAGATTCAGGGCAAACGACAAAGGTGGTCACTATGAAAGCTGGTTTGTAAGAGCGAACCATCCTTCTTCTCCAAAAGCCGTCTGGATACGTTATACGATTTTTTCTCCCAAAGGATATCCTGAAAAAGCGATCGGAGAACTTTGGGCGATCTACTTTGACGGAGAAAAAAATTCTCATTTCGTTTCCAAATCGGAATTTCCGATCTCCTCTTGTTCGTTTCAGTCTTCTCCTCTTTTGATTTCGATCGGTGGTTCCGAGCTGACGGATTTTTTTCTGAACGGAAAGGCAGGAAATAAAAAAGGCACTGAGAATTTTTTCTGGGATCTGAAAATTTCCGGAGGAAGCCCGCCACTTTTTCTTTTTCCCGAAAATCTATACGAAGGGGGATTTCCAAAAGCGAAGGTGTTAGTCGGAAATCCTTGGATTCGAATTTCGGGAACACTCAAACTTGGAACGGAAGAGATTCAACTTCAAGATTGGATCGGAAGTCACAATCATAACTGGGGATCGAAACATACGGATCGTTACGCTTGGGGACAAGTAGTCGGATTCGAAGAAGAAGCGGATTCTTTTCTTGAACTCGCGACCGCGAAGTTGAAGATCGGTCCCATTTGGACTCCGGCGATTACTCCGATCGTCTTTCGATTTCGAGGAAAAGATTATAAACTCAATCATCCACTCCGAGCATTCGGGCGCGCGAAGTATCGTTACTTTGATTGGAATTTTGAAGCCAGCTCCGATGAAATTTCGATTAAGGGAAGAATCTTTGCGGATCGTCAAGACTTCGCTTGCCTTCAATATTGGAATCCTCCGGGTGGATGGAAATATTGTCTGAATAGCAAAATCGCAAACGCGGAAATTTTCGTGAAAAGAAAAGAGGACGTCTCCGCTTTAAAACTGACTTCAAGACGAAAAGCGGCCTTTGAAATTTTAACGGATGATACTTCTCACGGGATGTCCACAGAGGTTTAAAGAATTAGAATGTACTAAAGTATTAGATCCGATTTCGTTTCCGGAAGGACGACTTTCTTCTTTTTGATGCGGATTCTTCCTAGAAAAATGGAGAACCCTACCAGTAATCCGACGAAAATCATCGAAGAGTCGATCTTCTCGGATAGGATCCATGCGGAGAAAAGGAAGGTGAGGAACGGTTGAATCAATTGAATCTGTCCGACCTTTCCGATTCCGCTCATTGCAAGACCTTTGTACCAAGCGAAAAATCCTAGAAACATACTGAAAATTCCGGTGTATAAAAAACCGAACCACGCGGAGGCCGGCGCTTCCAAATCGTTTTTCTGAAATGTAAACGCGGAGATAAGAATTACGAAAGGTAAAGAAACCACAAGAGACCAAGATATAACTTTCCATCCTCCGTGTTCCTTCGAGAGTCTTCCTCCTTCCGCGTATCCGATCGCCGCGGAAAGAACCGCGAGGAAAAGAAAAAGATCACCGAAACGAAGAGAAACTTCCTGATTCCAAAAAGAATAAAAAATGACGATTGCGGAGCCGAAAAAACTTGCGATCCAAAATAGGAATGTCTGCGATTCTTTTGCAAGAATGGTTCCCGCGATCGCCGTTGCAAGAGGAAGAATGCCGGTGATCACCGCGCCGTGTGAAGATGGAATCTGTTGAAGAGCCAGCGCGGAAAAAACGGGAAAACCGATGACAACGCCTAAGGCAACAAGAATCAAGCGAGGGAGAATCACGATCGGTAGAAGAGGGTTTTTCGTGATTTTCAACGCAAGGATCGCAAGAATTCCCGCAAGAACTGCTCGGCCCAAACCGATGAAAAGCGGATCGAAATGTCCAACGGTCAACTTCGTTGCCGGAAGAGTAAGGCTAAAAATAAAAACTCCGATAAAACCCCAAAGCAAACCCATAACGATCCTCTATTCTCCGAATTCTAATCCGTACTGAAATCTGCGTATTCTTTTTTAATCGATTCTCCGGAAGAGGAAATCAATTTTAGAAAATGATTCCGCTTGGTTTATTCTAAAATTGAGTTATGATTTTGAGGCTCGGAAGAAGGAGTCTAAAAATGGAAATCGTCAAAGGAAAAAAATCAAACATAGTCTTCGATGGAAAAAAATGTATTCATTCTAGGAATTGTGTTCTTAGTAGACCCGATGTTTTTGTTCCGAATGTAGAAGGAGATTGGATCTATCCTGATAAGGCGAGCATCGGAGAAATTCAAAACTTAGCGTTGAATTGTCCTTCCGGTGCGATTCGATACGAGGCCCTTGCCGAGTCGGAAAATGAAAAGGCGCCGATCATCAATTTGCTTCGAGTTCGCGAGAACGGTCCTCTTGCAGTTCACGCGGATCTGGAAATCACCGGTCAAGAAGATCCAGGGTTTCGCGTAACGTTATGCAGATGTGGGGCCTCCAAAAATAAACCCTTTTGTGATTCGAGTCATAATCAAATCGATTTCCATGCGACTGGTGAACCTAAAACTCAGGATTCGACCCCGCTTCCCATGAGAAACGGAAAATTGATCGTCAAGCCGACTCGGAACGGCCCTCTGAAAATTACCGGAAGTTTGGAGCCCTGCTCCGGAACGGGAAGAACAATCAATCGAGTTACCGAAGCTTATCTCTGTCGATGCGGAGGTTCTGCAAATAAGCCTTATTGCGATGGAACCCATAAGACAAATGGATTCCAGGCTTGAATATAAATGATATATTAGATAATTAATTAATTCTTAAGTATTTTTATGAAACCGGGCGTCTTTGCTTGAATAGGATCTGTCGGATCTTGCTAAACAGAATAGAAAGTTCTTTTTCAGAGAAATCTAAAATCAAAAAATCGTCTCCGATAAATCTTCTCAAAAAAATATTCTGAAATGTAAAATTATATTTTCGGAGAATCTTCATTCATTTCCGAAGAAATGAAGAAAGGCCAACTTCCAATAGAGATATTGATGAAGTAGCGTGATCTTCCACCAACCTTTTTTTCGATACTTCCGATCACTCGTCCTAAGGAAAGAATTG